>CAMDAN010000023.1 GCA_945888535.1 Bordetella parapertussis
GCTTGGGAACAAGGTTTAGGATGCGTGATCAACGGACAAGGCATCATGCAATCCAGCGTAGTGCGCGAGCACGCAGGTATCCCTGACGACCAAAACATCATGATCTGTATTGCGCTTGGATATCCCGATGAAAGTTTTGTCGCCAACAGCGTGAAATCGGTTCGCGCTGACAACGCCACCTTTGTTCGCTATGTGGGCTTCGACGAAGCTACACATACTTAAAACAGAAAGATTCTTATGAGCTCTGAGTTACTTGAAACTTTTCATGATGGCATTGCAACCCTGACCATCAACCGTCCCCAATCTCGAAACTCCATGACCACGGAAGTAATGAAAGGTCTGTCAGAGGCCATGCCTCGGCTTGCCAACGACCCTTCGGTTCGATTGGTCGTCTTGACAGGCGCAGGCGGGGCCTTTTGTGCCGGGGGAGATGTGAAAGGCTTTGTGAATAAAGAGCCAGGCTCGGCGAATTCATTGCCTTTCGAGCAAAACGTGAACCTCCTGCGAGCGAGTATGGAAGTCAGCCGGTGGCTTCATGAAATGCCCAAACCCACCTTAGCTGTTATTTCAGGCCCTGCTGCGGGTGCCGGTCTGTCATTGGCTTTGGCCTGCGATATGCGAATTGCTGCAGACGACGCCAAACTCACCACCGCCTTCTCCAAAATTGGGCTCTCTGGAGATTTTGGTGGCAGTTATTTTTTAAATCTTTTAGTCGGTGCAGCCAAAGCCCGTGAGATGTACTTCACAGGTGAGGTGGTATTGGGAGCACAAGCGGCGCGTATAGGACTCGTTAACCGGTCCGTCCCCAAAGATCAACTGGCCCAAGCGGCACACGCTTGGGCTCTTGAGCTGGCCGCTTTACCCACCTTGGCTATTGGTTACATGAAACGCAACCTCAATGCCGGCTTACGAGGCTCTTTGTCAGAGGTTCTTGACTTAGAGGCGATACATATGATTCGGACTTTTGAAACCGAAGACCATAAAGCAGCCGCCATCGCTTTTGTCGAGAAAAAATCGCCGCGCTTTCAAGGCCATTGACTGCACTATCATCCGGCACACGAGTTTTCATCCTCCCCTTTTTGATAAGAAAGATATGCAATGACTAATCTAGCATTAACTCCAGAGTTTTTTAAAGTACGCATGCAAGAAGTGTTTGACCGTCAAGCCGCTACCGCCTTAAGACTGCGCAGCTCAACCGCAGACGAGCGCATCGCAAAAATTCGCAAGCTACGTGACGCGGTCATTGCCCATACCGAAGACTGCTACCACGCGGCCTACGCCGACTTTAAAAAACCACCTGGCGAAGTCGATTTGGCTGAAATCTTGCCTATTTGCGTTGAAGCCAATGATGCGATTCGCAAGCTCAAAAAATGGATGAAGCCCACCCGGGTCTGGCCTACGCTTCTCACTGGTGGAACGCGCAGCCACGTTCAATACGTCCCACGTGGGCGCTGCCTGATCGTTGGGCCATTTAACTACCCCATCAATTTAACGCTGGCACCTTTGGTGTCTGCCGTCGCGGCGGGTAACACAGCGATTTTGAAGCCCTCAGAATTAACACCCCACATGTCGGCCCTTATTGCCAAGATCGTAGGCGAAGTTTTCTCAGAAGATGAAGTCGCAATTTTCCAAGGGGAAGCCGATGTAGCCCAAGCCTTGCAAGAATTGCCGTTCGATCATATTTTCTTTACCGGCAGTCCTGCAATTGGAAAACTCGTCATGGCCGCAGCGGCCAAGAATCTCACCAGCGTCACGCTTGAACTCGGCGGCAAGAGCCCAACGATTGTGGATGCCAGTGCCAACCTCAAACTGGCGGCTAAAAATATCATGTGGGCTAAGTTTGCTAATTCAGGCCAAACCTGTATTGCGCCAGACCATGTCTTTGTTCACGAAAGCGTCAAAGACCAATGGGTTGACATTTGCCGCGAAGAACTGAAAAAAGCCTATGGCAACAGTTTGGCCGACCAACAAAACAGCCCCCACCTGGCACACATGGTTAACGCCCGCCATACCGGTCGCGTCAAAGCCCTGCTAGAAGATGCCACAGCGCACGGCGCTCGCTCACTGACAGGTGGTGGCATGGGAGAGTCCGATTGCTTTATTCAGCCGACGCTGTTGGACAAGGTTCCCGACGCGGCTCGCGTGATGCAAGAAGAAATTTTTGGACCCTTGCTGCCTATCATCGGATTTACGAATCTAGACGAAGTCATTGAGCGCATCAATGCGGGTCCTAAACCGCTGGCTTTATACGTTTACAGCAAAACTGAAAAAAATATTGATGCTGTTTTAACGCGCACCGTCTCAGGCGGGGCTTGCGTTAACCACTCACTCATGCAATTCTTACAAGGCAACCTGCCTTTCGGCGGAGTGAATAACTCTGGCATCGGCAATGCCCACGGGCACTACGGATTTAAAGCCTTCAGCCATGAGCGCGGAGTGGTTCGAACCCAGTTCTCTTTTGCAGCGACTCTTTTCTCTGCTGGCGAAGTTCCGCCGATCATTCGTAAATTGATGCGTTCGGCTTTCAAAATTTTATAAGTGGCATGAGCGCCCAAAAGGCGCTCATGTTTTCACTGATTTTGAGAATAAACGTGAAAAAGCAATTACAGTAATGCTTTTTAATGCCCTCGGGCATTTTGACGAATGTACAGTTTCAGGGGCTTCCATAATTTCTCACAAATGCGCGAGCTCTTGGCTTTGAAAACTCACTTTCAAGAACAGGTCTTCCATGCTGTTTGAGCATTGCGCCCAATGCCAACGGTGTTGTCACATCGAGGAAGATTTTCCACCCCTCGAGGTTTCATTAACAAAGGAAGAAGCGCAGGTTTACGGCAGTATTTGTATCGAGAACCATTGCACGCATTTAGGCGACCGGGGTTGCGATTTGGGTGAGGCCAAACCCGTGAGCTGCAAGCTCTACCCCTTATCCTTTGAACCCCGCTCAAGAACATTTCAATTTGATGTGGAGTGCCCTCTTAAAGACCGTTACTTCGCACAATTGTCCGACCCAAAAAGTGAAGCCTCCTTGCATCTTCTGAGCATGTCAAATATTATCAAACGCTTAGAAAAAACTGACCACGAATTTCTAGAAAATAATTATGCAATCGATGTTGATTACTTCGAATTAGAAACCTTGCCAGTCAGTCCATTTAAGCCAAAAATATAGACATGCGCATGCAATTTACCGTAAACCAAGAAACCTTGGAGGTTTACGATCACGCGCAAGGCGATCGTGAACACTTCGATCTAGAACATCAATCTTGGAACGCTGAAAATCTGTGTGTGGAGAGCTACCACGAAGAGATTCTTTACTACACCTCGCGCTGGGATGCGTTGTGTCCTTACGTGAATGTTTCTCCCGAGATGATTGCAATGGCCCAAAAGCCATTCATTGTTTACGCCATCCCACCTGAGAGTCCTTACGGCGTTCCTATCAACGACAAATATGGATTGGTACATGCTGGCTCAGAAGCATTTTGGACTGAAGAGCGGCGAAGTCGAAAATTCAAAGAGCTTGATAAGTTGTGCAAAGACTTGGTCGTGACGACCAGCGTGATTGCTGGAAAAAACGTCAGCCTTGAAGATGTTTACGCGATGGGCGGCGAACACTTCGCGAACTATTACATTCACGACCAAGAGGTTGAAGGTTTTGTCGATTACATCCGTGATCTCGACATTTTGTTGATTCAAGTTCACGCGCCCAACGGCGACCTTGTTCTCACAGATGTTTCCATTTTGCTTCCAAAACGCAGTCAAGTTTACGGAAGTTTTTGTCAATGGAGTCGCGACTACAAAAACAAATCGCCAGGAATTTACGCCTGCCTTTTGGCTTCGCGTTGGACCGCCAACAATGGCTACCAATACTACAACTTAGGGCCAATCGATGACTACGGCTACAAAGCACTTTTCGTGACCGACCATGAGCCTATTTTTGCGTTAGCACTCACAGATGCCGATCATCCTTTGGCGCTCGACACCACCTCCCCACTGCATACCGATTTCAAACCCGAAGCGTGGAATCAGATCCGACGTCATACCTAAAAGAAAAGCACCATGTCGACCTTAAAAAAGAAAATCCTAAAGCACCTGCAAGAAGAGGTTTACTGCCACTTGGGCATCTCACCTGTTCACGGCATTGGAGTGTTTGCGATTCGAAGTATCCCCAAAGGCATCAACCCCATGCGAACATGGCGCGATGCCAAGGAAATTAAATTCACGCACAAAGAGCTTCAAGGTGTTCCGAAAAGCGTAAAAAAAGAACTCCATATCTTTTGCTATCGCGACAAAGAGGGTATTGAAATCCCATCAGTAGGTATGCATACCTTGAACATGGCGGTGTATCTCAACCACTCAAAAAAACCCAGTGTTAAATTTCGAAAAAATGGCCAACTTGTTACCTTACGGGCTATCAAATCGGGGGAAGAGTTGATGCTTGACTACGACATTAGCTTTGGAGAGAAGCATATTTTTGATTGATTTGCAGCACTTAAACGGAGCGCTTCTTTAGAAAAGAGAAGCTAGCACTTGCAGAGGGAGGCAATTCCCGATAAAGTGAAGTCAGGGATGACAAAGTAGAAAGGTCTAAAACCTTCACTTTGAATTGACAGAAACCATGGTTTTAAACCGTTTACTGATTACGGTGGCCGCAGTCTTCTTGACGGGTTGCGCTAGCTATTCATCCAAAGCCATTGGCAGCCTCGACAATCAACACCCTGCTTTTGAGTCGATCGACTGCCAAAACGCCCGTCAAAACGCATGGGTTCACGAAGATTTAAAACAAATCAAACTCGTTGCCGGCCCTTCATTGCTGCTTATCGCCGGTCCCGTTTTGGCCATCCCCGTTCTCTTAGCCAACGTGGGGCTCAATACCGCCGATCACCTCAAAGCCAATGACATTAAATCGCTCTGTGGTGGCAAGGCGTTGACCCCCGACGAGCTCACGCAAAGTATTGTGATTGATACTGGGTTAACTGCCGCTACTGGCACCTTATTACCCGGTGGAACGGCGCTTGCAAGCAAACCCTAGCTTTGTCTGCCGGATCGAGTTGAATCCGCTAAATCGCCGGTTGAAACACGAAAGTCCAAGCAATCTACAAATTTCAGGTTGAACTACGGCCTATTGAAATGGCGGAGAGGGAGGGATTCGAACCCTCGGTAGGGTCGCCCCTACGCCTGATTTCGAGTCAGGTACATTCGACCACTCTGCCACCTCTCCTAGGTTTGCATCGCATTGGCGAAGTCTGAATTCTATCAGGCGCTTAATTGCGTTAGGCCGCCCATGTACAGCCTAAGCGCCTCAGGAATGGTGACGCTGCCGTCGGCATTTTGGTAGTTTTCTAGTACTGCGACCAAGGTTCTGCCAACTGCAAGGCCCGAGCCGTTCAAGGTATGGACCCACTCATTTTTTCCTTGTGCATTTTTAAAGCGGGCCTGTAAGCGGCGCGCCTGGAAGGCTTCACAGTTAGAGACTGAGCTAATTTCGCGGTAGGTGTTTTGAGCGGGGAGCCACACTTCGAGGTCATAGGTCTTAGCAGCGCCAAAACCCATATCCCCCGAACACAAACTCATGACCCGGTAAGGCAGGCCCAGCTTTTGCAAAATAGCCTCTGCGTGGGCCGTCATGGCCTCTAAGGCTTCGTAGCTCTTGTCGGGGTGAACGATTTGCACCATCTCGACTTTGTCAAACTGGTGTTGGCGAATGAGTCCTCGGGTATCGCGCCCGTAAGAGCCGGCTTCAGAGCGAAAACACGGGGTATGGGCGGTAAGTTTGATGGGCAGTTCGTTTTCATTGACGATGACATCGCGAACAAAATTAGTGAGTGTCACTTCACTGGTTGGGATCAGGTACAAGGCGGCGTTGTCAGCCGCTTGCGCTTCTTGGCCGCCTTTTTTAGCCGCAAAGAGATCTTCTTCAAACTTGGGTAACTGGCCGGTACCGCGCAAGGTTTCCGCGTTCACGATGTAGGGCGTGTAGCACTCGGTATAGCCGTGCTCTTGGGTTTGAACATCCAACATGAACTGCGCTAAGGCGCGGTGAAGGCGGGCGACTGGCCCTTTCATGACCGTAAAACGCGCTCCGCTGAGTTTGACGCCCATGTCAAAGTCAAGTCCAAGCGGTGTGCCCACATCCACGTGGTCTTTGATATCAAAGTCCATCGCTTTAGGAGTGCCCCAGCTGCGAGCGACAACGTTGCCGTGCTCGTCGGCGCCACGCGGAACGCTGCTGTGGGGCAGGTTGGGAACGACGGACAGCATGGCGAGTAAATCGGCTTGGATTTGCTCAAGACGCGCGGCTGATGTTTCAAGTTCGCCTTTGATGTCAGCGGTTTGAGCCATCACGGCATCCACTTCGGCCTGGGCCGCTGCGCCTTTGGCTTTGAGTTGGCCAATTTGCTTGCTTAAGGTATTGCGCTTAGCTTGAATTTCTTCGGTGCGGGTTTGAATGGTTTTACGTTCCGCTTCCAAAGCCGTAAACGCATCCACATTCAAAAAAACTTGGGGGAATTTGCGGGTTTCCAAAAGCGCGACAGCGGAGTCGAGGTCTTTGCGCAGTAGGTTGATATCTAACATAGTGAGGGGAGTTTCTGTAATGAGAAAAGCAGTGGTGAAACCATTTTAGGGCGAGGGCTCGGCGTCAAGCTTGAGGCCTTTGGGCAGCGGAAACTTGATGGTTTCTAAAACGCCGTCCATGGTCCGAACAGACACTGCGCCCATCGCCCGCAAGCGGGTAATCACCGCTTGCACCAGAACGTCAGGCGCAGATGCGCCCGCTGTCAACCCTACGCGAGGGCGACCTTCAAACCACTGCGCTTGTAGTTCTTCTGCGCTATCGACCATGTAACTGACAGTGCCGAGTTTTTCAGCGACTTCGCGCAGACGGTTGCTGTTGGAGCTGGTGGGGCTGCCAACGACGATAACGATATCCACCTGTGAACTCATGACCTTGACTGCGTCTTGGCGGTTTTGTGTGGCGTAGCAAATGTCTTGCTGTTTAGGCGAATGAACGCTTGGGAAGCGGGCTTTTACAGCGTTTGCGATCTCTGAAGCGTCGTCCATACTCAGCGTGGTTTGGGTCACAAGCGCTAACTTTTGGGTTTGCAAAGGTTGGATTTTTGCAACATCTGCAACGTCTTCGACTAAATGAATGCCGCTGTCTAACTGGCCCATGGTTCCTTCAACCTCGGGATGGCCTTTGTGGCCGATCATGATGAACTCAAAGCCTTCTTTATGGAGTTTGGCAATCTCTACGTGAACCTTAGAGACCAAAGGACAGGTGGCATCGAAGATTTGAAAACCCCGAATTCCAGCCTCGATTTGAATGGCTTTGCTCACACCGTGCGCCGAGAAAACCAAGGTCGCTCCTGGGGGAACGTCGTCTAATTCCTCAATAAAAATCGCTCCCTTAGATTTCAGATCTTCCACGACAAACGTGTTGTGAACAATTTCATGGCGCACATAAATAGGCGAGCCAAATTTGGTGAGGGCGCGCTCGACGATCTCAATCGCCCGGTCTACGCCAGCACAAAATCCGCGCGGCTCGGCCAATAAAATATCGCTGCCTTGTAATACGGGAACGGTCATAAAACCCCAATCAATTGAACCTCGAAACTGACCGGGTGCCCAGCCAGAGGATGGTTAAAGTCAAACAAAACAGCATCGCCCTCCTCGCCCTTTTTCACCTCAAGCACGGTGCCGGCATAAGTACTTAGGCCGTCGGGCGTAGGAAACTGGACCACATCACCCACATGGTGTTTTTCTTGGGGATCGCCAATCTCTTTGAGCAACTTAGCACCCACCCACTGCTGCATATCGGGGTTGCGTTGGCCAAACGCTGCGCCTGGGGGTAATTCAAACGTGGTGTGAACCCCCTCCTCCAAGCCCATCAAACAGCTCTCTATGGCTGGCGACAACTCTCCAACGCCCAAGCTCAGCGTGGCAGGTTTTTCACCAAAGGTATTGATGATGTCGCCTCGCGGCCCCGACAGGCGGTAATGCAAGGTTAAAAAGGAACCAGCTTGAACAAGGGACGGGTGAGTGGTCATAAAAGTCTCGATAAACTGGCTCTATTGTAGAAACTTGAGATATGCCGCTTAAAGACCTTCCACTGGATGCCCAACCGCGCGAAAAACTACTCGCGCGTGGGCCTGGTGCGCTCAGTGATGCCGAGCTCTTAGCGATTTTGTTGCGCACAGGGATCGCAGGCAAAGGGGTGTTGCAAATGGCCGATGAGTTGCTTCAGTTACCCGGTAAAACTGCAAATGGATTTGGCGGTATCGCCGGTTTGCTTCACGCGACAGCCGATGATTTAAAACGTGTCAAGGGCTTGGGGCCCGCCAAACGCGCCGAAATTGTGGCGGTTTTGGAACTCGCCCGCAGGGCCATGGCGCAACGCTTACAAGAGCGCACTGTTTTTGATACGCCAGGAGCGGTAAAACAGTATTTGCAATTGCATTTAGCAGCACGACCCCATGAGGTTTTTTGCGTTTTGTTTTTAGATGTGCAAAACCGCCTGTTGGAGATGGAAGAATTGTTCCGCGGCACCTTAAGCCAGACCAGCGTTTACCCGCGCGAGGTGGTTAAACGCGCCCTGCACCATGGCGCTGCAGCCGTGGTTCTAGCGCACAATCACCCTAGCGGCTCCGTCCAACCCTCGCGGGCCGACGAAGCGCTTACACAAACGCTCAAAGCCGCGCTCGCTTTGGTCGACGTTCGGGTGTTAGACCACATCATCATCGGCCAAGGCGAAACGCTTTCTATGGCAGAAAGGGGCTTGGTTTAATGGGAACGCTCTCTGACCTCAATCGCAATAAAAAAGAAATTGATGCACACACCGCCAAGGAAGCGCAAGCCAAAGCTGAGCGTGATTTAAAAGCCAAACGCCTTGCTGCCCAAAAAAACCTGTTTCAAACTGCCGTTGGTAAAGTCAAACGGATGCCAGAGGCTGCTGTCGTTAATCTCAAACCTACCCCACCGCAACCTGCGCCGCTTCAACATCAGCGCGATGAGGCTGCAGCGCTTCAAGAATCGCTGAGCGATGAGGTCGATGTCAGCTCTTTACTAGACACCGATGACCATTTGAGTTTTCGCCGGCCGGGCGTGGGTATCGATGTGGCGCAAAAACTTCGCAAAGGCAAGTGGAGTATTCAGCGCCAAATTGACTTGCATGGCTTGCGCAGCGATGAAGCGCGAGAGGCTTTGGCCAGCTTTATCCGCGAGTCACATAAGCAAGGGATTCGTTGTGTGCGCGTGGTACACGGAAAAGGCCTAGGCTCCCCCGGGAAAACGCCGGTGCTTAAAGACAAAGTTCACCGCTGGCTGGTACAAAAAGCCGAGGTTGTGGCTTTTGTTCAAGCGCAGCCCGCCCAAGGTGGAGCGGGGGCGTTGGTAGTCTTACTTCAACCCGTGCGATTAGGCAGCCCAGGTTAAAGGGCTTTACTTGGAAGCGTTAGGGAAAAAGAGCTGTTGGCCTTCAATTTTGTAGGCTGCGATGTTGGCTTGACCTTCATTTGAAACCACCCAATCGACAAACTTTTGCGCCAATGCCGCTTTAACATGGGGATGCTTAGCTGGATTAACCACCATGACGCCGTATTGGTTGAACAAGCGGTTATCGCCTTCTACCAAAATTTGCAGGTCACCTCGGTTTTTGAAACTCAACCAGGTTGCGCGGTCGGCCATGACATAGCCCCCCGTACTAGACGCTATATTGAGCGCGGGTCCCATACCGCATCCGCATTCTTTGTAGCCGATGCCTTTGGCGTCTGGAACAGGGGTGAGTTTCCAAAAGCGCAGCTCTGCCGCATGTGTGCCGCTTTTATCCCCACGCGAAATGAAATTGGCGTTGGCCGCACCGAGTTTGCTTAAGGCTTGCACAATATCTTTGCCTTTGGTTTTCGCGGGATCGGACGCGGGACCGATGAGTACAAAGTCGTTGTACATCACCGGGAAACGCTTCACCGCAAAACCTTCTGCGACTACTTTTTCTTCTGCGACTTGGTCATGCACAAACAACACATCTGCGTCTCCCCTGCGCCCCATGTCAATGGCTTGGCCCGTACCTAATGCCACCACTTTCACTTCTACACCCGTGGCCTTGTTAAAAGCAGGGAGTAGATGGCTGAAGAGACCGGATTGTTCGGTTGAGGTGGTTGACGCCATCACAATCGTCTGGGCATGCGCGACCCAAGCCGATGCAATCAAAACCAAAGACAGCAATAAACGACGAGAAAAATGGCGAGAAAAACGGGAACTCATAGAACTTCTCCTTTGACAAAAAAATGGGCTGCAGGGCATTGCGCTTGCAGTTCGGTGGCATCAAAAAATTGATGTACTGGCAGATCTGCCAAGACGCGGCCTTTTTCGAGATACAAGACCCGCGTGGCTAAGCGTTTAACTTGGCCTAGGTTGTGGCTGGCAAAGATCAAGGTGTGATCACTTTGCTCGTCGGCAAAAGCTTGCATCAACGACTCGACGTCGCCTTTGGCATGGGGATCCAAACTGGCGGTGGGTTCATCAAGCAACAATAGTTGCGGCCCAAGCGCCCAAGCCCGTGCCATTGCAACACGCTGCTGTTGGCCACCAGAGAGTGTTCTTGCTTTGCGGTATGCCAAGTCCTGCAAACCTACGCGCTGTAAAGCATCCATGGCCTGCGTTTGCGCCTTTGCCCAAGACATTCCCTGCAACCACAAACCCAAAGCGACATAGTTTTTTACCTGCATTCTCAGCATGTGAGGCCGCTGAAACAACATGGCTTGTCGCATATTTTTTGACAGGCTAATTTGCCCTTGAGTGGGTTGCAAAAGACCGTGGAGTAAACGCAGCAAAGTACTTTTTCCAGAACCATTGGCACCAACAAGCGCCACCCGCTCCCCGGCGTTCACTGACATGCTGACCTCTGACAGGGCGCAAACCAAGCTGGGGTTCAAGCGCGTCAAGTTACGAGCACCCACGCCCAACTGGACAGTGGCTTGATGAAGCGAGATGAGAGCTGTCATACCAAACCAGTCCCAGCGGTGCCGGCGTGAAGCGCTCCTTGACCACTTGTGCCGTCAACACGCTCACGCCAATTACGAAGTAGCGAGACGGCGGTATTGAGAATTAAAACCAAAACCAACAACACCAAGCCCAACCCTAAAGCCAGCGGTAAATCCCCCTTTGAGGTTTCTAGCGCGATGGCTGTGGTCATGACCCGGGTAAAGCCGTCGATATTGCCGCCCACAATAATCACCGCGCCCACTTCAGAGATAGCCCGCCCAAAAGCAGCAATGACAACCATGAGCAAGGCGTAACGCTCATCCCACGCCAAGAGCAAGCTTCGAACGCCTGTGCGAGCGCCCAAGGATCGCAATTGTTCGCCGTGCAAAGTATCCGCATCTTGAACAGTTTGACGGGTCAGCGCGGTAACGACTGGCAGCACCAACACGGCCTGCGCCAGAACCATCGCTTTAAAACTAAAAAGCCAACCTAAGAATCCCAAAGGCCCAGAACGCGAGAGCAGCAGATAGACCACCAAGCCCACCACCACCGAAGGCACAGCCAAGGACGTGTTGACCACTGTGAGTAAGACTCCTCGCCCCCTAAACCGCGCCACCCCCAGCCAAGCCCCTAAGATCAAACCCACACTGCAGGCCAACGCGCAAGCGCAGGCACTCACCGCCAACGATCGGCCCACAATGGCCAAAAAAACGGGGTCTAAGGAAACAATCAATTGCAGCGCAGTCTGCGCACTATCGGTCAACGAGGTCATAACTTGGGGTATCGTAGCGGCCAAGGCAATAACACACCATATGTAACCACGTGCATAGGCTTCAATTTCATTACTCTCTCAGCCGCAATACCAGCCCGGCCTTGGTTCGCAATCCTTTGATCGACTTGTTGCAAGCCGTTGATAGCCAAGGTTCTATTTCTGCAGCCGCCCGAACATTAAGTTTGTCGTACCGCCACGTCTGGGGCGAACTCAAACGTTGGGAAGACGAACTTGGCAATGAACTCCTGATTTGGGACAAAGGAAAATCGGCCCGACTGAGTGAGTTTGGGAGCAAGCTGATGTGGGCCGAGCGCCAAGCCCAAGCCCGGCTCGCGCCACAGATCGAGGCCTTACGCGGCGATTTAGAGCGCGCTTTTGCCGTCGCTTTTGACGACCAAGCCCATGTGCTGACCTTTTACGCCAGCCACGACGATGCGTTGGCGGCGTTGCGTGAACATGCTTTAAGTCCCACGCAAGATGACGAAGGGCAACTGCATTTGGATATCCGTTTTTGTGGAAGCGTAGACGCGATTCGCGCACTCAACGAAGGTCGCTGCGTCATGGCGGGGTTTCATACCCTGCAACACCCAGCCCCCGGCTCTTTGGCCGAGCGCACCTACAAACCCTTGCTCCAACCGGGCTTACACAAAATCATTGGATTTGCCAACCGGACGCAGGGTCTGATGGTTGCTGCGGGCAACCCTTTGAAGTTAACAAGCTTGCATGATGTTCAACGCTTGCAGGCGCGCTACATTAACCGCGCCCTTGGGACTGGAACGCGCGTGGTGTTTGATGAATTACTGGCCCAGCAAGGCATCCAGAGCGGTGAAATCGTGGGCTATGAACATACCGAGCCAAGCCATACAGCGCTGGCCCATGCGATTGCTAGCGGTAGCGCAGACGCGGGCCTAGGGATTGCCGTGGCAGCCAAGGCTCAAGGCCTTGACTTCATCCCCCTGGCTCAGGAAAGTTACCACTTGGTCTGCTTGAAATCGGCCTTGGAACAAGCCCCAGTGATCGCCCTGCGGGAATTACTGCAAACACCGCAATGGGCAAAAATCTTGGGGGGACTTGAGGGCTATTCGCTGGAGCAAAGTGGTCAAGTCCAATCACTGCGCACCGTTTTGCCCTGGTGGGATTTTTCTAAAAAGTCTAGCCGCCCCCGCGCTGCATATAAAGGTCAAAGCGCTTCATAAACAGGTAGCGCGTGGTCTCATCCACGCCGGCAAAGCGAAAACTCACCAAGAGCCGAGGGATTCGCGCTAAGGCAATCACACGCGGTTCGCCCACCTGCCATTTCAATCCCAGCGCTCCCTCACCAATGCGCACACCTGCCGTCTGGTCTTGCATTTTCCAATGGTGCTCACCAATCGCATTGGGCAACCAACCTAGCCATTCTTTTTCTGTGCAGCCCATCTCCCGCTCAAAGCGCTCTTCGTAAAACGATTGCATGGTGAAAGTTTAGCCCCCGGCAATGGGCGGCCAAATCGCCAGCGCATCACCCTCTTTCAAGGTCTGGGTCATGCGATTTTCAGGCGCGATATAGGTTCCATTAATCAGAACCAGATGGACCATTTTTTCAGGCAATCCAAAGGGTTCAATGATCTGGGAGATGCTGGCATCAGGCGCCACATCCAATTCAATGACGTTGGTGTAGCGTGCCTGTTGGGGGAGGTATTCGGTGAGTGACGCGAACAGTTTGAACGTGATTTTCATCGCCCAATACTAACGCCGACGGGCATCTTGCGCACCCGCCCATTGCCCTTGTCCTTGGGCACACGCCAAGTAAGCCTCCGAAATTTGGGTCGGATCGTTCTGCAAAATGGTTTTCCATTCACCCAAGTGAACCTTACCATCCACCAAGCCACGCATGACCCCGACGTGGTCGGTCCAACCCACCGAGTTACATCCGACCAAGACATCACCAGAAAATTGCAAACTCAGGTGGCGCCCGCTAACAGCGTCTGTAATCTCCACGTGTTCACCGCCTTTGACACCTTGCCACTGACCAAAGCTCGTTGAAATCAGTCCCAAAGTATCCAACACATTGATTTGCGGAACTTGTTTCAGCTGCGCACTCGCAGATTTCCCCTTGGAAAAATCAAGCATATTGAGCGCGGCGATGCGAGCTTGCTCAGCGGCATTGGGTTGAATCGCACTCACAACCGTGGTACCGGTCAGCAAGTCCATGGCCTCAGCGCAGTCGCCTGCGGCGTAAATTCCAGGCACATTGGTTTGAAGATGAGCGTCTGTCAGCACACCCGCTTTACACGCAATACTGCTGCCCTTTAAGAACTCAATACAGGGACGAACGCCGGTGGCGCTGATCACTAAATCGGCCTCAACGGTTTTACCGTTGGAGAGTTTGACTTTGAGAGGCTTTCCTGGGGCAATGGCTTCTACTTTTGTTCCTGTAAAGACCTGCACCCCTTTTTTCTCACACCAATCGCGGATCATTCCACCTGCGGTCGGGCCCATCATGCGCGGCACCATACGGTCACCCATCTCCACCACACTGAGCTCAACCCCACGCGCAGCCAAAGCCTCCATGATGATGCAGCCAATAAAGCCTGCGCCCATCTGCAAAACTTTGGCACCTGGTTTCGCCAAGGCCATGATTTTTCGCGCGTCGTCAAGCGTCCAGCAGGTATGCACTCCCGCACTGTCCATGCCGGCAATCGGAGGATGCATCGGGCGTGAACCGGTCGCCAGTAAAAGCGTATCAAAACCCACTTTTTTACCTGAAGCCAGCGTGATACTTTTTTTGGCAACGTCTACGCTGATTGCGCCATCTTGAAGGACTTGAATCTTCAAATCAGCAAAGTGCGTTGAGCTCTTGCGTAAATGGGTTCCGCCCTCAGCGACCTTGCCAATCAGCAAGTAAGGAATAGCCATGCGGGAATACGCCGCCTCTGGTTCATCACCAATGATCGTGATGGTGTCCAGCGGGGCGTGTTTACGCAGGGTTTCAGCTGCGATCACGCCCGCTGGCCCGGCGCCAAGAATGACGTGGTGGGTCATGGTGACTCGCTTTTAATTACAAGCTCAAACGCTTACGGGTTGCCGCAGTGGGGTGTCCCTCTTTGTCCCAGCCGCGAGCGGCATAGTACTTAGGCATCATCTCCGCCAACATATTGACCTTGCCAGTGGCTGGGCCGGTTTTGCAGGCTTCTTTAAGCAAGCGCGGAGGCAAGCTGTCGTCTTTGGCAGTAAAGCCAGCGCGGTTGTTGAACTCGCGCTCCATATTCCAAATACGCTCACCAATTTTTTCTAACTCTTCGGTGGTGTATTCCTCGCCAATAGCCGCTTGCATTTGAGGCGCCAAATCGGCCAAGCCCCAAGCAAAGGTCGTGAAGATACACAAACCTGATGAGTCAAACGCCGCTGTTGCGTCTTGAAAGGCTTTCACTAACTCGGGCTTGCCTTCGTGCTCAAGCGGATCCGTTTTCACTGGAATACCAAGCACTTCAGAGGCAATCGTGTATCCGCGCAAATGGCAGCCGCCGCGGTTGGAGGTAGCGTAAGCCAAGCCAATGCCTTGGATCGCACGGCCGTCGTACGCGGGAAACTCCAGGCCTTTGCTGGACATACTGAGTTCGGGGTGACCGTATTTCGCGGTGAGGCGTTTGGAACCTTGTCCGATTTCTTTACCAAAGCCACGGCTGTTGATCGTTTCTTCAACCAGAAAAGCCAATGCTTGGGCAGAACCAAATTTCGCTTCGATTCCGACCTGCTCTTTGGTCAGAACGCCCATGTCATACAACTCCATGACCGCGCCTACGGTTGTACCAAAGGTGATCGGGTCAATGCCTTCTTCATTGCAAAGCATGGTGGCGTATTGCAAAGTCTCCAAGTCATTGACGCCGTTGGCAGCGCCCAATGCCCAAGCTGCTTCGTATTCCAAACCGCCTGAGGCACCCCAGTATTGGGGTTTGTTCGCGACAGTAAAGTGGCCTTGGTCCATCTTGCTGATACGACCACACGCAATGGTGCAACCAAAACAAGCTTGGTTGGTTACCAGTTGTTTTTTACCGTCGGTAGCGCGAGGGGTTGCCATCGCTTCTGCCGAAATGTCTTTGGCACCTTCAAATTGGTTGTCCCGGTGATTGCGGGTAGGCAGTCCGCCCACTTCGTTAATCACGTTCATCAGCACTTGGGTTCCGTACGCTGGCAGACCTTGACCCGTCACGCCGTTTTCAGCCAAGATTTTTTTCTTCTCGGTGGTGGCTTTCATGAATGCTTTGGGGTTGTGAATATTTCCCACACCCTTGGTCCCACGAACGGCAATCGCTTTGAGGTTTTTGCTGCCCATGACCGTTCCGACGCCAGAGCGGCCAGCGGCGCGGTGTAAATCATTCACCACGGCAGCGTACAAAATACCGTTTTCGCCAGCTTTACCGATACTCGACACGCGGGTTAAGGGGTCTTGGAGGCTTTTCTTTAACGTCTCTTCGGTTTCCCAAACGCTCTTACCCCACAAATGCGAGGCGTCGCGCAATTCGGCTACATCGTCATTCACGTAGAGGTAGACCGGCTTGGCGCTCTTACCTTCAAAGATCACCATATCCCAACCAGCCATCTTGAACTCAGCACCCCAGTAACCACCAGAGTTGGAGCAGGCAATCGTCCCGGTCAGCGGGCTTTTGGTAATCACCGTGTAGCGTCCGCCTGTGGAGGCCATGGTTCCCGTCAAGGGACCTGTTGCCCAAATGATTTTGTTCGCTGGGGACAAGGGATCGACTTTCGCGTCAACCTCTTCTACCAAGTATTTCGAACCCAAGCCGCGAGAGCCTAAGTAGTTACGTGCCCACTCTTTGTTGAGGGGTTCAGACTTAACGGTTCCGGCGGTCAAGTCAACGCGAAGAATTTTTCCAGCCCATGACATAGTGAAGCTCCTAAAATTTATGTAATAAACGTTGTAGTAGCAGCTTTGGCTTTAGCCTGCGCTCGGCTGGTTAGCCAATTTGTCAGCCCACTGTTCCATCTTGCCCAAGCCAGTCCAGTTGGAGTCAATGAAGGTGATAGCGCCTGTAGGACAGGCTGAAGCACATGCGGGGTCTCCACCGCAGAGGTCGCACTTTTGCACCTTGCCGGTTTCTTCTACATAGTTAATCGTTCCAAACGGGCATGCAATCGTACAAACCTTGCAGCCCACACAAGTGGCTTCATTCACCACTTTGGCGCCAGTCGCTTTGTCCACTGTGATGGCTTCGACTGGACACGCATGCAAACACCACGCTTCGTCACATTGGGTGCAGGTGTAGGGAACTTTTTTACCGGTATGGTGGAAATCAAACACCTTGATACGCGATTTAGCGGTAGCAAATGTGCCGTAATTCTCAAACGAACACGCCATTTCGCACTGCATACAGCCTGTGCACTTGTCTGCGTTGATATGCAACGTTTTTTGCATGCGTAACTCCTAGGAGAGGGTAAAAACACGCAAGCTATGCAACCGCGTGCCTATGAAATGAAATACATAGTCATTGTTAGTATTTGCTGGGTGTTTGGGATTGGTATTTACCCTAGTCGGAAAAGGGTTTGGGGGGAAATCTTCTGGGCTCTGTCAACTCGCAGCTTTACGGAGGGTTTCGACAACCGGTCGGCTCAACACCTCGCGCAAACCCCACCAACCCGCTGCCAGCGCCAAAACTGCGCCTACCACTGCGCCCGCTAAAGGCACCCAAAGCGAAACCGTCCAAGAAAACTCGAATACATACCTGGCAAGGGACCATCCCACGACGCTTGCGACGCACGAAGCCAGAAATCCGGCCAACAGACCAACGCCCGCTAGTTCGATCCGCTGAACCTGCCTCAGCAAGCTGTTTTGCGCCCCAATAGCCCGCATGATGGCAAAGTCACGGGCGCGCTCTTCGCGCGTGGCGCTGACTGCCGCAAATAAAACCACCAAGCCCGCAGCCAAAGTGAAACCAAATAAAAACTCGACCGCCCTGATGACTTGGTCTAAGACCCGTTGAACCTGGCTGATCGTGGCGCTCATATCGATGTTGGTGACATTGGGGAACGCGCGAACCAATGCGTTATCGAACCCTGCAGTCACCGGCGCTTTAAATGCGCCCATATACGTCGCTGGCACTTGGCCCATTTGACTGACCGGGTACATCGCAAAGAAGTTAGCCCGCATGGAGCCCCAATCTACTTTCCGCATAGAGGTGATCTTGGATTCAGTTTGCATACCTGCAATATCAAAACGCACGGTGTCACCCAGTTTCAAACCCAAGGTTTGAGCGATGCCCTCCTCCATACTGATGGCGCCTTTTTCTTCTTCTGTCCATCGTCCTTCCACAATCAGGTTGCTGCTAGGCCTAACAGCACCGTGGCTGAGATTAAATTCACGATCCACCAAGCGTTTGGCACGGTCCTCTATGAAATCATCGGGTGAGACATCGCGTCCGTTAATCGCAACCAAGCGCCCCCGGATCATCGGATACCAATCGAATTTTTCTACTCCAGCGCTCTTGAGCGTTTGCTGAAAATCTTCCGACTGATCGGGACTGACGTTGATCACAATCCGGTTGGGCGCATCGGCAGGCGTGGCCTTTTTCCAGCTGCTGATGAGGTCTGTGCGCAACAAAACGAGCAACACCAGCGCCAACAAACCCACCGCCAAAGCACTGACCTGCACCACGGTAAAAGCAGGACGCGCAGCAATCTGACGCGTCGCTAGAACCAAAGCGCGGGGCGCGGTTGCATCGTTCACACTCCAACGCAATACCTTGATCGCCAGCCAGCCCATTCCCGCAAAAACCAACACCGCACCCGCAAAACCACCCACAGCAATCAGACCTAAAGTCAAGTCGCTGCTCACGGCCAATAGCAAGGCAGCAAACCCTGCGACGCCAATCGACAAAACACCGAGTGATGCGGGACGTAAATTACCAACGTCGCGGCGGATCACCCGCAAAGGAGGAACTTGGGCCAATTGCAAAATGGGTGGCAAACCAAATGCCACCAACAACGTCAAGCCCATTCCTAAACCTAAAAATACGGGCACCACACTCGCTGCCGGCAAGCTTGCATCGACTAGACCCGCGAGTAACGCCACGAAAAGGTAATGCACACCAAAACCGATGGCAACGCCTAAGCCGCTGGCAAATAACCCAACCAGAGCAAACTCCCAGCAATAGCTCGCAGCAATCGTGCGTTGGCTTAAGCCCAAGACACGCAACATGGCGCAGTCATCCAAATGGCTGGCAGCAAAAGAACGCGCTGCCAAAGCGACTGCTACCGCGCTAAGCAGGGCTGCTAGCAAGGCCACTAAACTTAGAAACTTACTTGCCCGGTCAAGAGTCTGCCCCATCTCTGGGCGGCCGGTCTCCACCGACTCGATACGCACACCGCGCATGGGTTGGTCGCCCTTAATTTGGAGGTCTGCCCACTTCACAAAGGCTTTGACCTGGGCTTCATCGCCTGCCACAGCCATTCGGTAACTAATGCGGCTTGCTGGTTGAATTAAGCCGGTTGCCTCTATATCAGCACTGTTGACCATGACACGGGGCGAAAAATTCATAAATCCTGTGCCACGGTCAGGTTCAATGGCAATCGCTGCGGCAATGGTGAATCGACTGTTACCCAACAAGAGCGCATCACCCATCGAGAGTCCCAACGCATCCATCAACTGCGTCTCTACCCACACTTGACCCGGTTCTGGAATCGACTGGGCCACTTTTTCAATCGCACCGGTTTGAGACTTGATCCTTAGCGATCCCCGCAAGGGGTAGCCCGTCTCAACGGCCTTCAAGGCGACCAGTTTGGCGGACCCGCCTTGCATATCGCTTGCTCTTGCCATGGTTGGGAACGTCAATGTGTGCACTGCTCTTAGACCTTGACGTTGCGCCTGTTGGGTAAACACCTCAGGTGTGGGGTTATCGGTCGCTACCACCGCATCTCCACCTAAGAGCTGTCGGGCATCACGCTGCAAGCCGCCTTGCAAACGGTCTGCAAAGAATCCCACCGCCGTTAAAGCGGCTACCGCTAAAGTCACCGCCAACACCAAAAGTCGCAATTCGCCGGAGCGAACATCACGCCACAAAGTACGCCATCCAAGACGCCAAAAAGATTGCTTCATTCCCTGACCTTAACGCAAAAGTAAAATACCTTGAATGTCCCTTCACATCCCGTGAAATAAGGCATTGCACAACCCCCAACTCTGATCTCCAAACATGACTGAACTGTTAAAAAAATTGCATTGGCGCTATGCCACCAAAAAAATGAATCCCGCACAGGCGGTTTCCGATGAAAAAGTAGACCGCATTGTTGAAGCAGCCCGCCTTGCGGCTACCTCTAGCGGACTTCAGCCGTATGAAATTATCGTCGTCAAGAGCCAAGCGGTTCGCGAACAAATGAAACCCAAAGCCTTTGGACAATCGCAAATCACCGATGGATCACACGTATTGGTTTTTGCCGCATGGGACGATTACACCCCAGAGCGTATCAATATGATGTTTGATTTACATAATACCGAGCGCAACTCCAAAGACGAAGGTTGGGAAAACTACCGCAAGATGTTGCTAGGAAGCTACCCCACCCGTGGCGCTGAAGCAAATTTTCAGCACGCTGCCAAGCAAGCTTATATTGGCTTAGGTACCGCACTGATTGCGGCCGCATTTGAAGAAGTCGATGCAACTCCCATGGAAGGGTTTGACCCCGCCGGAATCGACGAGATTTTAGGCCTGAAAGCACGCGGTCTTCGCAGCGCAGTAATCGTGGCGTTGGGCTACCGTGACACAGCACAAGACTGGCTTGTGAATTTGAAAAAAGTGCGCCGCTCGGGTACGCAGTTCGTAACGAAAGTGGAATAACAGGGTTTGGGGCTGACCTAACGGCTGCCCCAAACTGCTGCACCGACCACCAGCGTTGCGGCAATGGCAATATTCCATTGCAATGCTTGTCCTGTGGTGATCAGAAGTAACGCCGTTGACAAAATGGGCGTGGCAAATGCCAGCAATCCGATGCGCTGCGTATCTCCCCGCTTGATCGCTGCATCCCAAAGAAAAAACGCGCCACCCAAGGGGCCCAATCCGAGAATACAGATCAACACCAAATCTTGGGTGTTAAGCGAAACGGCAGGCTCCAACCACGCGTGGCACAGCAGCGAAAGTAAACCCGAAGCCGCAGCAAAACCGCCAACCGCAGCGGTTGGGAACGCAGGCAGCCTCCGAGTCATCAGCGAATAACTGGCCCATACCAAGGCCGACATCAGCGCAAGGCCATAACCCGAGTGGAATCCATCCAACGCAAAAGATGTGTCTCTCTGCCCGAGGATGGCGATTGCGGCACCTGAAAAACCAATCAACGCTGCGACGATATGGCGCACACGCAATGTCACCTCTTTCAAAAACAACGGCGCCAGTACCACCATCCCTAGCGGCCAGAGGTAGTTAATAAGGTTGGCTTCAACGGCTGGTGCGTGGCGCAAAGCCATAAAGAGCAAAAAGTGAAAACCAAAGAGCCCATAGATTCCCACCAATAAGGTGGGCAGTGGCACCTTCCAGCGTGAAATGCGAAACCGCGCCAAAGGAAGTGAAATCAGACTCCCAATGAGCAATCCGAGCCCCGTCAGAAGAAAGGGAGGGATATGCGATAGCTGCACGCCCAAAGGCGCTAAGGCAGCCCATAAAAATATCGCGCACAGGGCCAACACATCAGGTTTCATTCGAGGGATCAGATTTAAAAAAAATATAGAGAACTGCTTCATTGTCGCAGGCACTGTGACGCATGGGTTGATTGGGAAAGTGGCTTTTAAATCGAAGAATTTAATTATTTGATGGTTAATAAGATTTAACCCATACACTTCAAAGGTATCTACCAAAGGAGTCGTTATGACTGATATGGGAAACACCTTGATCTTATGGGCCGCCATCCTTGGGGCCATTGCTGCTGGGTCCATGGTGTTGGGTGCCATCGTCGGCATCACAACACCGATGTCCAATGGAACTGTCGGAGCCATGTGTGGTTTTGGTGCGGGCGCCTTGATTTCTGCTCTTGCCATCGAGTTGGTATCCCCGACTGTGGTTGCCTTATCCAATGCCGATTTAGCCAATCGAAGCACCGAAACCCACCACTTTATCGCTCTGCTGCTGGCCATGGTGGGCGGAGGGGCGATCTTTATTTTCCTAGATCAAATGCTCAGTGCTCACGGCGGGTATTTGCGAAAAGGGGCTTATTTAATTTCTCAGCACTCTAAAAATAAACACAAACAACAATCCGAGTTGATGCAGTCCATTGGTAACTCATCCTTTTTCAGCAGCATGGCACCAGACTTAATGCACGAACTAGTAAAAATGTTGCATCCCAAGTTTTTGGTTGAAGGTGAAGCACTATTTAGCATCGGGGATGCTTCGCATGAGTTGTACATTGTGAGATCCGGAAGTGTGTCGCTGAAGCATTCGGACGGCGATGAGCGCATTGCAGAACGCGGCGACCTGATTGGGGAAGTGTCCTTTCTATCGCATCAACCGCATGGCACCACGGCAGTGGCAGAACATGGACCAGCCGAATTGCTCGTATTGCACCAAGCCCAGTACGAGTCTTTTTCTCGGCAATACCCTGAATTTGCGGCGACTGTAAGAGCGCTCGCAAGTGAGCGTATTTCAGAAAATAAGCGCCATCTAGATCAAGCCGCTGTTGCCAAACAGCAGTGGGCCGATATGGCCATTACGGCCCTGCGTACTGGAAGCAACGATGTTCCTAGTGCCAATGATTTGAGCTCGATGAAAGAAGAACATAGCAATGCGGGTATGGCAATTTGGTTAGGCAATCTTTTAGACGTCATACCTGAGAGCTTTGTGATTGGCACCGTGATGCTGTCTTTGGTTGCAGCCAAAACGAGTGCGGGTGTCCCTCTGACGTTTTTTGATGTGATGCCACTCACTCTGGTGGGTGCCTTGTTCTTGTCTAACTTTCCTGAAGCCCTATCGGCCAGCGTCAACATGAAGCAGCAAGGTTTTTCGACGACCAAAATCATTATGCTGTGGATGACTTTGACTGTGATTTGCGCATTGGGGGCTGCCTTTGGTGCCTATGTCGGGGAGTCGATTCCCCACAGCGCAATGATTGTGGTTGAAGGAATTGCCGCAGGTGCCATGTTGACCATGATTGGCTCAGCCATGCTGCCAGAGGCTGCCCATCTATCAACGCCCAACATGGCGGGCTTTTCGACCCTGATTGGATTCATTGCAGCGGTAGGCTTCAAACTCTTCGAATAGAGCGCCTAAAGAGCTAGGCGAACTGTTTTGGTTAGGCCACGCGCAAGCGTGCGCCAGCCAACTCAGGTTGTAAAACCAATCGGTGAGGGGCGCTGAAACAGAGAAAGCGCTTATTGGTTGCACGGCCGATGGTACATACGCCGAGTTGCTGGGCGACTGCTTGGCCCATTTGGGTGATTCCGCTGCGAGAAATCACAATCGGAACACCCATCTGAGCGGCTTTAATCACCATTTCACTGGTTAACCGGCCTGTGGTGTAGAACACCTTGTCACTGGCCTTGAGCCCCGCCTCGCCTTGCAAGGACATCCAACCCGCAATGGCATCAATCGCGTTGTGGCGACCGACGTCTTCCACAAACATCAACATCGACTCGCCTTCAAACAAAGCGCACCCATGCACAGAGCCTGCCGCTTTGTAGATACTTTCATGCAATCGGATAGTGTTCACAATGCCATAAATTTGGGCCTGGGTGATATGGGAGATGGGTAGAACGATGGTGTCCACATCGGCCATTAAATCGCCAAACACGCTGCCTTGGCCGCAACCTGTGGTCACCACACGGCGCTCTGTTTTTTCCTTTAAATTGGCAATACCCGCGTAGGTTTTGACGGCAGCTGCGCCTACTTCCCAGTCCACGGTGATGGACTCAATATCGCGCACGTTTTGGATCAAACGCTGGTTTAACAGGTAGCCCAAAACCAGCCATTCAGGCTGAGCGCCCAAGGTCATCAGCGTCACCAATTCGCGCTTATCCACATATACCGTCAAAGCCCGCTCCGAGGGAATCTCTAGGGATTGGCTGTCGCCAAACTCATTGACAACCGCAATCGTGTGCGTCAAAGGCGCACACGATTGGGTTAAGCGGGGCAAGGGGGTTTTGCGTGTCACTGGGGTCCGTAACCTGGAGCACTGGCAGGGGTTCCGCCTTTTTCAACAGCGACCGCGCAGTATTTGAACTCGGGAATTTTTCCAAACGGATCAAGCGCCGCGTTGGTCATCAGGTTGGCCGCAGCTTCATAGTAAGCAAACGGAATGAAAACCGCTCCGCGAGGCGTTCCATCGTCCCTGCGCACATGAATCGCCACCTTGCCTCGGCGGGACTGCACTGTGATGACATCGCCAGTATCGAGTCCCATTTTGGCCAAATCTTCGCCACACATCGACGCTGTAGCCATAGGTTCAATCGCATCAAGGACGCTTGCGCGGCGAGTCATGCTGCCGGTATGCCAGTGCTCGAGTTGCCGACCTGTAATCAATACAAATGGGAATGCATCGTCCGGTCTCTCATTGGCAGGAATAATATCCGCCGGAACCAAGTGAACCAGTCCATCATCGGTCGCAAACTTCTGCAAGAACACAGTGGGAGCGCCGGGATCATCTTCTGTCAAACAGGGGTAAGTGACACTGGATTCCCGCTGCAAACGCTCCCAGGTAATTCCTGAAATCGCCGTGTGCATCGCCCGGCGCATTTCGTCGTAGACCTGTGCCACACCATCAAACTCCCCTTGGTAATTCCAATTCAGGCCCATGCGTTTGGCGATGTCTTGAATGATCCATAAATCAGGGCGGGCTTGGCCGGGCGGATTGATGGCTTGCTTACCCAGTTGCACCATCCGGTCGGTGTTACTGACTGTGCCATTTTTTTCTGGCCAGGCGGTTGCAGGCAGAACCACGTCCGCAAGCCATGCGGTTTCGGTCATGAAAATATCTTGAACCACTAAATGCTCCAAGCTCGCCAAGGCGTGGCGGGCATGGTTCAAGTCGGGGTCACTCATCGCGGGGTTTTCGCCCATGATGTACATGCCGCGAATCTTGTGCGGATCACTGTCAGGTGCCAATGCCTTGTGCATGATTTCCACCACGGTATAGCCGGGTTGGTCATCGAGCTTGGTGCCCCAAAAATCTTCAAACCACGCGTGGGCAGCCTTGTTGGTCACGCGCTGGTAGTTGGGGAACATCATCGGTATCAAGCCCGCGTCGCTGGCGCCTTGCACATTGTTTTGGCCGCGCAAAGGATGTAGGCCCGAACCCGGTTTGCCGATCTGCCCGGTGACTGTGACTAAGGCAATCAAACAACGGGCGTTGTCGGTTCCGTGAACGTGTTGGCTCACGCCCATTCCCCACAGAATCATCGCGCCTTTGGCTTTGGCAAACGCACGGGCTACTTCACGCAAGGTTTGCGCTGGGATGCCACAAATGGGCTCCATCGCTTCGGGGCTGTAGCCCTTGACGTTTTCTTTGAGAGCCTCATAGTTGCTTGCGCGTTTGGCAATAAAGTCTTGGTCAGCCAATCCTTCTTCAATCACCACATGTATGAGCGCATTGAGCATGGCGACATCGGTATCGGCCTTGAACTGCAAGGTTCTCCATGCGTATTTACCCAAATCGGTAATACGCGGATCCGCCAAAATGATTTTTGCGCCTTTCTTGGCAGCGTTCTTCATCCACGTGGCAGCCACGGGGTGGTTAGACGTCGGGTTGGAACCGATCACAAAGATCAGGTCGGAATGCTCGACGTCGTTGACTTGGTTACTCACCGCGCCCGAGCCCACGCCTTCAAGCAAGGCCGCTACGCTAGAGGCGTGGCACAAGCGAGTGCAATGGTCTACGTTGTTAGAACCGAATCCAGTTCGTACCAATTTTTGGAACAAATAGGCTTCTTCGTTGCTACCTTTGGCCGAGCCAAAACCGGCCAAGGATTTAGGCCCAAACGTGTCGCGCAGTTGAGTGAGATTACCCGCTGCAAGCCCCATCGCCTCTTCCCACGTCGCTTCCCGAAATACTTCAGACCAGTCTGCGGTATCGCGGTTTAAGCGGTTAAGCATTTCTGGATCTTTGGAAACGCCAGTTTTGCGAATTAACGGAGTCGTAAGACGCTGCCCACTGTGGGCGTAGTCAAAACCGAAGCGGCCTTTGACACACAAACGGTTGTGGTTGGCAGGGCCGTCACGGCCATCCACACTCACAATTTTGTTGTCTTTGACGTTGTAGGTCAGCAAACAACCGACGCCGCAAAACGGACACACAGAATCCACTTTTTTGTCAACGATTTGGCTGCCAATTTGGGTCTTAGGCATCAGCGCACCGGTTGGGCAGGCTTGGACACATTCGCCGCAGGCCACGCAAGTGCTCTCGCCCATCGGATCATTCAAATCAAAAACGATTTCGCTGTGTGAGCCACGCAACGCATAGCCAATCACGTCATTAACCTGCTCTTCACGGCACGCGCGAACACATCGGTTGCATTGAATACAGGCGTCCAAATTAACCGCCATCGCGGGGTGGGAAATATCAGCTTGGGGTTGTTCGCGCCTAAGCGCTTTCAGCTCTGGGCGAACCGTGACATCCATGCGATCAGCCCAGACGCTGAGTTCGCCGTGCTGCAATTTTTCGTTCGTCTCGTCCCACTTGTAGCCAGTATCGGGCATATCGGAGAGCAGCATTTCCAAAACCATTTTTTGGCTCTTGACTGCACGCTCACTTTGCGACTGAACTTCCATGCCTTCGGTAGCACTGCGACAGCAGCTGGGGGCCAGCGTGCGCTCGCCTTTGACCTCAACCACGCAGGCCCGGCAATTGCCATCGGCGCGCATTCCATCTTTGTAGCAAAGGTGGGGGATATCAATTCCGTGGCGCTTAGCGGCCTTGAGAATCGACTCGCCCTCAAAGGCGTGAACGGTTTGTTGGTCGAGTTTGAATTCGACGGTTTTGACAGTAATTTCTGAGAGTTTGGCAGGGGCGTTCATTTACATGACCTCCTGAGGAAAGTATTTTTGAACACAACGAACCGGGTTGGGTGCTGCTTGGCCTAGGCCGCAAATGGACGCATCAGTCATGACCACGTTGAGGTCTTCCAAGGTTTCGTTATCCCAGGTTTTAGCCTGCATCAAAGTAGCGGCTTTGGCTGTTCCCACACGGCACGGCGTACATTGACCGCAGCTTTCATGGGCAAAGAAACGCATCATGTTGAGGGCTGCATCGCGAGCGGTGTCTTTTTGACTGAGAACGATCACTGCGGCAGATCCGATAAAGCAGCCGTGGGGCTGCAGCGTATCAAAGTCCAAGGGAATATTGGCCATGCTGGCCGGCAAAATACCACCCGACGCACCTCCAGGCAAGTAGGCATAGAGCGTGTGGCCCTCGGCCATGCCGCCGCAGTATTCATCCACGAGTTCTTGCAAGTTAATCCCTGCGGGGGCAAGCTTTACGCCAGGGTTTTTTACCCGCCCACTCACGCTAAAGCTGCGCAGTCCTTTGCGCCCATTGCGGCCAAAACTGCTAAACCACTGGGGGCCTTTTTGCACAATGTCACGCACCCAATACAGGGTTTCAAAATTATGTTCCAGCGTAGGACGGCCAAAGAGGCCCACTTGGGCAATATAGGGAGGACGCATACGGGGCTCACCCCGTTTGCCTTCAAT
>CAMDAN010000024.1 GCA_945888535.1 Bordetella parapertussis
AAACACGGTTCGAATCAGGTTTTGTTTGCGCCGTCGCGTATCGATGCTGTCTTTGTCTCGGATTTGGTTGCGTGGAGACAGGTGCAAGTGCCGACCCATTTCAAAGCTTCCCCAGCGGTGAAAGTCCTGAGACAGGTCGCTGTAATCCACACAGGTGTTGAGCGCCCAAGCCCGGTACGCGGTGACGATGGTTCTTCGGCCCTTTAAATCGAGCTGGAAAAACTGGTACTTGGCATCGCGCGCATAGTGTGTGCCTCTGACCCGGGCAGCCTCCCACGCCTGCAGCAGAGCGTTTTGGGCCTGTGCCGACTCCAAGTACACCGGAATGGCTAAGCAAACCATGTGCGGGCGTTGCGTCACCAGATCCGCATTGACCAAGATCTCCACCCCAGAGCTTAGAAACTTGATGAACTCCATCTCCAGTTGGGGGGAATCAAACAGCCTTGCACCGTTTTTTTGCCACCAATGTACAAAGCAGTCGTATTCAAACACATCACCAAAATCTTCCCAAACCTTGACCAGTCGCGGGTCTTGGCAGCGTCCCTTTTGCTGGCAACACCACCAGTAGTCTTTGCTGCACCTTAAAAAAGCCATCCACCAAAAGTACAAACTGGCTTGAACTGCAAGGTGTGCCATGGGCTGATTGCGCTGCAAATGCATGGGTGTCTCCTGTTGAAACAAGGAAGGAACCCAAAAAATATAAAGCATGGCGCCATGGCACGTCTTTTTATAGCCTTTGCTCCTAGCCTTGGGGCCGCAGTGCATGTCGCCTGCATTAACCCCGTAAAAGGAGATTGCGATGCAATTAACCAATGGCGCTATGAAATCCAGCGCACCACCACCCCCAATGGGCTCTGACATGGTGATTCACGAATACAACGACAAGGAACTTGAAACCTTTGATCTGAGTTCATTTGTGATCTCTGCCGTTAACAAGGAAAAGAGCACCAAGACTTCGGCCAAAGACGTCCGAGCGCAGGAAGTGCAGAAGTTTCTCAGCGAAGGCACTGACCTTCACAAGCTTGGAGAAAGGTACGAAGTGGAAGTGGTCGAGCGCGGACATAAATCGCTCTACGAGCTGTTGGCCTCGATTTACAGCCTGGCTCAGCGCATCGATGACAGCCCACTCAAAGACAAGATCGTGGATGCCATTCGCATAGAGCTCAAAGATAACCACAGCATCAAAATACTCACCAACAGCACGCCGATTTCAGCCATGGTGCGCTATGTGATTCGAGCTGACAAAGCCAATGCCAGTCGCTACGTCAAAGTCCTGACCGTGGCGCGCGAGGAAAACATCGCGGCCAATGAACTGGCGGCCTACATCACACGCCGCGGCGGTGTGAGCCAAATCCAAGAAACCGAAGCGGTGTACCTGACCAAGAAAAAAGGCGACAAGTACACCAAAGAGCGCACAGCTTTAATTCGCGAGTACTTTGAACTGGTGGGGGTGTCTTCCAAAGAGGACTTCACCTACAAGGGTGAGGTGTTGCGCCACAAAGCAGACAAAGAAACCGATGCAGAAACCTCCAGTTTTTGCGTCTTTGTAGCCCACTACGTCGGCGGCGAAGAGTACAAGATGGTCAACGCCAACGATCTGGGTCGCAGCTATGAAGACAACTTGGTCAAGTTCATGGGCAAGGAGTTCCCCAGTGACCCCTATGTGATTGAAGTGGGACTGCGCAACTTCAAACGGCAACTGTCCTTGGATGAGAGCCAGCCCAAGGCCTTGCGCGAAGCCATGGTCCGCCAATTGGCCATTCCCATGCGCAACAAACGCATTGATGTCATTGAAATGGAAAAACCCACCCATGACATTGAGGAGTAAACCCGGTCTTGTCGTCAGTCAGGGCCTTGCAGCCCTGACTGGCCTCATTTGTTACAACTTAGGAGATTGATTTATGACAACCTACCTCATCATCCCCAGAAAACCCAATGACCCTGGCACGCATGCCAGCGAATCCTTGGAAGAAGCCGCTTGCCAAATCGCCAAAGAGTTGATGCGGTTTCGCGGCACTTACGAAGAACTGATGGCCTTTCGTTCGGACAGCCCCAGCGCTGGACTTGCCGCTGTGCAGGACACGATTCTGTGCACGATTGATCTAGATCCCGAGTCCCAACAGGTCTGGATCAATGATTACTGCGATATCAAAAGCAGTTTGGAGGAGTTTGAGAGCATTCGCTCCAGAGCGCAGTTCAACTTAGAAAACACACTCACAGAGATGAGTAGCCGGTTTGCTGAGAGTGAGGCTTTCAACGCCATCTGCCCCGAAGATGAAATCAATATCGACAGCGCAATGAGTGAGCTCGATGAATCGGGGGTGAGCTACAGGCTTAACAATGCTGTGCGCAAACTCTATCAATTTAAGGAAATTGAAGGCAGCTTGGTCTAAACAGGCCGGGCAGGGCCGAGGCGTTTCAAACTGTTCGGGTTGTCAAGGCAATAAAGGACAGTTGTTTTTCGAATTCAATGCAGGCCATTTGCGCAGCCATGGGATTTTTGCCTGCATTGATTCCCAATTTAAAAGTCTCGCCTGCTGTGGTGATTCGCACCTTGACCACGCCCGCTGGGCTTTTAAATTGGTAAGTGACATCCGCTCTGGGCAGATGCTCCCGTTCATTAACAATCAAGGTGATCTTTTGTTTCACAAACTCTTGCAGCTTGGGACTGAGGTTCCAGGCTGTGTTGATTTGTGACTGGTAATCAGCTATGGCCTCTTTAACCACCGCCATGGTGCCCGCAGGACCCACCTTGGCAATCAGGGGCAGCTCAGCGCTCAAGTCCTCCTTTTGCTGCAACCGCCACTTGATTCGCTCATAGTAAGAAATAGCCAACACCCCAGCCTTCATCTTTGCGATGGCTTTTTCGGCATGGGTTTCAAAGTACTTTGAGAGTTCTAAAGTCATGGAAGGGGTTGGGTACGGTTTTTCGGTCGTGAGGGCAGGTGAGGGTGGATGCTGGTTGTGGAACGAGTTAGGAGGCTAGTTTGCGCTTGCCATTGAGGCGGTTCTCAAAGTCTTGCGTCATTTCTGGGTTTTGTGCAATCAAGGGCATGGTCATTCCTGTTCCCATCTGCACCAGGCTCAGGATGTTGTTGTTGGCCATTTGTGCTGCCATGATGGCCTTGATCTGAGCGCCTTCACTGCTGCCTCTCTCATCCACAACACCCGCAAACTGCTTGGCTTTCATGAGCGGGGTTAAATGGCTGTAGTGTTTGGTGATCATCAGGACCGAGGTGCCCATCTGCTCTGCTAAATCGTGAATGGGAATACCTTCCAACAAACGCTGGGTGGCGTAGTAGTGGCGCAGACTGTACAAACTGCGCTCCTTGCCCGATACAGGGCAGTACAGCAGTTGCACATCTTCTAGCCATTGTCTAAAGGGTTTGTTCAAGTTGTCTGGCACCGAGCCATCACTCAAACGGAATACGCGCTGGGGCACCCGTTTTTTTAGTACCTCCTCCAGCGTCATGCCCGCCAAGTCCGGACTGAGCTGGCGTAGGCGCTCTAACAGCAGCCAGCAGCTGTTGTGGGCTACAAAGTTACGCGCACCGCGCTTGCCGCGTTGTAGACGGAAATGCAGCACGGGTTGCCCATCGCGCACCTCAACGTCAATGTGTCGCCACTCCAAGAACTCAGCCTCGGTGCCTGCCCGCATGCCCGTTGCGGCCATGAACGGCACGTAGATGGCAAGCAATGTCCGGATCATTTTGGTTCGCGCAGTGCGCCCATTCAAGATGAACTGGGCGGCGTACTTCATCATGACTTCAAGCTCTTCGTGGCTAAATTCTGCCCGTCGATCACTCTCTGGCCCGGTGTTTTTGGTAGAAGGGCGGGCATATTCGGTCATATAGCCACGCTCAATGGCTTCATCAAACACCTGGTTCAGCGCGGCGTTGTGGTTGTTTTGGGCACTGCCAGAGAGCTCACGGCCGACTTTTTGACTCCTCCAGCGATGAAACTCTGAGATCACAGCGGGCTTGATACTGTCAATGTTGTAGTTGCCGTAGAAGGGGATCAGGTACAGCTTGATGGCCGACACATAGTCTCGGGTGCTGGGCTTGGCTGTCTCGGCCTTGATTTCGGCTTCCATTCTGTGCAGAACGACTTCAGCCACAGGTTTGAACTTTTTACTGATGACAGGGCGACCTTCCTCGTGGTCAAACGTGGCCTTCATCCACATGCGTTCAGCAATGCGTGCAGCCTCTTTGACATCGGCTGTATCTGTGCTGCGACGGAACCAAGTTTTAAGTGCATCTAGCTTGTAGTGGGCTTGCCACTTCTTGCTGTCCACGCGACGCACCAGCCTAATCAGCTCAGGCTTGACTATGACAGTTTCATCAGTGGATACACGCATTACAGCAGTGTAAAGTCAGTTTGATAGAAAAGCAACCAGGGGCAGCCTAACAAACCGTGTAATAACCGTGTAATTGAGAAGTTAAATAAAAACAACGAGGTAAGTCGTTGTTTTTAAAGGGGTTTTGGCTCCTCGACCTGGGCTCGAACCAGGGACCTACGGATTAACAGTCCGGCGCTCTACCAACTGAGCTATCGAGGAATAAATTTGGTTTTAGCTAGCAAGAAAATTGCTTCTAAACGTTGTTTAAAGCAGCAAGCTCTTGCCGAATTTGCTAGCCTTTGATTGTAGCAAAAAATTTAGGCCGTCTTCTTGTACAGATCTAGCGATTAAAAAGAAACAGAAACAAATCAAATCGCAGTGATAGGTGTTCTGAAATGCTTCAGTGCTTCACTGCTTACTTCCCGCCAATTACTCCGTGAGCCTCAATGCGGTGGGTCTAGTGAATCCCGCGATCGCAAGGGCCAGATCGTCAATTGATTTGGCGTGGATAGGGTCTTCAAGATAAAAAAGCAAGTCTTGCGAGTACCACCCGTAACTGAGCGCATGAGCCATGCGTGCTACGGAAGAAATTTTGTCTTCGTCAATTTTTGTCGAGGACAGCCGAAACGCCGCACTCCACATCTGCGTGAATTGCTCATGGATTTTTTGTAGTGCTTGGGCGGAGGAAATTTGTCTTTCCAAAAGCAAAAAGGCGTGCCACTCTTTGGGCCGAGAAAAGCTGATATGAATAAATGTATTTAAGATTGCCTTCACCATGACGGCTGCAGGTTGTCCTGCATTTTTTGAGACTGTGGCTTGTAAAAGCGTGGCGCTGTCTTTACAGCGGTTGTTAATCGTTGCGGCTGCAAGTGCACGCAAGTTGGGGTAATAGTCGTAAAAGGTTCCGATCCCAACACCTGCGACCGAGACCACTTCTCGAATGGTGGTTTTTTCGTAACCTTGGTCTAGCAAAATCCGAACAAAGGCTTCTTGTAGCGCCGTTACGGTCACTTGAGAGCGGCTCTGAACAGGCTTTGCTCGCTTGAGAGAAGACGTGTTTTTTGCACCATCGGGGTGCTTATTCAAAATCCGAACACTACTCATGGATATTTCAAATAAACTTAGTTATATAAATTTACCACCATTTTGATGGGAATCATTAAAAATGATAATTCAATTCCAGTCCGGCGCTAAGCCACAGACTTCTGAGCAACAGTTGGAAAAACTGTGTGCGTGGATTGATTCACATATTGATGAATCCATCGGATGGCCTGAATTGACTCAGCAAAGCGGTTTAGATTTCAACAGTATCCAGTATGTCTTTTCTCGCTATAAATCCACCACACCGATGACTTGGATAAGAAATCGCAGGCTTGCACTTAACGAGATAAAAAAGAAGTCACTTAACGCCGTGGCTTATCAAAATCTAGTCGCCAAATCAGAATCAAGGTTCGCTAGCCACGCCCAGTAATTTGTGTAGCGCTGTGCTGGTTGTGGTGTATTGCAGCGGAATTTTCTGATCGGGGAAAATAATTTCAGAGGCTCCGTACGCAGCCAGCGTGGCTTCGTGAAATCCACACACAATCAATTTCTTTTTTCCCGGGTAGGTGTTGATGTCGCCCACAGCGAAGATTCCGTGGGCACTGGTTTCAAAGGTCGAGGTATTGACCGGAAGCTGTTTACGCTCCATAGCTAATCCCCATTGACTGATCGGTCCCAATTTGGGCGAGAGGCCAAGGTAGGGGAGTAGGACGTCTAAGTTAACCGTGTGCGGCTTGTCCGATGTGTCCGTAACCTCCAAGCTCGTTAGGCGCTGGTTAACCGAACCGAATCCCGTGATTTGCCCAGCAATAAATTGAACCGCGCCGGCAGAACGCAGTGCTTGGAACTTTGCAATAGTCTCCGTTTGGGCTTGGAATACGTCTCTTCGGTGAATCAGGGTCAACCGTTTGGCGACAGGCTCATTGGTCTCAGCATTGCCATGACAAAGCGCTATCGCCGCTTCTAAGGCGGCATCATCACCTCCCACAATGACTACCGACTTGCCTGCGGCAACCGCAAGGCTGGCGGCTTGGTAATGCAATTGGGTTCCGATAAAGGCTTCTAATCCTTCGACCTTCAAGGTGCGAGGTAAGAACGCGCCTACGCCGGCGGCAATAAAAAGTGTTTTGCTTAAAAAAACTTTGCCTAGTGAGGTTTGAACGCGGTAGCGTTGGTCCGTTTGTATTTCAATTGAATCGACCGTTTGGTGAAGATGAAAGTCTGGCTTAAAAGGCGCGGCTTGGGCTAGCAAACGTTCTACGAGCTCGCGCCCAGAACAGACGCTTAAGGCTGGAATATCGTAAATTGGCTTATCGGCGTAGAGTTCTATGCATTGCCCCCCTGCATGGGAGAGGGCATCGATGACGTGGGCATGAATGCCCAGCAAACCCAATTCAAAAACTTGAAACAAACCGACAGGGCCTGCACCGATGATGAGAGCATCGGTTTCAACAGGGCTTTGCATGGTTTGTGTCATGCGGCTAGTCGCAGTTAGCGGATCAGCTGCGAAAGCTTATCGATTTTGTCTTTCCATTCTTCTGCGTCAGGCAAGGGCGCTTTGCGCTTGGTGATGCTTTTCCAGCTGGAAAGCTTAGCCAGTTCGGCGTTTAACGCGGTCATGTGCTTTTGGTCGTGGGGCACGTCTTCTTCAGCGTAAATGGCGTTGACCGGGCATTCAGGGATACAAACTGCACAGTCAATGCACTCATCGGGGTCGATCGTCAAAAAGTTGGGGCCTTCGCGAAAACAGTCTACGGGGCAGACATCGACGCAGTCGGTGTATTTGCATTTGATACAGGCTTCGGTAACGGTATGGGTCATTCTGGATTCTTAAGTTTTTTCGCGAAACCGTGATTTTATTGGCTTTTACTCAAAGCACCTGCACATAAAGAAAAAGGGCTGGTTAAAACCAGCCCTTTGTCGAAATAGGCGGGTTTCGATTATTTCAAGTGCTTGCCAATCAGGCCAGCCATTTCGAACATGGTGACTTGGGCTTTGCCAAACACTTCTTTCAGTTTTGCGTCTGAATTGATGTTGCGTTTGTTGACGGAGTCTTGCAGATTATTTTTCTTGATGTAAACCCACAACTTGCTGACCACTTCGGTACGTGGCAATGGGTTTGAACCCACAACCGCAGCTAAAGCAGCGCTAGGTGTCAAGGGCTTCATAAACGCAGCATTCACAGCGCGTTTTTTTGCAGGCGCTTTTTTAGCGACTACTTTTTTAGCAGGAGCCGCTTTTTTGGCTGCTACTTTTTTCGCAGGAGCTGCCTTCTTTGCTGGAGCCGCTTTTTTTGCCGGTGCTTTTTTTGCAGTTGCCATAATCAATTGTCCTTCTTGAAGTTAATAGATCACCAGTGAATTACTTCTTAACTGGTAGGCCGAATGCTACTGGAGAAAGCGGGGGTTTCCAAGCGGGAAAACGCTTTTTTCATTGGTAAATTGCATATTTTTTGAAGAACATCGCAAAATAGGCCTCTTTTTTTGACTCCTCCAGGAATCTATTTTATGAACCCAGACTTTTCAACGTGTGACCTATGTGATGCGCAAAGGGCCGATACCAGTGGGAATTTTCGGGTTCTCGCTCCGGTTTTTAAAGACTTTGGAGGCGTCCAAAAATTCTGTGGCCCCGTGGATACGGTGAAATGCTTCGAAGACAACAGCCTTGTTAAAGCGGCGGTGGATTCGCCCGGTTGGCTCGAGACAAGCGCTGGCCGTGTCGCCAAGGTCCTGGTAGTGGATGGCGGCGGCTCTTTGTGCAAAGCTCTTTTGGGCGGCAACTTGGCAGCCGCTGCGTCGCGTAATGGATGGGCGGGGGTGGTGGTTGATGGTTGTGTTCGGGATCTAGAAGAATTGGAGAAAGTCAATGTAGGCATTCGGGCTTTAGCCGCTATGCCCATGCCTACTGACAAACGCAACGAAGGTCAAAGCCAAATCCCAGTCCGCATTCAAGGCACCTGGGTTCGTCCGGGGGATTGGTTGTATGCGGATGCGGATGGAGTCGTGGTCAGTGCGAATCCGCTGATCTAAGAAAGGACTGACTTTTTGCTCGGAGCAGTCGCTAATAAGAGACCCAGCAAAGCAATGGCAAAAGCGATGGCCTGCATTAGAGTGAAGTCTTCGCCTAAGAAAACGATGCCAACCACCGCAGCAGAGATGGGCAGCATGACGCTGAAAATCCCTGCTTTGGCAGCAGGAATCGTCTTGAGGCCTGTCATCCAGAGCCATACGGTCCACACACTGGCCGCAAGGGCGTAAAACAAGAGCAACATCCAAGACGACCCGTGAACGGCTCCAAAGTCGAAGGACAGGGCGTAGTAAATGCCAGCGGGGGTCATCAACACAAAGCCAAAGAGGTTAATGATGGAAGCAATGCGTTTAGGGCTGATGTTTGCCGTCAGTCTTTTCCCAATCACGATGTAAGCGGCCTCGCAAACTACGGCCCCAAACACCAATAAATTGCCGATCATCGCGTTGTTAACCTCACCTTCGCTAGGCGATAAAGAGGCAGTGAGAGCATCCACCGGATGTTTCGCCAAAGACAATAAAGCAATGCCGATAGCAGCACAAGCGATAGACAGCCAAATACGCAAGCCCATGCGCTCATTAAGGAAATACCAGCTCATGAGCGCCGAGACAGCCGGGATGGCTGCCAAGATGACTCCCGCAGACACCGCGCTGGTCATGCTGACACCAAAGAGCATGCAAATCGAAAAAAGGAAATTCCCAAGGAAAGACTCTAAAAACAACAGTCCCTTCGTCCTTTGATCTAGAGGGAGTTCAGAGCTGGGTTTCTTTAACCACCCCGCCATCGCGATAGCCGCTATACCAAAACGCAACCAAGCCAATAAAAAGACGGGGAGGGCGGCCACCAGGGGTTTTGAGAGAGCGACGTAGGAGCCAACGAGGGTCATACTGAGCGCCAAACAGCCATACGCCAAGCTGCGTTGTTGAATATTTTCCAAAATCGGGGAGGGGATTGGGTGATGAATAAGACGGTAATTATTGTCTAAGATCGCCGGTTAGGCCGCTACGCTTTTATAATTTCTGTGGACTATATTGCTAGCCTTGTTTCATGGTCGGCCCCTTTTTTTATTCCTGACGGAGATTTTCGATAATGAAAAAATACATTTGGACTGCGTTGGTTTCCACTTTAGTGCTTGCTGCTTGCGGCAAAAAAGAAGAGGCGCCGGCGGTCGCCGCAAGTGCCTCAGCTCCGGCTGAAGAAAAAGTTCTCAACATTTACAACTGGCCAGACTATGTGCCAGAGGGCATGATTGCTGCTTTTGAAAAAGAGACAGGGATCAAGGTCAATTACGACACCTTTGAAACCAACGAGGCTTTGAATGCCAAATTGGTTGCTGGCAATACAGGCTACGACATCGTAGTTCCTGGAACAGCCTTCAGCCCTTCACAAACTGAAGCGGGCTTCTTCCAGCCTTTAGACCGCAGCAAGCTGAAAAATTACGGTAATTTAGATCCTGTCATCATGAACAGCCTGACCAAGGCGGATCCAGGAAACAAGCATTTGGTTCCATGGGCCTGGGGTTTTACGACCGTTGGCATCAACCGCACCAAGGTTGAAAAAGCATTGGGCAAAATGGCGATGCCTGAAAACGCTTGGGATTTGGTTTTCAAACCCGAGTACACCTCTAAACTGAAGTCTTGTGGCATTGCCTATTTAGACTCGCCGACAGAAATTTTGCCTGCAGCGCTTCACTACATTGGTAAAGACGCTTACTCCAATGATCCTGCCAACTACAAAGCCGCCGCAGACATGTTGGGCAAAGTACGCAAAGACATTCGCCTATTCAGCGCCACCATGATCGATGATATTTCGGGTGGCAAGGCGTGTGCTGTGGTGGGTTGGTCTGGCGATATCAACATCGCGGCAGCTCGCGCAAAAGAAAACGGCTCTAAAGACGTCATCGAAGCGCTTTTGCCAAGCACGGGCGCTTTGATTTTCTTTGACACGATGGCGATTACGCAAGATGCCAAGCACCCCAACAATGCGCTTGCCTTTATTGACTTTTACCTACGCGCAGAAAACGGCGCACTTGTCTCGAATGAGATGAGCTACCCCACTGCCAATAAAGCAGCTTTGGAAAAAATGAAACCGGAAGTTTCCGGAAATAAAACCATCTTCTTAGACCCTGAGTACGCCAAGAAAATGGTCGCACCCGGTAAGTTTTCTAACGAAGGACGTGAAGCGCTGGCAAACGCTTACAACGCGTTCAAAAAAGGCAAGTAAGTTGAATTGAGAACCTGAAAAGGGCTGTTTGTACGTTTGTATAAACAGCCCTTTTTAATGGAGTTGCTCCCTTAAAGTAGGAAACAAAAAGCATGTTGGATGAAACTGGGCAATCCGGTTACCTGGTGACAGAGAAGTTAGTCAAACGATTTGATGACGCGCTTGCGGTGGATGATGTGACTTTATCCGTGGCAAAAGGCGAGATATTTGCATTGTTGGGAAGTTCAGGGTGCGGTAAATCGACCTTGCTGCGCATGCTTGCAGGATTTGAATCCCCCACATCAGGACGCATCCTGTTGGGCGGGCAAGACATCGCATCATTTGCGCCTTACCAGCGTCCTATCAATATGATGTTTCAGTCGTATGCGCTTTTCCCTCATCTTGATATTTGGGAAAACGTTGCATTTGGCTTGAAACGCGAGGGCTTACCGCGAGATGAAATCTCGAGGCGTGTGGGGGAAATGTTGGACTTGGTTCAGCTCAATGCCTTTGCCAAACGCAAACCCCATCAGCTTTCCGGCGGTCAGCAGCAACGGGTTGCTTTAGCCCGCAGTTTGGCCAAACGGCCCCAGCTTTTATTGCTGGACGAGCCTTTAGGCGCACTAGATAAAAAGTTGCGTGAACAAACCCAGTTTGAGTTAGTCAACATCATTGAAAAAGTCGGCGTCACCTGCGTGATGGTGACGCATGACCAAGAAGAGGCCATGACGATGGCAGGCCGTATCGCGGTGATGAGCAAAGGCCGCGTACTACAAGTGGGCTCCCCAGAGGAAATTTACGAGCATCCAGCGAACCGTTTTGTGGCGGACTTTATTGGCAGTGTGAACTTGATCGATGGAACGTTGACCGTTGATGCGCCGGACCACTGTGTGGTGGAAACGCCTTTAGGACTGATTCAAGTCGGCCACGGTTTGAGCGGCGCACTCCATATGCCGGTGACTTTAGCCATTCGCCCTGAAAAGATCGAGATTAGTAAAGAGCGTCCGTCCGTTCATTTCAATGTGTTTACGGGCAAGGTCAAAGAAATCGCTTATTTTGGTTCTTACAACACGTTTATCGTTGCAGCCAGCGACGGCAGACGCATCAAAATCATGGAGGCGAATACGTCACACCAAGAGCTCAGTGATATCACCTGGGATGACGATATTTTCTTTTGGTGGGATGACCGTGCTGGAGTTGTTTTGCGTGCTTAAGACGACATTCTTTGGCCGGCGTTGGGTGATTGGCGTGCCCTATGCGTGGGTGATCGCTTTTTTCTTGCTCCCATTTTTGATTCTGCTCTACATCAGCTTCGTGGACATGGGGACGGATATCCACCCTTTTAAACCGCTGTGGGACGCTCAAAAAGGCGTTTTGAGTTTGAAGTATGAGAACTACGGCTCTATCTTTCGAAACAACGAAGGCGGGGGTCTCTTTCAGACCTTGTATGTAGAGGCCTACTTGCGCTCTATTGCGTATGCGTTTTGCACGGCGGTGCTGTGCCTTGTGATTGGCTATCCCTTTGCTTACTTTATTGCTAGGTCCCAAGAAAGATACCGGCCGGGTCTCTTGATGATGGTCATGCTTCCGTTTTGGACGTCGTTTCTTCTGCGCATTTACGCGTGGAAAGGCATTCTGGCGGACCAAGGCGTTGTGAACCAAAGCCTCATGTTCTTGGGGTTGACTGATCAGCCTATTCAAATGCTGTACACGAGCGTCTCTATGTTGGTGGGGATGACCTATGTGTATTTGCCGTTCATGGTCTTGCCCTTGTACGCCAACCTGGTGAAGATGGACTTTCGATTGCTGGAAGCGGCACACGATTTAGGGGCCTCGCCTTGGCGGGCTTTTTGGTTGATCACTGTCCCGCTTTCCAAAGCCGGAATTGTGGCGGGGTTTATGTTGGTATTTATTCCAGCCGTAGGAGAGTTTGTGATCCCTTCGCTGCTTGGAGGCCCAGAAAATATCATGATTGGGCGCGTTGTATGGGACGAGATGTTTACCAGCAACAACTGGCCCCGCGCCAGCGCTTTGGCCGTGACCATGATCGGCTTGATTATTATTCCCTTGGTTATTTACTACCACGCCGCTGCAGCTTCTTCCTTAGAAAAAGAGGGGCGCTAAACAGCTATGAAACCTTTTTTCCAAAAAAATATCGGGGCCATTTGGATGGCATTGGTCTTTCTTTTTTTATACGCGCCTTTGATGTTCATGGTGCTTTTCTCTTTTAACAGCACCCGCCAAGACGCACGTTTTACGGGGTTCTCACTGCGTTGGTACGAGGCATTGGCAAAAGACAGTAAGATCGTGGAAGCCTTTTGGCTGTCCATTAAGGTGGCAACTATCACGGGTGTGCTTTCGGCCGTTTTAGGGACGTTTGCCGCTTTCGTTCTTGTTCGCTATCAGAAGTTTATTGGCCGGACAATTTTTTCTGGCATGGTCAATGCGCCTTTGGTTATGCCGGAGGTGGTGATTGGTTTGTCTTTGCTTTTGCTGATGGTGGGAATTCAAAATGCATTTGGTTGGCCCGAGCGAGGAATGCTCACCATCGTTTTAGGCCATACCTTGCTGGGTATGGCGTATGCCTTAGTCGTTGTTCAGTCGCGTTTACTCGAAGTGGATAGATCGCTGGAAGAGGCAGCGATGGATCTTGGCGCTCGGCCGATCCAAGTTTTCTTTTTAGTTACCTTACCCAATATTGCCCCAGCTATTTTGGCGGCGTTCTTGTTGTCTTTCACGCTCTCATTTGATGACGTTGTGATCTCAGAATTTTTATCGGGCCCCGGGGTCAATACGCTACCCCAAGTTATTTTTAGCTACGCCCGCCGCGGCATCAACCCAACGATTTATGCGGCTGCGACTCTTTTGATAACTACCGTCACCATCGCGATCGTCGTTTATAGCGTGTGGGTTGCACGACAAACGCGGCGTCGCGCAAGAGAAACTTTCTCAAACTAAATTTTTCACTGCGCTTTACCTTTTTTAGGCCTTTTAAGATACGCCTTACCTTTTCTTAATATGAAATATGATGGCTTTGATTTAATCTCTTACAAGATTTTTTCCGTGTTACTCCTCAATAAGATTTGAATAAAACATCCTAAGTTATTAATTTATAACAATAAATTAATTAATTTTTCAATAGCCTTGATTCGCTCTTATGTCTTATATAAGACTTAGAATCAACTTGTAGACGCCAAGCAAGTCAAGCGACAAGCGTCCCTGTTTTATCAACTCTGGAGTGACACCATGCCTCAATCAATCACCGAACAACTATCCCGCGAGCAGCAAATTGCCGCCCTTGAAAAAGACTGGGCAACCAACCCACGCTGGAAAGGTATCACCCGCGGGTATTCGGCAGCGGACGTCGTTCGTTTACGTGGGTCCTTTCCCATTGAGCACACACTCGCCCGCCGTGGCGCTGAAAAACTGTGGGACTTGGTCAATACCGAGCCCTATGTCAATTGCCTAGGTGCTTTGACAGGCGGACAAGCGATGCAACAGGTCAAAGCCGGTGTCAAGGCGATCTATTTGTCTGGCTGGCAAGTGGCTGCTGACAACAACTCCTACGCTTCGATGTACCCAGACCAGTCTTTGTACCCTGTGGACTCCGTACCAACCGTCGTTGAGCGCATCAACAATACCTTCCGCCGCGCCGATGAAATCCAACACTCCAAGGGCATTGACGCAGGTGACAAGGGTTATATCGACAACTTCGCGCCTATTGTTGCTGACGCGGAAGCGGGCTTTGGCGGCGTTCTCAATGCCTTTGAATTGATGAAGGCCATGATCAAAGCCGGTGCGGCTGGTGTGCATTGGGAAGACCAATTGGCTTCCGTTAAAAAATGCGGCCACATGGGCGGCAAAGTCCTTGTTCCTACCGCCGAGGCTTGCCAAAAACTGATTGCAGCGCGGATGGCGGCTGACGTTTGTGGCGTTCCGACTCTGGTGATCGCGCGTACCGACGCAGAAGCCGCAGATTTGTTAACCAGCGACTACGACGAAAACGACAAACCTTTCTTGACCGGTGAGCGTACCGCTGAAGGCTTTTACAAAACCAAAAAAGGTATTGATCAAGCGATTTCTAGGGCTGTTGCCTACGCTGAATACGCAGACTTGGTGTGGTGTGAAACCGGTACGCCTGATTTGGAATTTGCGAAGAAGTTTGCCGACGCCGTTCACGCTAAGCACCCAGGAAAAATGTTGGCCTACAACTGCTCACCTTCTTTCAATTGGAAGAAAAACTTGGACGACGCAACCATCGCCAAGTTCCAGCGCGAGCTCGGTGCGATGGGTTACAAGTACCAGTTCATCACCTTGGCGGGCATTCATTCCATGTGGTACAACATGTTTGACTTGGCGCAGGACTATGTGGCTCGCGGTATGACCGCCTACGTAGAGAAGGTTCAAGAGCCTGAGTTTGCAGCGCGTGACCGTGGCTACACTTTTGTGAGTCACCAGCAAGAAGTCGGAACCGGTTACTTTGACGAAGTCACGACCGTGATTCAAGGCGGTAAGTCAAGCGTGACTGCGCTGACAGGCTCTACCGAAGAAGAACAGTTCCACTAAGAGCGAGAACAATGCAAAGGGCAGCGTAAAATCTGCCTCAGCGTTTTACACCCTAAGCGCGGCTCCTGCCGCGCTTTTTTACTTTGAGACTATGGTTCAGATCACACTCCCCGATGGATCCTTGCGCGAATACCCAGGTCCTGTGACCGTTGCAGAGGTCGCGGCCTCAATTGGCGCAGGCTTGGCAAAGGCTGCATTGGCAGGAAAAATCGACGGCAAAGTCGTTGATACCAGCTATTTGATTTCAACCCACAGCACGCTTTCAATCATTACCGCCAAAGACGCGGACGGACTGGAAGTGATTCGCCACTCCACAGCCCACTTATTGGCTTATGCAGTTAAAGAGCTGTTCCCAGACGCTCAGGTCACGATCGGCCCGGTGATTGAACATGGGTTTTTCTACGACTTTTCCTACAAGCGGCCTTTTACTCCCGATGATTTATTGGTCATCGAGAAAAAGATGGTCGAACTCGCCAACCAAGACGAACCGGTCGTTCGCCGGGTCTTACCTCGTGACGAAGCGGTTGCGTATTTCAAAGGTTTGGGCGAACACTACAAAGCAGAAATCATTTCCAGCATCCCTAGCAACGAAGATGTGTCTTTGTACCGCGAAGGCAAATTTGAAGACCTGTGCCGAGGCCCCCACGTTCCCAGCACGGGCAAGTTAAAACACTTTAAATTGATGAAGCTTGCAGGGGCGTATTGGCGCGGCGACCACAACAACGAAATGCTGCAACGTGTTTACGGGACCGCTTGGGCGACTAAAGACGAGTTGCAGCAACATCTAACGATGATCGAGGAAGCTGAAAAGCGAGACCATCGCAAGCTCGGCCGCGAACTGGATTTGTTTCATATCGACGAACATGCACCTGGCCTCGTGTTTTGGCATCCCAAAGGTTGGACTTTGTGGCAAGGCGTTGAACAATACATGCGCAAGGTCTACCAAGACAACGGGTACTTGGAAGTCAAAGGCCCCCAAATCATTGACAAAACCTTGTGGGAAAAAACGGGGCACTGGGATAAGTACCGCGAAAACATGTTCACTACGGAGTCTGAGAAGCGGGACTATGCGCTCAAGCCCATGAACTGCCCGGGGCACATTCTTATTTTTAAGCAAGGGATTAAAAGCTACCGGGATTTGCCTTTGCGTTACGGCGAATTTGGCCAATGCCACCGCAATGAACCTTCGGGCGGCTTGCACGGGATCATGCGGGTGCGTGGTTTTACGCAGGACGATGGTCACATTTTTTGTACTGAAGACCAAATTTTGGACGAATGCGTCAATTACACCGCGTTGCTGCAAAAGGTTTACACCGACTTCGGCTTCAAGAACATTATTTACAAAGTTGCGACGCGTCCCGCTCAGCGTATTGGTAGCGATGAAAGCTGGGATAAGGCCGAAGCTGCGCTGATCGAAAGTCTCAAGGCCTCAGGCTGTGCGTTTGAAATTTCTCCTGGCGAGGGGGCTTTTTACGGTCCAAAAATTGAATACACACTCAAGGATGCGATTGGGCGGCAATGGCAATGCGGCACGATTCAGGTGGATTTTTCCATGCCTGAACGCTTAGATGCGGAATATGTGGGTGAGGATGGCGCTCGCCATCGCCCGGTGATGTTGCACCGCGCGATCGTTGGAAGCTTAGAGCGTTTCATCGGAATTTTGATCGAAGAAAGCGCTGGCGCCTTGCCTGCTTGGTTGGCTCCGGTGCAAATTGCGGTGCTCAATATCACTGACGCACAGGCCTCATATGCCCGTTCCGTGGCTAAAACGCTGCAAAATCAAGGGTTTAGGGTCGATTTAGACCTCAGAAACGAGAAAATTACGTATAAAATACGCGAGCATTCAATGCAGAAGCTTCCATATCTGTTAGTCGTTGGTGACAAAGAGATGGAAGCTGGTGCCGTAGCAGTGCGCGCCCGAGGGGGTAAAGACCTCGGTGTAATGTCTCTCGATGCGTTTGTACAACGCATCAAAGCGGACGTTGCTAATAAATCCCTTGTCTAAGGTTTTTCCAAAGATGTTGGTATGTGTTGTGCATTGCGCGGTTTTTAGCCCTTAGGGCAGATATTGTGAAGGATTGAGCCATCGCTACTGAAATTCGTGACCGCCGACAGCGCGAAGAACGTAAACACCGCCTTAACCGGGAAATCATGGCCCCGGAAGTCCGCCTCTCAGGCATCGAAAACGAACCTTTAGGGGTTGTGAGCTTGATGGAGGCCCTTCGACTGGCGGGTGAGTTAGACGTCGATTTGGTTGAAATTGCTGCAACAGCCACTCCACCGGTATGCCGGTTGATGGATTACGGTAAATTCAAATACCAAGAGCAAAAAAAGGCTGCGGAAGCGAAGTCAAAGCAGAAGGTGATCGAGGTCAAGGAAATTAAATTCCGTCCTGGTACCGACGATGGAGACTACAACATTAAAGTGCGCAACATCAAGCGCTTTTTAGATGACGGTGACAAGTGCAAAATTACGCTGCGGTTTCGCGGACGTGAAATCACCCACCAAGAAATCGGATTGGCGCTGTTGCAGCGTATTCGTGAAGAATTGGCAGATTTGATTTTGGTGGAACAGTTTCCTAAGTTGGAAGGCCGCCAAATGGTCATGATGATTGCACCCGGTAAGAAAAAGCAGGGTGGTGCGGCTAAGCCAGTGCAAGAAGCAACGGCTTAAGTCCTTAGTGATTAGAGAATAGAGATTTAAGAATTCGTACTGGTTTGGTCACCGGTACGGCAGCTTAAGTACTTCAAGTACTTTCGCAGGTGGCACTGGTGTTAATTCGCTGGTGCGCCATTAAAAGTGGCTCGGGGCCAACAAGGCTGGGATCGGTTTCCAGACGCCTCACGAGCACAAATGAAAAGGAGCATACACATGCCCAAAATGAAGACCAAGAGCGCGGCGAAAAAACGCTTTCGCGTCCGTCCTGGTGGAACCGTTAAACGCGGCCAAGCCTTCAAACGTCACATTCTGACTAAGAAGACCACTAAAAATAAACGCCATTTGCGCGGTTCAACAGCTGTACATGAGTCCAATATGGGTCACATGGCGCAGATGCTGCCCGGCCGTGGTATTTAATTAACGACGAACAAGGAGTAACACAATGCCTCGCGTCAAACGTGGTGTAACGGCTCGCGCCCGCCACAAAAAAGTACTAGCCCTTGCAAAAGGTTTTCGCGGTCGCCGCGGTAATGTTTTCCGTATCGCTAAAGAAGCGGTAATGAAAGCCGGGCAATATGCCTACCGTGACCGTAGAACGAAAAAACGTGTGTTCCGTCAATTGTGGATTGCGCGTATCAACGCAGCAGCCCGTCAATGCGGTATGACATACAGCCAATTTGCGAACGGTTTGAAGAAAGCCCATATCGAGATCGACCGCAAGGTTCTGTCTGATATTGCGGTGCATGACATGGTTGCTTTTGCTGGCATCGTGGCACAAGTGAAAGCCAAGCTCGCCGCTTGATTCACTAGCGTGCGCTCATGAAACCATAGCGCACGAAGTACCAGAGACAAGGGCTAGAGCTTGAAAGAGCGCTAGCCCTTTTTCCTTGATCAGAGAGTTCTAAATTGTTATGACCGACTTGAATGACATTGTCGACCAGGCCAAGGCCGCTTTTGCTCAAGCAGCAACGCCTGCCGATCTTGAGAACGCCAAAGCTTTGTACTTGGGTAAAGCCGGGCGTCTTACCGAGCTCATGAAGGGCATGGCTGCGCTAAGCGTGGATGAAAAAAAATCCCGTGGCGCCGCGATCAACCTGGCTAAGCAAGCAATCGAGTCAGCGCTCAATGACCGAAGAAAAGCATTGGCTGATGCAGAGTTGCATTTGCAGCTGCATGCCGAGGCCTTGGATGTCACCTTACCAGGCCGCCAACGCGGTGCCGGCGGTTTGCACCCTGTCACGCTCACCTTAGAACGTATTGAATCCATTTTCGGTTCTATGGGCTTTGAGGTCGCCCAAGGGCCTGAGATTGAGACCGATTGGTTTAACTTTACGGCCCTCAATACCCCACAAGACCATCCTGCACGGTCGATGCACGACACCTTTTATGTCGAAGGCGGCACGGAGAGTGCCCCGCATCTGCTTCGAACGCACACCAGCCCGATGCAGATCCGCTATGCCGTACAGCATGTCAAAAAATACCGCCAAGCATCAGGAGTTGATGCTTCAACCCCTTTGTTTTCTGGTGAGATGCCAGAAATTCGCGTGATCGCGCCCGGACGCACTTACCGAGTAGACAGCGATGCAACCCACTCTCCGATGTTTCACCAATGCGAAGGACTCTGGGTGGGTGAAAACGTGAGCTTCAAAGATTTGAAGTTTGTTTTCACTGATTTTTGCAGAACCTTTTTTGAAAGCGATGATTTGGTTTTGCGCTTTCGCCCCAGTTTTTTCCCGTTCACGGAACCCAGCGCAGAAATTGATATTCAGTTTCAACAGGGGCCCTTGGCAGGTCGCTGGTTAGAAGTCGCAGGCTCTGGCCAAGTGCATCCCAATGTGATTCGCAACATGGGGCTGGACCCCGAAAAGTTTATTGGCTTTGCCTTTGGCATGGGACCAGACCGTTTGACGATGTTGCGCTATGACGTGAATGACTTACGGCTATTTTTTGACGGCGATATTCGTTTTCTCTCGCAATTCCAATAAAAGCATATGCAATTTCCTGAATCTTGGCTGCGGTCTTTTTGTAACCCTGCGCTTACCACGGAGCAGCTGGCCCACACCCTGACCATGGCCGGTCTTGAGGTGGAAGAACTCAAACCCGTAGCTCCTGCTTTTAGCAAAATTGTGGTGGGTGAAATCTGCCAAGCGGAGCAACATCCCAATGCCGATCGTCTTCGTGTGTGTAAGGTGGATGTTGGCTCTGGCACGCTCTTAGACATCGTCTGCGGTGCGCCCAATGCCCGCGTCGGTATTCGCGTTCCGTGTGCCTTGGTTGGGGCGGAGTTGCCTCCGGGTGAAGACGGAAAACCTTTCACCATCAAGGTCGGACAATTACGCGGCGTAGAAAGCCAAGGCATGCTGTGTTCGGCCAAAGAACTGCAGTTGGCCGATGACCACGGCGGTTTGCTTGAGCTCGCAGCAGACGCCCCTTTGGGCGAGGATATTCGCAGCTATCTCCATTTAGATGACACCTTGTTTACCTTAAAACTCACGCCTAATTTGGCACACTGCTTAAGTGTCTATGGCGTGGCCCGTGAGGTCTCTGCGCTGACTGGCGCACCGCTGATCAAACCTGAATTCCCGCCAGTCTCTGTAAACAACGCAGAGGCTGTAAAAGTCACGATCAGCGCCCCTGATTTGTGCGGCCGTTTCTCGGGCCGAATCGTGCGTAACGTCAATACCCAAGCTAAAACACCGCAATGGATGGTGGACCGCTTGGCGCGTTGCGGCCAACGCAGCATCTCGGCCTTGGTCGATATTTCAAACTACGTGATGTTTGAGCTAGGCCGCCCCTCGCATATTTTTGACCTTGACAAAATCCATGGCGATTTAGATGTCCGTTGGGGCAGGGCAGGCGAGCAAATCAAATTACTCAATGGCAATACCGTTGAAGTTGACGCACAAGTCGGCGTCATTGCTGACGCCGTTCAGGTCGAGTCCTTAGCAGGCATCATGGGTGGGGACGCAACGTCTGTAAATGACAACACTCAAAATGTCTATGTTGAAGCTGCTTTTTGGTTGCCCAAATCAATCGCTGGCCGTTCACGTCGCTTTAACTTTTCTACCGATGCAGGCCATCGGTTTGAACGCGGTGTTGACCCTGCGACCACCGTTGCGCATTTAGAACGCATTACCCAACTCATCATTGATATTTGCGGCACACCCACTACCGCCTGCGGTCCTATCTCGGATCAGCAAGCGCAGATGCCCAGTCCTGTTCCTGTAGCGATGCGTGTCAAACGCGCAGAAAAAATCATTGGCATGCCTTTAAGCCAAGACCAATGTGCGAACGCACTAGCGCGCTTAGGCTTAGAAGTCATTCAAAGCGAAGGCGTATTGACCGTTGTCCCTCCGACGTTTCGTTTTGATATCCAGATTGAAGAAGACCTGATCGAAGAAGTCGCCCGCATGGTGGGGTATGACAACCTTCCTCATACGCCGCCCCTGGCACCTATTACGGCAAAGATTCGTTCGGAGTCGGAGCGAAGTGCATTCACCGTTCGTCGCGCATTGGCCCAAATGGGTTACCAAGAAACGATCAACTTTAGTTTTGTAGAAGAGCGTTGGGAACACGAGTTAGCGGGCAACCCCCAGCCCATTCAACTGCTCAATCCGATTGCCAGCCAGATGAGTGTGATGCGCTCTTCCCTGATCGGATCTTTGTTACAGGTTTTGAAATTCAACCAGGCGCGTAAAGCACCGCGGGTTCGTATTTTTGAAGTGGGACGTGTATTTTTACGCGATGACTCGGTTCACAATTCAGATACGACGGTCCAAGGCGTCAACCAACCCATGCGCATTTCCGGGTTGGCCTGCGGTAGCGTAGATTCTTTGCAATGGGGCCGAAAAGAGCAAGCGGTTGATTTTTATGATGTCAAAGGGGAAATCGAAACCTTGCTCGCTCCCTTTAAGGCAGAGTTTCTTCCTGCCAGCCATCCTTCTATGCACCCAGGCCGTTGTGCCCAAGTTGTGCTGCATGGGAAAGCCATTGGTTATGTGGGCGAGCTCCACCCAGAGTGGCGTCAAGCGTATGAAATCAGCCAAACGCCGATTCTCTTTGAGTTGGATTTGGATGCCGTTTTAGATCGCCCCGTTCCAAGCTTCAAGGCCGTTGCCAAGTTCCAAGCGGTTCAGCGCGATATTGCCGTGGTCGTTGAAGACCATATCAGCCACAGCGCTTTAATGAAGGCTATTTGGGAGGCTCCTACCCTTGGAGTGTTGCAAGAAGCGCAGTTGTTTGACGTTTACCGGCCCAAAACTTCTGGCAAAGAACCGCAGGAAGCGGGTACGACGGACAGAAGTTTGGCTGTGCGATTGACACTCAATCTTTCCGATGCCACACTGACTGAAACTCAAATTGAGTCCACAGTGAAAGCTGTTATTGACCACTTGGGTAAAACACTGGGTGCACGCCAGCGCGTGTAACACAGCAGAAAGTACGTAGGAGTTCGAGCGATGGAATTTTCTGTAGATAGCCTGGAAACGGCTGCGATGACCAAGGCCCAGTTGGCGGATCTTTTATTTGAGCAAATCGGACTCAATAAACGAGAATCAAAAGACATGATCGATGCATTTTTCGATCTTGTCGCTGAGAATTTGGTTGAGGGCAGCGATGTGAAAATTTCTGGATTTGGGAATTTTCAAATCAGAACCAAGGCCTCCCGCCCCGGGCGCAACCCCCGAACCGGCGAATCCGTCCCGATTGAAGCACGGCGCGTTGTCACGTTTCACGCCAGCCACAAACTCAAAGAACAGATTCAAGAAGAAAAAATAAGCTAAAGAAACGCACTTCTTTTGCAATACTTTCACATAAGTAATTGCGTTACCCCTCGAGTTAGAGTAATCTCTCATCCTTTTCCTGTAGAGCATTGATTTCAATGGAGAATACTCTCCCCACCATTCCAGCCAAACGCTACTTCACAATTGGTGAGGTTGGGGATTTGTGCGGCGTCAAACCCCATGTACTGCGCTACTGGGAACAAGAATTTACCCAGTTGCGTCCTATGAAGCGCAGGGGCAATCGGCGTTATTACCAACACCACGAAGTATTGATGATTCGGCGTATTCGCGATTTGTTGTACGACCAGGGTTTCACTATCAGTGGTGCACGCAACAAGATGCAAGAGTTGCTGCAATCCGAGCGCGATAAAAAACGCAACGGTGAGACCTTGCTGGAGGGCGTTGTCGATTTTGATTCGGAAGATGATGAAGACCCAATCAGCTCACCCGCCCATGCATTCAAAACACTGGCCCCGCATTCACCTGCTTGGCTGGAATTCAAGGCAGAGTTACTGGAAATACGCGACATGTTGGCCCCAAGCCATTGAAAGCGTACACATCAGAGCGGTTATAATTTGTGACTGATTCGGTGTGTGGCGCAGCCTGGTAGCGCACTTGCATGGGGTGCAAGGGGTCGAAGGTTCGAATCCTTTCACACCGACCAATTTTGACAGGGCTTAGTAGGCGAAAGTTTACTAAGCCCTTTGTCTTTTTCTGAACCCCATTCGTACCGCCATGCAAAAAATTATTGCGCAAATTGCGCTAGAAATTCGAATTCGGCCCCAGCAAGTGCAAGCCGCTATTACCTTATTAGATGGTGGGGCGACGGTTCCGTTTATCGCACGGTATCGCAAGGAAGTCACCGACGGCCTTGATGACATTCAACTGCGTGAACTCGAATCGCGCTTGGGCTACCTGCGTGAATTGCGTGACCGGCGCGAAGCGGTTAGCAAAGCCATTGAAGAGCAAGGAAAGCTGACGCCCGCACTGATTTCCGCGATTGAAGCCGCAGCAACTAAGCAAGAACTCGAAGATATTTATCTGCCTTTTAAACTTAAGCGCCGTACCAAAGGGCAATTGGCGCGTGAGGCTGGTATTGAACCTTTTGCTGATGCGTTGTTTGCGAATCCTCTGCTCGCTCCTGCAGATGTTGCGCTTGCGTATGTGGTGCCGATGCGCCCCGTTGTGGAAGGGGAAGACAAGCAAGCGGACTTTTCAACGGTGCCGGCGGTGCTCGATGGGGTTCGCGACATTTTGAGCGAACGCTGGGCTGAAGACGCGCCCTTAATTCAGAATCTGCGGTCTTGGTTGTGGGCCGACGGTTTGTTGCAGTCCAAGCGCTTAGAAAGCACCGACGAAACGCAATCCGACACCGCTAAATTTCGCGACTATTTTGCGTATGACGAGCTGATAGGTCGCGTTCCATCGCACCGCGCATTGGCTGTCTTTCGGGGTAGGACGCTTGGTATTTTGGATGTGAAGTTGGTACTGCCCGATGCGGCTTTGGCCTTTCAAAACAACACTGCAAATACCTCGCCTCCAAAAACCGCGCCTGTCTCGCTGGCCGAAGCGCGTATCGCGCTGCATTTGGGTTGGAGCCACCAAGGGCGAGCTGCGGATGATTTGCTGCGAAAGTGTGTGGCGTGGACTTGGCGCGTAAAGCTCAGCCTCTCCATTGAACGCGATCTCTTTTCCAAATTACGCGAGGACGCGGAAAAGGTGGCTATCAAGGTTTTCGCAGACAACCTGCGCGACTTGCTCTTAGCCGCACCTGCGGGCCCTCGGGTTGTCATGGGCTTGGATCCTGGAATTCGCACTGGTGTGAAGGTCGCGGTGGTAGACACCACTGGCAAATTGGTCGAGACCGCTACGGTTTTTCCGCACGAACCTCGCAAAGATTGGGACGGTTCTTTGCACACCCTGGCCGCGCTATGTACGCACCACGGCGTGAATCTGATTGCGATTGGCAATGGCACTGCGAGCCGCGAGACCGATGCGCTCGCCGCTGATTTAATCAAACTAGTCTCAAAGGGGAACGGCGCAGCGATTGAGAAAGTCGTGGTCAGTGAAGCGGGCGCTTCGGTTTACAGCGCGAGCGAATACGCCAGCGCTGAGATGCCAGACGTCGATGTCAGCCTGCGGGGTGCAGCCAGCATTGCGCGTCGCTTGCAAGACCCCTTGGCTGAACTGGTGAAAATTGACCCCAAGTCCATCGGTGTGGGCCAGTACCAACACGACGTCAATCAAAGCGACTTGGTAAAAATGCTGGGATCGGTGGTGGAAGACTGCGTGAACGCCGTCGGTGTAGACCTCAACACCGCAAGCGTGCCTTTGCTTTCAAGGGTCTCAGGCTTATCGGGAACCGTTGCCAAGGCCGTGGTGAGGTGGCGTGAAACACACGGCGCTTTTCTCAATCGACACCAGCTCATGGAGGTTGCCGGCCTAGGCGCAAAAACCTTTGAACAAAGTGCGGGCTTCCTGCGCATTCGTGGCGGCGACAACCCCTTGGACATGACCGGCGTTCACCCGGAAACTTACCCCTTAGTAGAACAAATCATTCTCAAAGCGGCTAAGCCCATTCAAGACGTGATGGGGCGCTCTGAAATTCTTAAACTCCTGCGGCCTGAGCTGTTCATCAATAGCACCTTCGGCGTCATCACCGTGAAAGACGTCTTACTTGAGTTAGAAAAACCCGGACGGGATCCACGGCCTGATTTCAAAGTAGCGCGGTTCAATGAAGGTATCAATGACATCAAGGATCTCAAAGAAGGCATGGTGTTGGAAGGTACTGTGAGCAATGTGGCCGCGTTTGGTGCGTTCATTGATTTGGGCGTTCACCAAGATGGATTGGTTCACGTCAGCCAATTGAGCCACACATTTACCAGCGATGCGCGTGAAGTTGTTAAGACCGGTGACATTGTGAAAGTTCAGGTCGTAGAAGTTGATCTTTTGCGAAAGCGCATTGGGCTGACCATGAAGTTAGGGGCTGCGCCTTCCCGCGCGGTAACGCCTTCGGGAAATCACTTTGAACATGCTCCTAGGAGCGCCCGCCAAAGCGCTCCGCCGCAGGGCTCCGCCATGGCCTCGGCTTTTGCTAAGCTGCAGGGTCTTAAGAAATAAGCAATGAAAGCCCTCGCTATTTACGCTGGCCCCAAAGCGTTTGCCCATATCCAAGCCAACGGCCTAAAGCCAGAGCACGTCGGTGTGATCCCTGCGGCAGCAGGTGGACCTAAGGGTTTGATTTTGGGGCCGCTTGACCGATTTTTATTTGGGGAATGGTTGCCGCAAAGCTCCCAGCCGATTGACTTGGTAGGTGCATCCATTGGAGCGTGGCGCATGTCGACCGCATGCTTGGACCATCCCGTTGCCGCCTTTGAACGACTTGAGTACGACTACATTCACCAGCACTACGAATCGCTACCGGGTCAAAAGCGCCCCAGTGCCAAACAAGTCAGTGATGGGTTTGGCCAAAGCTTGCATGCTTTTTATGGTGGGCGCATTCATGAGGTACTCAATCACCCACGTTATCGCTTGCATGTGATGACATCCCACGGGCAACATATTTTGAAACGCGAGCATCCGCTGCTAACGCCTTTAGGCTATGCCGGAGCTTTTCTAAGCAATCTTGCCCATCGACAATGGCTAGGTGCTTGGCTTGAGCGCGTGGTTTTTTCAAGCCGTGGCAATCTCCCATTTGACTTCAACGATTTTCCCACCCAACAGTTGGGGTTGAACGAACGTAACTTCATGGCTGCGCTACAAGCCAGTTGTTCTATTCCCTTTGTGCTGCAAGCGGTTCATGACATTCCTGAGGCACCCCAGGGCGCCTACTGGGACGGCGGCATCACGGACTACCACCTGCACCTGAACTACAACGGGCTGGCGCAAAGCCCGCTCGTTCTCTATCCGCACTTTCAAAAAGCCGTAGTTCCCGGTTGGTTAGACAAAGCATTGCCATGGCGGCATAAGTCTTCCGCATTTTTAGACAACACCATCGTATTG
>CAMDAN010000025.1 GCA_945888535.1 Bordetella parapertussis
CTGCTTCATCAGCAGCGCAAAATACAAACCAGCCGGACCGCCACCAATACAAACAATATTCATACCAAAACTCAACCCGTAACAATAATGAGATTAGTTTAGGCTTAAACCTTTAGAAGTCAAGCAATTGGTGACTAGGTGTTTTCACCACCCCAAGGTGGGGTGGTATTTCACCCTTAAGAGAACTAAAACAAGCCTAAAACCTTGCCTGAGTCATCAATGTCAATATGCTCGGAGGAGGGTATTTTTGGCAGGCCGGGCATGGTCATGATGTCGCCACAGACCATGACAACAAATTCAGCTCCTGCAGCCAAACGAACCTCTCGCACATTGACGGTGTGGCCACTTGGCGCTCCGCGTTTTTGGGCGTCGGTAGAAAAAGAATACTGGGTTTTTGCCACGCAAATTGGGTAGTGGCCATACCCCGCCTCTTGAAGCCGTTGAATTTCAGCGCGTACTTTGGTGTCCGCGCTGATATCGCTGGCCCCATAAATCTTGGTAGCCACTGCCTTCATCTTTTCCCACAGCGGCATCTCGTCTTCATAGACAAAGCGGAAACCTTTGTTCGCAGTGGCAGTGAGTTCAACCACAGCCCGCGCCACATCTTCTGCGCCTGCGCCTCCGTCGGCCCAGTGACGTGCTGAGATCACCGGCACTTGCAGATGGTCTAACTTGGTTTTGAGCAAAGCAAATTCGGCAGGGGTGTCCGGCGTAAAGTGGTTCATCGACACAATGCAAGGCAGGCCGTAATGGGTCCGCACATTGCTAACGTGCCGCTCGATATTGGCAATCCCTTTTTCGAGTGCAGCTAAGTTCTCCTTGTTGAGTTCTTTGAGGTCACACCCGCCGTGGTACTTGAGGGCGCGAATGGTTCCCACCAAAACGACTGCCGACGGGCGCAAACCCGATTTTCGGCATTTGATATCTACAAATTTCTCCGCGCCCAGGTCTGCGCCAAAGCCCGCCTCGGTGACTACGTAGTCGGCCAGCTTGAGCGCCATTTGGGTGGCTAAAACGGAGTTGCAGCCGTGGGCAATATTGGCAAAGGGGCCGCCGTGAATAAAGGCGGGGTTGTTTTCTAAGGTTTGAACCAAATTGGGCTTGAGCGCCTCGCGCAACAACACCGTCATCGCCCCGTGCGCATTCAGGTCCCGTGCGCGAACCGGTTTAAGTGCTTTGCTGTAGCCAATCACAATATTGCCTAAGCGTTCCTTGAGGTCTTTCAAGCTGGTTGCTAAACAGAAGATCGCCATCACTTCCGATGCCACCACAATGTCAAATCCATCTTGACGCGGGAAGCCGTTGCCGGGCCCACCGAGGGAACAGGTGATGTCGCGCAGGGCGCGGTCATTCATGTCCATCACCCGCTTCCACGTAATCCGACGCACATCAATATCAAGCGCGTTGCCGTGGTGAATATGGTTGTCAATCAGTGCGGCCAGCAGGTTGTTGGCCAAGGCGATGGCGTTGAAGTCGCCAGTGAAATGCAGGTTGATATCTTCCATCGGTACCACTTGCGCGTGGCCGCCGCCTGCGGCGCCACCCTTCATGCCAAAGACCGGGCCCAAGCTGGGCTCGCGCAAACAAATAATGGTTTTTTTTCCGATGCGGTTGAGTGCGTCACCCAAACCCACAGTCGTAGTTGTTTTGCCTTCACCAGCGGGGGTGGGGCTGATGGCGGAGACCAAAATCAATTTACCGTTGGGACGGTCAGCCAGACTGTCAACATAGTCCAAGGCAATCTTGGCTTTATAGCGACCATACGGATCAAACGCAGTATCGGGAATTCCCAAGCCTGCTGCGATTTCACTGATGGGTTTCATCCGGGCCGCTTGGGCAATGTCGATGTCTGAAAGCACGTCGTCTCCAATTCGATAAAGGTTGAGCGAAAATTACCAATGGCAATTTACCTTAACCCTGCGATTCGGGGATCATGGAAAACCATGAGACGCTAGTCGGAAAGTGCCTCTAGCAGCTCGGTTTCTATCTCAATTTGGGCCTTGTTGAATTGAAGCTGGGCGCCGTGGATCAAGAACGTATCTTCCACCCGCTCGCCCAAAGTGGCCACCTTGGCGAGTTGAACTTCAATTTTGTGCCGCGCCAAGACGCGGGCAACGCTGTACAACAAGCCCAATCGGTCACTGGCAGAAATATTGAGCAGCCAGTTTTGCGCCTTCTCGTCCGGGCGAAGCGTCACCCGTGGGGCAATCGGAAAGCTCTTGACGCGTCGCGATACCCGGCCCTTGCTAGGCGCAGGCAATGGCCCGGCGTTGGCAATCGCCAAGGCCAAATCATTTTCTAGCATACTCGTTAACGCTTGGTAGTGTTCCTGCATGCCCGCGGAGGTAACGATTTGAAACGTATCAAGCGCGTAGCCGTGGTGGGTGGTGTGAACGCGGGCGTCCAAAATACTAAAGGACGCTTGGTCAAAATAACCGCAAATGCGAGCAAACAAATCCGGTTGGTCTTGGGTATAGACCAAGACTTGCAGGCCTTCGCCTACCGGAGAATGACGCGCCCGAACCACTGGCGTAGGCGTATTCACATGGCGCGAGAGTTGTTTGGTATGCCACGCAATATCCGGGGCGTCGTGGCGCATAAAGTAACTGACATCAAGCGTATCCCACAGCGCCTTGTGGGCCTCAAACGGCATGGCGTAAAGCGCCACCAAAATCAGAGCTTCGCGTTTGCGGCTTTCCACTTCTGCGGCTGCATCCGGAGCGCGACCACCGAGTACGCGCATGGTGTAACGGTACAAATCTTCTAAAAGCTTACTTTTCCAGGCATTCCAAACTTTGGGCGAGGTGCCCCGAATATCGGCTACCGTGAGCAAGTACAAGGCCGTTAAATTGCGCTCGTTGCTAACCCGCTTGGCAAACTTGCTGATCACATCGGGATCGCTCAGGTCGGCCTTTTGCGCGATGTGGCTCATCGTTAAATGTTCGCCCACTAAAAACTCAACCAATTGCGCGTCTTCGTGGGGAATCGCGTGTTGCTTGCAAAAACGCCGCACTTCGACTTTGCCTAAATCAGAGTGGTCGCCGCCGCGGCCTTTGGCAATGTCATGAAAAAGGGCCGCTACATACAACAGCCACGGCTTATCCCAGCCCGATGCGAGTTGCGAACAAAACGGGTACTCGTGGGCGTGCTCCACAATAAAAAACCGCCGCACGTTGCGCAGCACCATCAAGATATGTTGGTCCACGGTATACACATGAAACAAATCGTGCTGCATCTGCCCCACGATGCGCCTAAATACCCAGAGATAGCGTCCCAAAACTGAAGTCTGATTCATCAGCCGCATGGCGTGGGTAATGCCTTCGGGCTGCATCAAGATATTTCGAAATGTTGCTTGGTTGACAGGGTCTTTTCGGTAAGCGGAGTCCATTAAGTTGCGGGCGTTATAAAGCGCTCGCAGCGTTCGAGCCGACAACCCTTTGACGCCAATCGTGGTTTGGTAGACCAAAAAGGTTTCCAAAATCGCATGGGGATTGCGCTGGTAGATATCGTCACTGCTGACGTCAATCATTCCCGCTTTTTCGTTAAAGTGGTCGTTGATTCGCCGCAAGGTGTAGGTCGAAGGGCTCAGGCGCTCTTCAATGTTCATTAGCAAAATTTGATTGAGCTGGGTGACTGCTTTGGCAGCCCAGTAATACTGCTTCATCAAAGCTTCGCTGGCGCGGACCATGCCGCGTTTTCCCGGCTTGGGTGTGCTGGCTTGGTGGCCGAAGGCTTCGGCTACAGGGGTTTGTAAATCAAAGACCAATCGGTCCTCGCGGCGCTGGGCCGTCATATGCAAACGCGCTCGAATCAAATACAGCAAGGATTCGTTGTGTTGAATTTGCTTGATTTCAAACGCGGTCGCTAAACCGCTTTGCGCGAGGCTCTTCCAATCTCGACCCAGCTGCGCCGCTTTAGCAACCCACAAAATGATCTGCAAATCGCGCATGCCTCCGGGCGACTCTTTACAGTTCGGCTCCAACGCATACGGCGTGTCCTCAAACTTGGTGTGGCGCTGGCGCATTTCCAACGTTTTCGCCACAAAAAAAGCCTTGGGGTCGAGGTCTGTAAAAAACGCCGTGATGAATTGCGTAACAAGTTGGGCGTCGCCCGTGACTCTGCGGCATTCGAGTAAGGCGGTTTGAACGGTTACGTCTTTAGCGGCCTCAGCCAAGCAGTCTTTAACAGTTCGAACACTGGAACCGATCTCCAAACCCGCGTCCCAACAACTGCCTATAAATGCCTCAATTTTTATTTTTAAGGCGTTGTTGGTTTCAAGAGATTCCCCATCGGGAAGCAACACCACAACATCCACATCGGAGTAGGGAAATAACTCTGCGCGGCCAAACCCGCCCACCGCGAGCAAGGCCAATGGCGCTCCCAAACCGGCTTGCTCCCAGAGTTGGGTTAGCAAGCTATCAGCCAAGCCCGAGAGCTGGTGCAAAATTTTATGAATCCCTCGCGCAGAAAAGCTGGGTTCTTGAAGGCGCGCAATTGTCTGAAGTTTTAGGGCGCGGTAGTTGGCGCGTAGTGCTTGTATTTCAGTCATACGACGCGCACTAAGAAAAAGCCGCTGCCTTAGGCCACTTGGGCCGGCACAAAACTCGGAATCTGCGGGCTTCCGGCTGAGAGAGTCATGACCTCATAGCCTGTGGGCGTGACCAAAATGGTGTGTTCCCATTGGGCAGACAGTGAGCGGTCTTGGGTCACGATGGTCCAGTGGTCTTTTTCTGGGCCATCTTTGATTTCTTTTTTACCCGCGTTAATCATCGGCTCAATCGTGAAGGTCATGCCTTCCACCAATTTTTCTAATGTCCCAGGGCGACCGTAGTGCAAAACCTGCGGCTCCTCGTGAAAGACCTGCCCAATCCCGTGGCCGCAAAATTCTCTAACGACGCTAAACCCATGGCTTTCGGCAAATTTTTGGATCGCAAACCCGATATCGCCTAAATGAATTCCCGGCTTGACCATCTTGATTCCGTGCCACATCGCTTCGTAGGTAATCGAGCAAAGGCGTTTAGCGGCGATAGACACGTCGCCCACCATAAACATGCGGCTGGTGTCCCCATGCCAACTGTCTTTAATCACGGTCACGTCGATGTTCACAATGTCGCCTTTTTTAAGCGCTTTGTCATTGGGAATCCCGTGGCAAACCTGGTGGTTCACAGAAGTGCAAATCGACTTAGGGTAGGGCGTATTGCCCCCGCCGGTGTAGTTCAAAGGGGCGGGAATACAGCCCTGTACATCAACAATGTAGTCGTACGCGAGCTTGTCGAGTGCGTTGGTCGTTACCCCTGGTTGGACAAAAGGGGTGAGGTAGTCAAGAACCTCGGATGCCAGTTTGCCCGCAACGCGCATACCTGCGATGCCTTGGGCGTCTTTGTAAGTGATAGTCATGGGGAGCGATTATCCCATTGGTGCCAATCCCCTGAGAGCCCACGGTTAAGCCGCCAGTTAAAATGTAGACCATTCCCCCTACCGTTTTGACCGACCCATTGAAGCCCCCACAGTGACCCTGCATCTTTCCTCTTTCAATGGCGGCAACGCTCTAAGCCGCTTTCGCGCACAACAACTTCTCAAAGCACTACAAAGTGTCCACGACAAAGTCTCCGGGGTTTCAGCCCGTTATGTCCATTGGGTCGCAACCCCATCGGCCCCCAACGACGCTTTAAATACCCAGCTTGCCGATTTATTGCGCTACGGCGAACCCTTTGAGGGCGGCGAACCTGCCAACGATTCAGCCGTTTTGGTCTTGGTCTCGCCCCGTTTAGGAACCGTCTCGCCCTGGGCTTCTAAGGCCACCGATATTGCCCACAACTGCGGTTTTGCGGTCCAAAGGGTCGAGCGTGTGGTCGAGTACTACTTGACTCTTAAATCGGGGTTACTTTCTAAAAATACTTTAACGCCCGCGCATTGGCAGGCCTTGGCCGATACGCTGCATGACCGCATGACGGAGAGTGCGTTTGCCAAGCGTGAACAAGCACAAGCCATGTTCGCCTCCTTGCCCGCGGCGGGTATGGACTTTTGCGACATTCTTCAAGGCGGTCGCGCCGCCTTGGAGGACGCCAATGTTCGCTTTGGCTTGGCCTTGGCAGACGATGAGATGGACTACTTGGTTAATGCGTTTACCGGCTTGAAACGCAACCCCACCGATGTAGAGCTCATGATGTTTGCCCAGGCCAACAGCGAACACTGCCGCCACAAGATTTTTAATGCCGAGTTCACAGTAGATGGCCAGGCCCAGCCCAACAGCATGTTCGGCATGATCCGCCACACCCACCAAACCCACCCAGCGCACATGCTGGTTGCGTATTCCGACAACGCCTCGGTGATGGAGGGCGTTGAGGTGGAACGCTTTGTTGCTAAAGCGGCCCCAGGTTTTAATGCCACGGGCATGGCGTCTCCCGCGTATGAAAAGTCTGCGGAAATAAACCATATCTTGATGAAGGTGGAAACGCACAACCACCCCACCGCAATTTCCCCATTCCCCGGCGCGTCAACCGGCGCAGGCGGAGAAATTCGTGATGAAGGTGCCACTGGTCGGGGCTCCAAGCCCAAAGCCGGACTCTCGGGCTTTACGGTGTCTAAATTGTGGCCGGGTGCGGGTGAAGAATCCTTTGGAAAACCCGCGCACATTGCCAGCCCGTTACAAATCATGACCGAAGGCCCGCTCGGTGGCGCTGCCTTTAACAATGAGTTTGGCCGCCCTAATTTGTTAGGTTACTTCCGTGAATTTGAGCAAAGCGTAAAAAGCACCACCGACACCGTTCAGCGCGGCTACCACAAGCCCATCATGATCGCGGGCGGCCTGGGCGTGATTGATTCCACCCAGACCCACAAGATTGCATTTCCTGCGGGAAGTTTGCTGATTCAACTCGGCGGCCCCGGCATGCGCATCGGCATGGGCGGCAGTGCGGCCAGTTCCATGGCCACGGGCGCGAACGCGGCCGAGTTGGATTTTGATTCGGTACAACGCGGCAACCCCGAAATTGAACGCCGGGCGCAAGAGGTCATTAACCAGTGTTGGATATTGGGGGAAGCAAAAGACAAGGGCCAGGGCGCAGGCTCGGTTGGAAACCCGATTTTGGCAATCCACGACGTTGGCGCCGGTGGGCTCTCCAACGCCTTTCCAGAGTTAACCAACGACGCCGGGCGCGGCGCTCGGTTTGACTTGCGGGCTGTGCCCTTGGAAGAAAGCGGCATGGCGCCTAAAGAAATTTGGTGCAACGAAAGCCAAGAGCGCTACGTCTTAGCGATTGCGCCAGAGTCCTTGGCGTTGTTTACGGCCCTGTGCGAGCGCGAGCGCTGCCCGTTTGCGGTGGTCGGAGTGGCTACCGAAGAGCGCCAACTGGTTTTGGCCGATGGTGCGGAACAGTCGCCGGTGGATATGCCGATGAACGTCTTGCTTGGCAAGCCACCCAAGATGCACCGCGATGTGAGCTCCATACATCGCGAATTTGCGCCTCTGGATTTAACCGATGTGGTTTTAGAAAAAGCGGTGATCCAAGTCTTGTCGCACCCCACAGTCGCGTCAAAACGTTTCTTAATCACCATTGGCGACCGCACAGTTGGCGGCCTCACGCACCGCGACCAAATGGTCGGGCCTTGGCAAGTGCCTGTGGCTGACTGCGCTGTGACTTTGGCAGACTTCAAAGGCTTTGCGGGCGAGGCCATGTCCATGGGCGAGCGCACGCCCTTGGCCTCTGTTAACGCGCCGGCCTCTGGCCGCATGGCGGTGGCTGAGGCGATTACGAACTTGTTGGCCGCGCCGATCGAGTTGTCCCGCGTGAAGCTGTCTGCCAATTGGATGGCCGCTTGCGGCGAGCCGGGCGAAGACGCGGCGCTTTACGCCACTGTCAAAGCCGTGGGCTTGGAACTCTGCCCGGCTTTGGGCGTGTCTATTCCCGTGGGCAAAGATTCGCTGTCTATGCGAACCCAATGGCAATCTGACGACGGGGCTAAAAAAGTCACCTCGCCGGTGTCTTTGATCGTGAGCGCGTTTGCAAGCTTGGCCGATGTGCGTGGGACATTGACCCCGCAATTGCAATCGGGCTTAGACACCACGCTGGTGCTGGTGGATTTAGGCCACGGAAAAAACCGCATGGCAACCAGCATCTTGGCCCAAACCCTCAACCAAGTTGGTGACCAGGTTCCTGATTTGGATGTGGCCCAAGACTTGGTGGCTTTGGTCGATGCGGTTAACGCTTTGCGAACTGAGAAAAAAATTCTGGCCTACCACGACCGCAGCGACGGCGGCTTAGTGGCTGCGGTGGCTGAAATGGCGTTTGCCGGTCGGGTCGGCGTGGCGCTTAATATCGACATGCTCGTTACCGAAGGCGACGGCGTAACGGATAGCCGAATGGATGTCGGTGACAGCAAAAACTGGGCGGGTCAGGTGAGCGGCCGGCGCAACGAGTTATCGCTTAAAGCCTTGTTCAACGAAGAGTTAGGCGTGGTGTTGCAAATTCGAACCGAAGACCGCAACGCGGTAATGCAAACCCTGCGCACCCATGGCTTGTCAAAACACAGCCATGTGATCGGTAAAACCCAAGCCAGCCCCGAGCTACAAATTTGGCGCGACGCCAAGCCGATTTTCAAGGCCGCGTTAACCGATCTGCACCAAGTCTGGGACAGCGTGAGTTGGAAAATTTGCCAACAGCGCGACAACCCAGCCTGTGCTGACGCAGAACACGCAAGCGTCGGTGCGCTAAGCGATCCGGGTTTGCACTTTCATGTGCCAATGTCTTTGAGCGCACCCGCATTGATGTTGCACCGGCCCAAGATCGCCGTCTTGCGCGAGCAGGGCGTGAACTCCCACGTGGAGATGGCGTATGCGTTTGACCAAGCGGGCTTTGAATCCTTTGATGTGCACATGACCGACTTGCAAAGTGGCCGCGCGAAGTTGGCTGATTTTCAAGCCGTGGTTGCGTGTGGCGGCTTTAGCTATGGCGATACTTTGGGCGCGGGTATCGGCTGGGCCCGCTCGATTACGTTTAACACCGCCTTGGCCGACCAGTTCCAAGGATTCTTTGGCCGCAAAGACACGTTTGGTTTGGGGGTGTGTAACGGCTGCCAAATGTTTGCAGAGTTGGCCGACATTATTCCCGGCGCAGAACATTGGCCTCGGTTTACCACCAACCAAAGCGAACGCTTCGAAGCCCGCTTTTCTATGGTCGAAGTCTTGCCATCACCCTCGCTATTTTTGCAAGACATGGCCGGCGCTCGCTTGCCTATTGCTGTGGCCCACGGCGAAGGCTTTGCCAATTTCCAACACCGCGGCGACGCCAGCCAAGCCATTGCAGCGATGCGCTTTGTAGACAACACAGGCGCAGCCACCGAAGCCTACCCCTTTAACCCCAACGGCAGCCCCGGCGGCTTAACGGCGGTCACCACGGCCGATGGCCGCTTCACCGCCATGATGCCGCACCCCGAGCGCGTGTTCCGGTCAATTCAGATGAGCTGGTCGCCTTTGGACCCGAACGCCGCGAGCCCTTGGATGCATTTGTGGCACAACGCTCGGAAGTGGGTTGGGTGAGTTTAGTGAAACCCTAGCGAATAAAAAATAATCGTATTTCGCTAACCATTCTTTCTTTGCAGTTATAGTTTGGGTCACTGATGCGCTAGCAAACCTGATCGAGCCATCGGACAAACTACAAAGAGGGAGGACCAGGTTTTATGGACAACTCACGTCTGTATGTATTCACGGAATACTTACCTGTAATTAACGTCGCAATAGACTTTCAGGCATTTCAACCGCTTAATGTATCGACTTTGATTTGCAGTTCGAAACGAGTTTCTCGGTATACATTCCGCGATGCATCGTATGCGTGAAAAGTATCTCAATGCGAAGAAATTTTTGATTAAGGTACTCGATCGTCCAGACGCCGAGGACATCTTGGAAAGTTATCTTTCGGTGCCAGATCAAAGCAATGAGCCAGTTCAGATCAGCGAACTCTTCGAGCGTGTTCTTATCTCCGCCCAAAACGCCAATATGAAGAAGGGCGTAATTGGTGACGCTATCGGAGGTGTTCGGAACCTTGGTAATGCGCTATTCCACTTCGATCCCGTGAAAGTGCACCGCACTTTTGCGAACGATCCAAAGCGCCTGCTGGAACAAATCATTACGACAGTCAATCCCAGGGGGCAGATTCGTACTTCTCCGCAAAGCATTTGGCCTAAGTATTGCAAAACAATTCTTTCTGCCGCGACGTTCTTAGGGCAATTCAGTAGTGGGGAAGATTTCTACGATTGGGCCAATCACTTTTATGGGGACAAGAGATCCATGGCCGCATTGCCAATGGTGTTGGCGGCCGAAATTGACGGAATCGGCTATTCCCTTGCCTGTGACTTTCTGAAAGAACTCGGTTTCGTGAACTTTGGGAAGCCTGACGTTCACATCATTGATATTTTTTCTGGTATCGGCCTGTGCTCTGAAAAATCTAGTCCCTACCAAGTTCAAAAGGTCATAGCACAGATCGCCCAAGAATCAACAGTCTCATCGTACGACGTCGACAAGGTTTTCTGGCTTATCGGCAGCGGTAATTTTCATAATCACCCAGACATTAGCAACATCGGCCGCAAGAAGGATCAGTTCATTGCGGAGTTCAAAAATGCATAACCCTGCTGTCAGGCGAACGGTGCGAAATAAAACCGTTCAGTGCCGGTGACATACACCTTAGAGCTCACAAAATGCTTCTCTCCGCATCAAAGCGCATCTCTCTCCTTAAAGAGATCAGCACCCGACTCCAAGTGGAGGAGTGGTCGTTAATTGACTTGACCTTATCGCAGTTTGGCCTGCCGACCACCGACTCATGGCAACACAACAAAAACGACTATGTCATCCAGATGGCGAAGGGCGGCAAGGACTCTGTTCTGGTAGAGCTTGCGCAACACATCGGATTCCTAATCGAAGAAGTACCGAAACCGGGAATTGACCCACCCTTTTGGCGAAAACGAATGTTCCGCGTGTTCGTGACCCATTTGGCTGCCGAGAAGATGCTAGCTGCGCAACTTCAAGAGGCTCTGCTCGAATACGGTATCAGCGGCTTCGTTGCACACAACGATATCGAGCCAACGCTCGAGTGGCAGACTCAAATCGAGACCGCGCTGGCTACTGCCGACTCACTTGTGGCTATGTTACATCCCGCTTTCCACTTGAGTGATTGGACCGACCAAGAAATTGGTTTCGCCATGGGGCGAGGTCTTCCAGTTTTCGCTGTAAGTTATGGGAAAGACCCCTATGGCTTCGTGGCTCGGTTTCAAGCCTTTGTTGGAGGCGGTAAGACTCCGGAGGAACTCGCACGTGAGCTTTTCGACGCTTACCGAAAAAACAAGCAATCCCAGAAACGTATGGGCGAAGTGTTGTTGAATCTATTTGAGGACAGCAATAGCTTTCAAACAGCAAAGACTCGAATTGCCTTACTTGAGGAGCTTGAAGTATGGGAGTCATCCTTCGTGCCCCGGATTGAAGCAGCGACTGAGTCAAACTCACAAATATCAGGATCATGGGGCGTACCAGAGCGGGTTCAATCGCTTGCAAAGAAATGGGCAGGCGTCTGAGGCTTTGCCTCTCGTTCATGCCATGCAGCAACTGTAGACCTCCGGGTACGTCCTGGTGGAATGCAGTTCATTTGCGCCAGGCAATGCCTGCCGTCGTCGCTATCCGAGTTCGAACGTTCAATTCGACCCCACCCTCAATATTTTGTAGATACAATTAAGTATGCTCACATGGGACGAGTCAAAGCGCAAGCTGAACATCAAGAATCACGGGCTTGACTTCGTCGGATGCGATGCAATTTGGGACCACTTCACGGTGACCCGGGAGGACAAACGGCAAAACTATGGCGAAGAGCGTTTGGTTTGCTTTGGCCTTCTTGAGGCAGAGGTGGTTGTGATGGCTTACACCGAACGCCCGATAGGGCCTCACGTGATATCGCTCCGAAAGGCAGAAAAACATGAAACTCGCTACTACCGCCAAGTTGCCAAAGAGAACCTCAGCTAAGGTAACCGACCCAGACAATCCCGCATGGACTGAGAAGATGCTGGGTGCGCCCGTGCTCAAGCGTGGACGCGGGCCTCAAGCAACGCCCACAAAGGTACTTACCTCGGTTCGTTTGGATGCGGACATTTTGGAATTCTTTAAATCCAAAGGGACTGGCTATCAGTCCCGTATTAATGCTGCGCTTCGCTTGGAGGTAGAGCGAAATTTAACGGCGCGTCCAAGCCCGACGCCGCTAAAGCGTGTAGTCTCCTGAGATTAAGAACCCCTCTATTATCACAAATGTGCTATATTAATTAAATGATGTGGGAGATTACATATCACAATGAAAAGTTACAGGCCGATGTGCTGGCGTTACCTGCAGGAATTTTGGCCAGATATTTTCATTGCACCGATCGGATGGTTGATTTCGGCCCTGATTTAGGAATGCCTCACACGCGGGCAATGCGAATGGGGATTTTTGAGTTGCGTTTGAAATCCCGTGAGGGTATTGGTCGGGTGTTTTATTGCACCTTGGTGGACCGCAAGATCGTCATGCTTCATCAATTTGTGAAGAAAACTGATAAGACGCCCCCTAAAGAATTGGCACTTGCTCGCAAGCGAATGAAGGAATGGAAAAATGTTAACGCATAAACAACTTCGCACCAAGGCATTAGCTCGTGCTGATGTCAAAGCGGAATACGAAAAACTGGCCGATGAGTTTTCACTGTTGGACGAATTCTTGAAGGCGCGTGCCGCACAAGGTTTAACCCAGGCGCAGGTGGCAGAGAAGATCGGCACTACGCAGTCTGCTGTAGCGCGTATGGAGTCGGGTAGCGGTAAACACTCGCCGTCTTTGGCTACGTTGACCAAGTACGCCGATGCTCTGGGATGCAAGCTGGAGGTTCGTTTGGTTCGCAGGCCTAGGACTGTGAGAAATTTAACGGCGAGTCCAAGCCCGACAACGCGCAAGCGCGTTGCAGCCTAAATCTCACTTTGAGGAAAAAAACTCTTTAAATGAAACCACACCGAATAGAAGCAGTCGACGCGCTACGCGGCTGCGCCTTGGTGTGGATGGCTGTTTTTCATGGGTGTTTTGATCTCAGTAACGCAGGCTATTTGTCGGATAACTTTTATGCTGACCCGCTTTGGACTTGGCAACGCAGTTGTATTTTGAGTCTGTTCTTGCTGTGCGCTGGCGCGGGGCAGGCGCTGGCTTCTTACCAAGGCCAAAGCTGGCGTCGCTTTGGGGTTCGGTGGTTGCAAATTGCGGGGTGTGCCGCTCTGGTGTCTCTAGGCTCCGCGCTGATGTTTCCGAACAGTTTTATTTACTTTGGCGTTTTGCACGGTATGGCGGTGATGCTGGTGATCGCTCGGCTTACCGCGTCTTGGGGGCGCTGGCTGTGGCTGTTGGGGGCCTTGGTGTGGGCCACTTACTTCTTAACGCCTTGGGCGTTTGATACCGGCTGGCTCGGCCCCGTTTGGAACGCAAAGCCGCTCAATTGGATAGGCTGGATTAGCGTGAAGCCCATCACCGAGGATTACGTTCCCTTGGTTCCGTGGTTGGCGCTGATGTGGTGGGGCATGGCGGCAACGCAATGGTGGCTTGCGAGCCCACTGTCACAAAAGCCTGCTTTGATTCGCTTACCTTTAGTACCGCAATTGGCAGGATTAGGCCGATGGAGTTTGAGCTTTTATATGTTGCACCAACCAGTGCTCTTAGGCGCTTTGTGGGCCTGGACAACGTTGACATAAAAAAACACGGACTAGCCGCGTTTTTGTTATTCGACCTTCGCTTTAGACCGAAGCTCTTCTTGGTATTTACCCATTTTTTGTTGCATTAACTGCTGAGAAATTTGGGGCTTCACGTCTTCAAACTTGGGAAGTTGCGCATCGCGAACGTCATCCAAGCGGATGATGTGAAAACCAAACTGGGTTTTAACCGGTGTCTCGGTGGTTTTTCCTTTGCCTAAAGCGGCCAAGGCGTCTGAGAATTCTTTAACGTAGCTGCTGGCGCTGGCCCAGTCGAGGTCGCCGCCTTTGGCGCCAGAGCCTGGGTCTTTAGACGACTTCTTGGCGATTTCTTCAAACTTGCCGCCTTTTTTCAGCTGGGCGATGATGGCTTTGGCTTGGTCTTCTTTTTCTACCAAGATGTGGCGGGCCTTGAACTCTTTGCCGCTGTTAGCCACAGCAAACTTGTCGTATTCGGCTTTCATTTCCGCATCGGTAATCGGATTTTTGTTTTGGTACGAGGTAAACAACTCGCGAATTAAAAGCGACTGGCGGGTTAACTCCATTTGCATTTTGAAGTCGTCGGTGGCGTCTAAACCTTGGGCTTGGGCGGCTTGGGTAAAGATCTCACGGGCGATCACTTCCTCGCGCAACTGACCTTGCATCTCTGCGGTTACGGGGCGGCCGGAGCGGGCGACTTGCTGCGCCAAGGCTTCGATACGGGCTTTAGGAACGGCTTTGCCATTCACAACGGCAACGTTTTGCGCCATCACGCCGGTTGCGCAGGTAGCAAAAATGGCGGCTACGGCGGCCAAGACAAACTGTTTCTTCATTCGGTTTCTTTCGGTGCGTTTTGAGCGGGGTATTCGGTCTCAATGGCCAAGGCATGCAAGCCTTCGTCAATGAAATCTTGCAAAGCATCATACACAAGCCGATGGCAGGCAACGCGGCTCTTGCCTGTAAATAAAGGTGAAGTTATTCGAACCCGAAAGTGGGTGCCAAAACCGCTTTCATTGGCCCCCACATGGCCTGCGTGTTGGTAACTCTCGTCGATGACCTCCATCGCAACGGGGGTAAGCCGCTCCAAAAGGCGTTTTTCTAGGTTGGCCGTGGTGGGGCTCAGATCTGCTTTTGCGTCAGCGCTCATGGTGTGGGCCCGCCCTTGGATTCATTGGGTGCTTCATCATCCGTATGGGGGTTGTCTGATGCTGCTTTCATATGGGGCGCGATAAAAATGCCTTGGCCGATGATAAAAACCAAGGGAAACGCGTAACCCCAGAGCTTGAAGTTGACCCAGTCTTCGGTGCTGTAGTAATGGGCCACATACGCGTTGATCGCGGCCATAAAAGCGCTGTAAAGAACCCACGCCATATTCAGGCGGTACCAAACTGATTCCGGCAACTCGAGCTGGCCGCCTAAAAGTATCTTGAGAAAATTTTTACGCGCAATCCACACTGCATACGCCAAGCCCAACGCCATGCCCGCATAAAGCACGGTAGGTTTCCATTTGATAAACCGCTCGTCGTGCAGGCCCAGCGTTAACGCCCCAAAGCCTAAAACCAAAACCAGCGTGATTTTGTGCATGGTTTGTAGGCGTTTATCGATGGCATAAATCAAAGCCACTTGGGCGATGGTAGCGGCCATTAAAACGCCGGTCCCGATATAAATGTCATAGAGCTTGTAGGCGCCAAAGAACAAAAGTATGGGGAAAAAGTCGATCAGTATTTTCATGTTGGGGTGAAGTTTAACGAGGCCGAGTTCATGCAGTACCGCAAGCCCGTCTCGCTAGGGCCGTCGTCAAACACGTGGCCCAAATGTGCGCCACATTCAGCGCACACCGTTTCAACCCGCACCATGCCGAGGGTTCGGTCGGTAATTTCTTTGATCGCGCCGGGAATAGCCAAACTAAAACTCGGCCAGCCGCAATGCGCGTCGAATTTGGTGCCCGAGTCAAACAACTTGGCTTCGCAACACATGCAGTGGTAGCTTCCATCGGCCCAATGGGATTCGTATTTGCCGGTGAAGGGGCGCTCGGTAGACGCCTGGCGCGTGACTTGAAACGCCACGGGCTCGGCCCCTTTTTCAGCCAACAAGGCTTTCCATTGGTCGTCGGTTTTTTGAGTTTTGAAGGTCATACGTTAAAGGCCAAGTAAGAGGAATAAGGAATTTAAGAACTGCAGCTGATTTCAATATTAGCAGCCCAGTCAGGCGCGAATTGCGCAAACGCGTCGTGTTCGGGGTGTTCGTCATAGGGCTGTTCTAAAACTGTTTGCAGCGCTTGTAACACCGAGAAATCTTTGCGCTTGGCCGCTTGAATTGCCAATTCTCCCAGATGGTTACGCAAAATATATTTCGGGTTGGTTTGCAGCATCAACGCTGCCCCTGGCGCGTCCGGCTTTGCGTCTAGCAAGGCGGCGTAACTAGCTAGCCAGTTTGTGGCGGCTTCCCGGTTGATAAACAAGTCGGTTACAGACGCATCGCCCAAGTCACGACGGGTAGCCCAATGGCTTAAGCGCCGCCAAAAAATTGTGAAATCTACTTTGTCAGCCGCCAAGAGTTTCAGCGCTTCTTCAATCACAGGGCGTTGGTTTTCGTGGGCTTCGGCAAAGCCGAGTTTGTGGGCCATGGCTTTGGCAAAGGCCTGTTCGTAATGGGCTTTGAAGGTTTCAAGCGCAGCGACAGCGTTGTCTTGGTCTGTTACCAAAGGCATCAAGGCTTGGCCGAGGCAAAACAGGTTCCAGTAGGCGATGCTGGGTTGTTTGTGAAAAGCGTAGCGGCCTTGGGTATCGGAGTGGTTGCAAATGTGCGCGGGGTCGTACCCATCCAAAAACTGGAAGGGGCCGTAATCGAGCGTCAGTCCCAAAATACTCATGTTGTCGGTGTTCATTACGCCGTGGCAAAACCCCACCGACTGCCAGCGGGCGATCATTTTGGCGGTGCGTTCTGTGACAGCCGCTATGAGCGCGGTGTAGGGGTTGCTGTCCCACGCGGTGCTCGTTTGGCACTCTGGGTAAAAGTGTTTGATCACAAAATCTGCCAAGGCTTGGAGTTCTGTGTGTTGGTGCGTGTGGCAAAAATGCTCGAAATGACCAAAGCGGATAAAGCTCGGGGCAACCCGCGTTACCACGGCTGCCGTTTCTTTTTGCTCGCGCCACACGGCGGCGTCTGATCCGGTAACGCACAAGGCGCGGGTGGTGGGAATTCCCAAGCCGTGCATCGCTTCGCTGCATAAAAATTCCCGAATCGAGCTGCGCAACACCGCGCGGCCGTCGCCCCGGCGGGAGTAGGGCGTGGGGCCTGCGCCTTTGAGTTGAACCTCTAGCCCTGCGAGTTCGCCCAATGAACAGGCGCGGCCATCGCCGAGCTGTCCGGCCCAGACGCCAAATTGGTGACCGCTGTACACGCTGGCCCGCAGTTGGCTGCCTTCTAAAACGTGGTTGCCCGTGAAGGCGTCTAAGAGTTCGGACGACTCCGTCCACCCACTTGGCAAGCCCAAGCGATCGGCCAGGCTGTTGCTTTGTCCGACCCAGTAGGGCTGGGGCAGCGGTGCGGGTTCTAGAGCTTCAGTAAACACCTCACCTAAATTCGAGAAGCGATGCGACCACGATAAGCCGGTTGGAGCAAGGTCGGAATGGGGAAGGGTCTGCATAGGCGTATTTTCCCGCATCCTGCTATTCCTTTCGCTGAGAAGGTAATATCCGGCCTTTCCAAGTCGTCAAAGACTGTGGTTCGGTTCGATTAGATTTTTCGTTGGAGATTTTTCTTATGCTCGGTTTAATGCAAAGTCAGCAGTTACTGATTTCTTCTTTGATTGATTTTGCCGAACGGCACCACAGCGAAGGCGAAATTGTTTCGCGCCGGGTGGAAGGCGATATTCACCGCTGTACTTACAAAGACATTGCCAAGCGCTCGCGCAAAGTGGCGAACGCTTTAGACCACATGAAGCTGGGCTTTGGCGACCGCATCGCGACTTTGGCTTGGAACGGCTACCGCCATTTGGAGTTGTACTTTGGGGTCAGCGGTTCGGGCCGGGTTTTGCATACCTTGAACCCGCGTTTGCATCCCGATCAAATCGTTTGGATCGCCAACCACTCGGAAGACCAAGTCTTGGTTTTTGATATGACGTTTTTACCGATCATTCAAGCCGTCCATACCCGCTGCACCACCATCAAACATTTCATCGCTTTGTGTGATGCCGACAAGCTTCCCGCTGACAGTGGAGTTCCCGGCTTAGTGAGTTACGAAGCGTGGATCGCAGCGCAGTCTGAAAAATACACATGGCCTGAGTTTGACGAGAACTCCGCTTCCAGCATGTGCTACACCAGCGGCACCACCGGCAACCCCAAAGCCGCGCTCTACAGCCACCGCTCAACCATCCTTCACGCATGGGCTGGCGCTTTGCCCGACGCGCTCAATATGAGTGCGCGTGACAGCGTGTTGCCCGTGGTTCCGATGTTCCACGTTAACGCCTGGGGCTTGCCGTATTCAGCCGCGATGACAGGCGCCAAGATGGTGTTCCCTGGCCCAGCTATGGACGGTAAATCGATCTTTGAATTGATTGAATCCGAAAAGGTCACCTTCGCGGCGGGCGTTCCTACGGTATGGCAAATGATGCTGGGTCACATGCAGCAAGGCGGCTTGAAGTTCTCAACGTTGAAGCGCACCGTAATTGGCGGTTCGGCTTGCCCACCCGCCATGATCACGGCGTTTAACGATGTGTATGGCGTTGAGGTTTTGCATGCGTGGGGCATGACCGAAATGTCGCCGCTCGGAACGGTCTGTACCCTCAAAAACAAACACACCACGATGGACGCCGCTGATCAAATGAAGGTCCGCCTTAAGCAAGGCCGTGGCATTTACGGCGTAGACATGAAAATCGTTGACGAAGCAGGCAAAGAACTTCCTTGGGACGGAAAAGCCTACGGCGACCTGTTGGTTAAAGGCCCATGGGTCATCAAGGAATATTTCAAAGGCGAGGGCGGCTCGCCGCTGGTTGACGGCTGGTTCCCCACCGGCGATGTGGCCACCATTGACCCGGACGGTTACATGCAAATTACCGACCGCAGCAAAGACGTCATCAAGTCGGGCGGCGAGTGGATCAGCTCGATTGATGTTGAAAACATCGCCATGTCACACCCTGCTGTTGCAATGGCCGCGTGTATCGGAATGCGCCACCCCAAATGGGATGAGCGCCCGATTGTGGTGGTGGTGAAAAAGCCCGGCGCAGAACTCACCCGCGAAGCCTTGCTGGCTTTTTACGAAGGCAAAACCGCCAAATGGCAAGTGCCGGATGACGTGGTGTTTACCGATGCGATTCCTTTGGGTGGCACCGGAAAAATGCAAAAAACCAAGCTGCGTGAATTACTGAAAGACTACCAATTTCCTTCGGCGTGAGCTTTAAGGCTTGGCGACTCCATCGCTAAAACGCCATGGAGTTTTTTGTTTTTTCGCTCTTGAACGGCCTGAGCTACGGCTTGCTTTTGTTTTTGCTCAGCGCGGGGCTGACCGTTATTTTGAGTTTGATGGGCGTACTCAACTTTGCCCACGCCAGCTTCTACATGCTTGGCGCGTATGTGGGTTATTCGGTGTCAGTGCACATGGGTTATGGGCTCGCGCTGCTCGCCGCGCCCGTGGTCTTGGCCGTGTTGGGAGCTGGGTTTGAGCGCTGGGTTTTACGCCGTATTCACGCTTACGGCCACGTTCCAGAATTACTCATTACCTTTGGCTTGTCCTTCCTCATCTTGGAGTGGGTTCAAGGCGTTTGGGGCCGAACAGCGCTGCCTTTTCACCCGCCAGAATTTGTGCAAGGCGCGGCTTTTTCTGCGGTGAAGTCTGCGGCGAATGGCCTTCAATGGTTTTGGGGCAGCCCCGCAGCAGCGCTTTGTCAAGATGCGAGCTTGGCATTGTCTTGCTGGTCTTTTCCAGCAATGCGGGCCTTCACGATGCTGGTGTCGGCACTTACGTTGGGCGCGTTGTACCTCGTCTTGGTACGAACCCGTTTGGGTTGGATCATCCAAGCTTCGCGCACCCACCCCGCCATGCTCGAAAGCTTGGGCCACAACGTGCCGCGCTTGTGGATGTTGGTGTTTGCCGCTGGCTCGGGGCTGGCAGGTTTGGCCGGCGTGATTGGCGGCAGTACCTTTGTCACAGAACCCGCGATGGCCGCTACCGTCGGCTCAGTTATTTTTGTGGTGGTGGTGGTCGGCGGCTTGGGCTCGCTGATGGGGGCGTTTTGGGTGTCTTTGGCGCTGGGCTTGTTACAAACCTTGGCGGTTAGTTTTGACCATCCTTTGGGCATTGGCGTGAGCCTGGCGCAACTCGCCCCCGTCTTGCCTTACGCTTTGATGGTGTTGGTTTTGGTGTTACGACCTCAAGGGCTTTTCGGGGCGAAAGATCGATGAACGCCGCGCCTTGGATCGCTGTTGTTGCAGGCCTTGTGTTCGCGCCCGAGCTCTTACACAGCACCTGGGCGCTCACGCTGCTCTCACAAATCGGCATCGCCACGATTGCGTGTTTGTCGTTTAACTTGCTACTCGGCCAAGGCGGGATGTTGAGTTTTGGCCACGCCACTTACACCGGTCTTGGCGCTTACGGCGCGATCCACACGCTCAATTTGGCCCGTGCGGCGGGGGTCGATTTTCCGGTGAGTTTGATTCCTTTGGCTGGCGGCGTTTCGGGTTTATTGGCTGCAACCGTCTTGGGTTTTTTAAGCTCGCGGCGCGGCGGCACGGCCTTGGCGATGGTGACTTTGGGATTGGCCGAATTGGTTTTTTCTGTGGCGCTGATGGGCTTCGCTTTTTTTGGTGGCGAGTCGGGAATTGCCGGTAACCGGGTCACGGAGTCTGCGCCGTGGGGGGTGACTTTTGCATCGCCAGTTGAGATGTATTACCTGATCGCGGCCTACGCTTTGCTTTCAGCGGTGGCGCTTTACGCGTTGACCACGACGCCTTGGGGAAAGATGTTGAACGCTGTGCGGGACAACGCCATGCGCGTTGAGTTTTTGGGCACCAACCCGCAGACGATTCGTTACCGCGCTTTTTTATTCTCCGCTTTTTTTGCTGGAATCTCTGGCGGCTTGGCGGCCTTGCTGTTTGAGCGCGTAACCCCCGACGCTTTGGGCTTGGAGCGCTCGGCGTCCTTGGTTTTGTTTACGTATTTAGGTGGTATCCAAAGTTTTATCGGCCCTATTGTGGGCGCGGTTTTGATGGTGTTAGCCAACGTAGGTTTAAGCAGCCTGACCCCAGCGTGGCTTTTGTATGTGGGCTTGGCCTTTGTTTTTGGCGTGATGTTCGCACCCCAAGGGCTGACAGGTTTATTGCAAACCGCAATGGCCCAACCCCGGGCGTTTTACCTTCGCCACGGCGTGGTTCTTTTGCTCCTGTTTGTGAGTTTGGTTCTGGCCATGGCGGGAGTCGCGGCCTTGGTAGAAATGGCTTACCAATTGCAACTCGAAGCCAGCTTAGGCCCTAACGTTGCCTTTGGGGCTTTTCAATTGCACATCAACCGCTGGCAAGACTGGGCTGTGGCTTGTGCCATCGCGCTTTCCGGCGGGTGGTTTTTTCTGCGTTTACGCCACGCGCTGATCGAGCGATTGGGAGCCAAGGCTTGAGCACCATCCTCGAACTCAAAAACGTGCATAAGCGCTTTGGCGCGAATGAGATTCTTCGGGGCATCGACTTGTCCATTTCCGCAGGCGAGCGGGTGGCTTTGATCGGCCCCAATGGCGCAGGAAAAACCACGCTTTTTAATCTTGTCAGCGGCCGCTTTGCGCCGAGCGCGGGTGAGGTTTGGTTAAAGAATCAGCGTATCGACGGAAAGAAACCCTATGCGATTGCACGTATGGGTTTGGCGCGAAGTTTTCAATCCACGCAGGTCTTTTCTGGCCTCTCGGTGTTTGAGAATTTACGCTGCAGCGTGCTTTTGGGTTTGGGCTATGGAGGCCAGTGGCTTACGTCGGTATCGCGCCTGAAAGTTGTCACGGCCCGAACCGAGGCTTTGATGGAACAAACCCATTTGGAAAAGCAACGCGATACCTTGGCGCAAGCTTTGAGCTATGCCGATCAACGCGCTTTAGAACTCGGCATCACTTTGGGCGGCGAGGCCGATGTGATCTTGCTCGATGAGCCCACCGCCGGAATGAGCCAGACCGAAACGCTGTTTTTTTTAGAACTGATTAAAACCGCAACGCAGGGTAAAACCTTGCTGATGGTGGAGCACGACATGGGCGTGGTGTTTGGCTTGGCGGACAAGATTGCGGTGTTGGTGGATGGCAAGGTCTTGGCCTTTGATACGCCGCAGGCCGTTCGCGCCAACGAGGCGGTTCAAGACGCCTACCTTGGCGATTTCTCAGTTCCAGTTCCAGTTTCAGCGTAACGCATATGAACGGACTCCAGGTCAACCAACTCCATGCCTTTTATGGCAAAAGCCATGTCTTGCGCGGAATTGATTTGTCGGTCGCCCCGGGTGAAATCGTCGCGGTCTTGGGCCGCAATGGCTCGGGCCGCTCAACCCTAGCCCGCGCCTTGGTCGGCCAACTTCCGTGTAGCGGATCGGTGGTTTGGAACGGCCAAGCCTTGAGCGGTCGCAAAGCCTTTGACATCGCCCAAATGGGCGTGGGCTACTTGCCCGAGAGCCGCGATATTTTTCCAACGCTCTCAGCCCATCAAAATTTATTACTGGGCTTTAAGAAAAATACGCCGTTGAAAAATACGCCGTCTTCTGAAGCCTTGTTTCAAAAGATCTACAGCCTTTTCCCGAAGCTTCAAGAGCGCCAACACGCCTTAGGCGCAAGCCTCTCTGGCGGAGAACAACAAATGCTGGCTTTGGGCCGAACGCTGATGGGGCAGCCCCAATTGTTGGTGGCCGATGAGCCCAGCGAAGGTTTAGCGCCGCAGATGGTAAAAACCATTGCCAAGGTATTACAAGATTTAGCGCAAAGCGGCGTTGCCATCGTATTAATGGAACAAAAACTCGCGCTTGCCCTTCAAATCGCCAATCGCGCCGTGGTCATCGGCCACGGCCAAATTGTTTTTGATGGAACCCCGCAGGCCTTAGCAGCTCGCCCTGCGATTTGCCAAGAGTGGTTGGGCGTTTAAGTCTCTACGGAGACAAACGCTAAAAGCCGGTTTCAGAAACCCCCTACAATTTGCCAAAAAAGAACGACCGTTCTATTTTGAGATCGCCATTAAGATCACCCCTAAGGTTACCTCTAAGATTACTTTTCTTCGCTTTACTATTTTTCAAGGATTGAACGCATGACTGCCCATTACAAAGTCCACGGCGACATTGCCGTCATTACGCTTGATAACCCACCGGTCAATGGTCTGGGTTTGGCTACGCGCCAAGGTATCGCCCACGGGATGGAACAAGCCCAAGCCGACGCGGCGGTGAAAGCCATTGTGATTACCGGCGCAGGAAAAGCATTTTCAGGCGGCGCGGACATCCGCGAATTTGGTTCTTCTAAAGCGATGCAAGAACCCAACCTCAACAGCGTGATCTTGTTGTTGGAAAAATCAACCAAGCCCGTTGTTGCAGCGATCCACACCGTCGTGATGGGCGGAGGCTTGGAGTTGGCGCTCGGTTGCCACTACCGTATTGCTGCCCCAGGAACCAGCGTGGCTTTGCCTGAAGTGAAGCTCGGTTTGCTCCCCGGTGGCGGCGGAACCCAGCGTTTGCCTCGCGTACTCGGCATTGAGCCTGCGCTCAATATGATTGTCAGCGGCGAAGCGATTAAGAGCGAAATGTTGGCGATGTTGCCTGGCCAAAAATTGTTTGATGCGATATCGGCTTCAGCAGAATCCTTGGCTGAAGAAGCCTTGGCGTATGCCCGCTCTGTGGCGGCGACGCGGCCTTTGCCTTTGGTGCGTGATCTGCCTTGCAAACACCCGCAAGGCGACGCGTATTTCCAGTTCACGCGCAATATGGTCGGCGCCATGTCGAAAAACTACCCCGCGCCTTTGAAATGTATTGACGCGGTCGAAGCGGCCAGCAAAAAGAAATTTGAAGACGGCATGGCCACCGAGCGCGAGATTTTTATCAACCTGATGTGGACGTCTGAAAGCCGCGCTTTGCGTCACCTGTTCTTAGGCGAACGCGCTGCCTCCAAAATTCCAGACGTGCCTTCAACCACGCCACTGCGTGAGATCAAGAGCATTGCGGTTATTGGCGCGGGCACCATGGGCGGCGGTATTGCGATGAACTTCTTGAACGCAGGTATTGCAGTGAAGATGTTAGAGATGAAACAAGACGCGCTTGACCGCGGCCTTGCGACTATCCGCAAAAACTACGAAGCCCAGGTTAAAAAAGGCAAACTCAAGCAAGACAAATACGACCAGCGCATGGCCTTGTTGACAACCACCCTAAGCTACGACGACCTCGGCACGACCGACATGGTGATCGAAGCGGTGTTTGAAGAAATCGGCGTAAAAGAAGCGGTCTTTAAAGAACTCGACCGCGTCATGAAACCCGGCGCGATTTTGGCAACCAACACCTCGACGCTTGACGTCAACAAAATTGCCAACTTCACCAAGCGCCCCCAAGACGTGGTGGGCTTGCATTTCTTTAGCCCCGCTAACGTGATGAAGTTGCTTGAAGTGGTACGCGGCGCTAAAACAGCGCTTGACGTGATGGCAACCGTCATGGCGGTTGCGAAAAAGATCCGCAAGACGGCAGTAGTTTCCGGTGTGTGCGATGGCTTTATTGGCAACCGCATGATCGAACAATACGGCCGCCAAGGCGGGTTCTTGTTAGACGAAGGCTGTACGCCTGAGCAGGTCGACAAAGCGATGGAAAAGTTTGGTATGGCCATGGGCCCGTTCCGTATGGGTGACTTGGCCGGTAACGACATCGGCTGGGCGATTCGCAAACGCCGCGCGGTCGAACGCGCCACCATGCTCTACAGCAAAACCGCCGACTTGTTATGTGAAAAAGGCCGCTTTGGACAAAAAACCGGTGCCGGTTGGTACGACTATTTGCCCGGAAAGCGCGATGCGATTCCGAACGCTGAAGTCGTCAAGATGATTGAAGACTACCGCGCCTCTAAAGGCATCACGCCACGCAAAATCAGCGACGAAGAAATTGTGCAGCGCTTGGTGTTTGCTTTGGTGAACGAAGCGGCGCACATTTTGGAAGAGGGCATTGCCAATAAAGCCAGCGACATTGATATTGCCTATATCTTTGGCTACGGCTTTCCTCCCTACCGCGGCGGGCCGATGTTGTATGCCGACGAAGTGGGCCTCTTTAACGTGGTGCAAGCGATGCACCGCTTCGCTAAAAACCCGCATGACGACGCCAACTTCTGGAAGCCCGCGCCCTTGTTGGCGAAATTGGCCGCCGAAGGCAAGACATTTAATTAAGGAATTCCCATGACTTCAGCAGTAATTGTTTCCACCGCACGTACCCCTTTAACCAAAAGTTGGAAGGGCGCTTTCAACATGACCCACGGCGCAACGCTGGCCGGCCACTCGGTCGAGCACGCGATCAAACGCGCTGGCATTGAGGCCGCCGAGGTCGACGACGTCATCCTCGGATGCGGAACGCCCGAAGGCGCAACCGGCGCCAACATCGCTCGCCAAGCCGCTTTGCGTGCGGGCTGCCCGGTCACCGTATCGGGTATGACCATCAACCGTTTTTGTTCCTCTGGTTTGCAAACCATTGCCACCGCGGCGCAGCGCATCATTGCCAACGAAGGCGATATTTATGTCGCCGGCGGCGTAGAGGCTATTTCGTGTACCGCGCAGGAAATGAACAAACACATGTTGGCTGACCCTTGGTTGGTTAAGAACAAACCCGAGGTGTACTGGGCCATGCTCAATACCGCCGAGCAAGTCGCTAAGCGTTACAACATCGGTCGTGATGCGATGGACGAATACGGCGCATCCAGCCAACAAAAAGCCACCGCCGCCTTGGCCGCTGGCTTGTTCAAAGACGAGATCGCGCCGATCACGGTCACCATGGGCGTGGCTGACAAAGTCATGGGCATGATGACCAAGAAAGTCACTGTTAGCAACGACGAAGGCATTCGCGATGGAACCACCAAAGAAGGCATTTCTGGCTTGCGCTCCGCGCTGCCCGGCGGCTTGGTGTCTGCGGGTAACGCCAGCCAACTCTCCGATGGCAGCGGCGCGGTTGTGGTGATGCATGAAAAAATCGCCGAACAAAAAGGCCTCAAGCCTTTGGGCCGTTTCTTGGGCTTCGCGGTCGCAGGTTGCGAGCCCGATGAGATG
>CAMDAN010000026.1 GCA_945888535.1 Bordetella parapertussis
TTGCACGGTTTGGGTGGGAAACCCATACATCAAGTAGGCGTGTACCAAAATACCGGCATCAGAAAAACCTTTGGTCACCCGTGCAACTTGGGCGACCGACACGCCTTTTTTCATCAGATCAAGCAATCGGTCTGAGGCCACTTCGAGCCCACCCGACATCGCAATGCAGCCGCTTTGCGCCAAGAGCTCAGCGAGTTCGGGTGTAAAGGTTTTTTCAAACCGAATATTGCCCCACCAGGAGATATGCAACTTGCGGCGCAAAATTTCTTGGGCTAAGGCCTTGAGTGCTTTCGGGGGCGCGGCTTCGTCTACAAAATGAAAACCTGTTTGGCCGGTTTCTTTGACGATTTGTTCAATGCGGTCGACCAGTTTGGAAGCGGTGGTGGTTTCATACCGGGCGATGTAATCCAAGCTGACATCGCAAAAACTGCACTTTTTCCAATAGCAACCGTGTGCGATCGTCAGCTTGTTCCAGCGACCATCGCTCCACAACCGATGCATGGGGTTGAGCATGTCGAGCAGGGAGAGGTATTTGTCTAAAGGCAAGCCATCCCACGTGGGGGTTCCAACATCTTCAAACGCAACATCAGGTTCGGCCCATTGCATTTTTTGAACCTCGCCGTTTATGGCGTTGCGAACGAAAGTGCGCACCAAGCGCTGCGCCGAGCGTTTGCCTTGAAGGTGTTCCAAAAGCGCCAACAAAGGGCGCTCGCCGGAATCCAAGGTGACAAAGTCAACGTAATCAAACAGTCTTGGCTCCGTAACTTCGCGTAGTTCTGTATTGACGTAGCCACCGCCCATGGCGATTTTGATTTGGGGGTAGTGGGCTTTGATGGTTTGCGCAATGCGCAGCGCGGCGTAAACCGTTCCGGGAAAAGGAACCGACAAAAGGACCAAATTCGGCTGGTGGTGGTCAAGCGCTTGGCGGGTTAACTTTTGAAGCAGGGAGTCAATGAGGGTTGGCTCAGCGGCAAGCGCAAGAGCCAAAGGCTCAAAAGACGCTTGGCTGCTGGCTAATGATTCGCCGTAGCGCACAAACTCAAAGCGCGGGTCAATGGCATCGCGTAAAACGTCTGCCAGGTCGTTAAGGTAAAGCGTAGCGAGGTGACGAGCGCGGTCTTGCTGTCCAAGGGCGCCAAAGGCCCAGGCCAGCGGATCAGCGGCTTCGCTATCACCATACGCATCTAAAGCTGCAAAACGAGGCCCTTCAGGTAAAAAGCCTCGGCCTGCAATGCGGTGACTCAACGTGGAGTCACGCCCTTGCAAAAAGGCAATCGTGGGGGCGATGGTACTGACATAACTGTCAAAGAAATCAAGGAAGTAGTTCACGCTGGCGCTGCGTTTGGCAACTTCTAGCGTGTTGGCTTTGTCATAGACCGACTGCAAACCTTTGGGGGTAAAAAGCGCCAAGACCAGCTTCAGCGCCAAGTCCTCTTGGACTGACTCAATACCTTGGCTTCGTAAAAATCCGGTGAGGTAGGCTGTTGATGGGTAGGGCGTGTTGAGTTGCGTCATCGGCGCGATGATGCTCAGCACGCGCATAGTCAACACTTAAGGCGCGAAGTTCGCATACGCCGCTTCATCCATCAAGGCATCCAGTTCTTTCGCATGGGTGAGGGTGATTTTGAAAAACCAACCTGCACCAAGCGGGTCGGTGTTGGCAAGCGAGGGATCTGCCCGTAAAACTTCGTTCACTTCCACCACAGTTCCGCCCGCGGGAATATACACATCGGCGGCTGCTTTGACAGACTCTACAACCCCAGCGGTCGCACCTGCTTCAAAAACAGCGCCAATAGCTGGCAAGTCCACGAAAACGATATCCCCAAGAACGTCTTGGGCGTGGACCGTGATGCCGACGGTTGCAAGCACAGGACTTGAAGTCTCTGTTGCGATCCAGACGTGTTCTTCGCTGTATTTTTTCATTTACATCCCAGCGTAGTTGGGTCCGCCACCACCTTCGGGTGTGACCCAGACGATATTTTGTGTGGGGTCTTTGATGTCACACGTTTTGCAGTGCACGCAGTTTTGGGCGTTGATTTGCAATCGATCGCTGTTGTCATCGTTCTTGACGTATTCGTAGACGCCGGCAGGGCAGTAGCGCGCCTCTGGGCCTGCGTAGATATTCAAGTTGATACCGACTGGAACGGACGCGTCTTTCAAAGTCAGATGCGCAGGTTGCTGTTCTTCGTGGTTTGTATTGCTGATAAAAACGCTGCTGAGTCGGTCAAACGTGAGCTTGCCATCGGGCTTGGGGTAGTCAATGGGTGTGCACTGCGCCGCAGGTTTTAAATAGGCATGGTCTGGTTTGTCGCGTCGCAGCGTCCAAGGAATATGGCCGCGCAACACAAACTGCTCGAACCCATTCATCAAGGTCGCAACCGTCAGACCTTTTTTAAACCAGTTCTTAAAGTTGCGGTCTTTGTTGAGTTCGGTGTGCAACCAACTGGCCTCAAAAGCCGCAGGGTATGAGCTGAGCTCATCATGCTGACGGCCGGCAACCACCGCTTCAAAGGCAGCTTCTGCTGCGAGCATGCCGGTTTTGATCGCGGCATGGCTGCCTTTGATTCGGCTTACGTTCAAGTAGCCCGCGTTACATCCAATCAACGCACCGCCCGGGAATACGGTTTTAGGCAAAGACGACAGGCCGCTGGCGTTAATAGCACGTGCGCCATATGCCAAACGCTTGCCAGTGATTTCGCCTTTTTCATTTTCAAAGTAATAGCGAATGTTCGGGTGGGTTTTCCAACGTTGGAATTCTTCAAACGGGCTGAGGTACGGGTTGCTGTAACCCAAGCCAGTGATAAACCCCAAGGCCACTTTGTTGCCATCTAGGTGGTACAGAAAAGCACCGCCGTAGGTGTCTGGCTGCATAGGCCAACCCGCGGTGTGCATCACAAAGCCTGGGGTATGGCGCGATGGGTCAATTTCCCACAGTTCTTTGATGCCAATACCAAAGCTTTGTGGGTCTTTGCCTTCGTCGAGTTTGTACTTGGCAATCAGTTGCTTACCCAAATGCCCGCGAGCCCCTTCCGCAAATACCGTGTACTTGCCGAGCAGCTCCATACCGATCTGAAAATTTTCCCCGGGTACGCCGTCTTTGCCTACGCCCATGTTGCCCGTGGCCACGCCTTTAACGGAGCCATCGTCGTTGTACAAAACTTCGGCAGCTGCAAAGCCTGGAAAAATTTCAACGCCTAACCCTTCGGCTTGTTCCGCCATCCAGCGGGTCACCGCGCCTAGGCTAACAATGTAGTTTCCATCGTTGTGGGCAAACGGGGGAAGTAAAAAATTCGGCATCCGAAATGCAGATTTTTCTCCCAAAAAAGTCACTGCATCGTCTGTCACCGGCTGGTTCAAAGGCGCGCCGAGTTCTTTCCAATTGGGAATAAGCTCTGTCAGGGCTTTGGGGTCCATGATGGCACCCGACAAAATGTGGGCGCCAGCTTCAGAGCCTTTTTCTAAGACCACCACAGAAACTTCTTTGCCATGCTGTTGGGCAAGTTGCTTGATACGGATAGCGGTAGAAAGCCCACCAGGGCCGCCTCCGACGACTACAACGTCATACTCCATCGCTTCACGGGGCCCAAATTGGGCCAAAATTTCCTGGTTGGTCATGAATAACTCGCTTGAAAATTAAAAACGGACAGCTTTCGATTTTATTCGCTCTGTTTAGCGGGGAGCCAAACGAATCGCGCCGTCTAAACGGATCACTTCGCCGTTGAGCATGTCGTTTTCAAAAATATGGAGTGCCAGCTTGGCGTAGTCTTGCGGTGTACCCAAGCGAGAGGGGAAGGGCACGCTTGCCGCCAAAGAGTCTTGAACCTCTTGGGGCATTCCAAACATCATGGGCGTACCAAAAATTCCGGGGGCAATTGTCATATTGCGAATACCGTTGCGGGATAAATCACGTGCAATGGGTAAGGTCATACCAACGATGCCGCCCTTAGACGCGCTGTAGGCCGCTTGGCCAATCTGGCCGTCATAGGCAGCCACCGAAGCGGTCGAAATCATCACTCCGCGCTCGCCCGTCGATTCGGGCTCGTTCTTGCTCATGGCCTCCGAGGCCAAGCGAATCATGTTGAAGCTGCCGATTAAATTGACCGTGATGCACTTGCTAAAAACCGCCAAACTGTGGGCCCCGTTTTTACCTACTGTTTTTTCTGCTGGCGCAATGCCAGCGCAATTGACCAAGCCCATCAGCTTGCCCATAGAAACCGCTTTGCTGACGACAGCTTGCCCATCGGCTTCGTTGCTCACATCACATTTCACAAAAGCACCACCGATTTCTTTCGCAATCGCCTCGCCTTTTGCTGCTTGCATATCGGCTATCACGACGATCCCGCCTTTGGCACTGAGCATGCGAGCGGTGCCTTCACCCAAACCTGATGCACCACCGGTGACGATAAAAACTTTTCCTGCGATTTCCATGAAATGCTCCTGATAATTTGCGGGGTAAAAAAACGGTTTACTTTGCGTAAACATCAATTATGGCTTAGGCATAACAACGGGAGTAAGACGCCTGCAAATGCACCCAGTCACCGAGCGTCAGAGGAAAAACGGAAATCTTTGCTGCTACAATTACGTTCGTAGGTTTTCAACAGGCGCATAGCTCAGCTGGTTAGAGCACCACCTTGACATGGTGGGGGTCGTTGGTTCGAGTCCAATTGCGCCTACCACACCCAACCCCATTTTCTCCTGCGGTAAACCCTGCTACCGGGTTTTAGATTGCTCCCTAAAATGTGCTGCAATGCAACACATAATGGTCTAATAGGAGCGCAGCATGACAAAAAAAACAGAAACTCAGGGTGAGCCATCACAGCGAGTGATCAAAAAGTACCCCAATCGGCGTCTGTATGACACCCGTACTTCTAGCTACATCACTTTGTCTGAAATCAAGCAATTGGTCATGGATACCGAGCTGTTTTCTGTGGTTGATGCTAAAACTTCTGAAGATTTAACCCGCAGCATCTTGCTGCAAATTATTTTGGAAGAAGAGTCCAACGGTTCGCCGATGTTCACTATTCCAGTGCTTTCCAACATCATTCGCTTTTACGGCCATGCTATGCAGGGCCTGATGGGCGGGTATCTAGAAAAGAACATGCAGACCTTGATGGAAATGCAAGTGCCCTTGGTTCCTGGTGTCATGGGGGCCCCGATGTTCCAGCAAATGCAGGAACAGATGCAAAAGCAAGCAGAGCAATTCATGGGAACGTTTGGTCTTAAGCGTTGATCCTCCGTTGATCTGTTAACGCGCACACGATGCGCCTAGAACTATTATTTTTATGAGCGAAGTTATTTCCCCATCTGTTTCATCTGTGCGTGCCCCTACCGTTGGCTTCGTGAGTTTGGGATGCCCTAAAGCGCTGACCGATTCCGAATTGATCCTGACCCAGCTCAGCGCCGAGGGTTACCAAACCTCTAAGACCTTTCAAGGCGCTGATTTGGTGATTGTTAATACCTGCGGTTTTATTGACGATGCGGTGAAAGAAAGCTTAGACACGATTGGCGAAGCTTTGGCCGAAAATGGTCGTGTGATCGTGACGGGTTGTTTGGGTGCCAAGTCTGACGCCAACGGCGAAAACGTCGTGCGGCAGATGCACCCGAAAGTGTTGGCCGTTACCGGGCCGCATGCGACGCAAGAGGTGATGGATGCGGTTCACTTGAATTTACCCAAACCCCATGATCCATTCTTAGATTTGGTACCGCAGTCTTTTGGTATTGCGGGGATCAAACTCACGCCCCGGCATTACGCCTATTTAAAAATCAGCGAAGGCTGTAACCACCGGTGTACGTTTTGTATCATTCCTTCAATGCGCGGCGACTTGGTCTCCCGACCTGTTGGAGACGTTCTTAACGAGGCACGGGCATTGTTTGAAGGCGGTGTGAAAGAGTTGTTGATTGTGAGCCAAGATACATCGGCTTACGGTGTCGATGTGAAATACCGAACCGGCTTTTGGGACGGAAAACCGGTGAAGACCCGCATGCTTGATTTGGTAGCCGCCTTGGGTGACATTGCAGCCCCGTATGGGGCTTGGGTGCGTTTGCATTACGTTTACCCTTATCCCAGTGTGGACGACGTCGTGCCCTTAATGGCCGAAGGAAAGGTTTTGCCTTATCTCGATATTCCTTTGCAACATAGCCATCCTGATGTTTTACGTCGGATGAAACGCCCCGCCAGCGGCGAAAGAAATTTAGAGCGTATTCAGCAGTGGCGCAGTGTTTGCCCAGAGTTGGTGGTGCGCAGCACGTTTATTGCAGGTTTCCCCGGAGAAACCGAAGAAGAGTTTGCGCACCTTTTGGAATTTGTCCGCGAAGCTGAAATTGACCGCGCAGGCTGTTTCGCCTACAGCGCTGTGACTGGCGCCTTGGCCAATGAATTACCGGGTATGTTGCCCATAGAACTTCGCGAAGAGCGGCGGTCCCGTTTCATGGCGGTCGCTGAAGAGGTTTCCGCCTTGCGATTACGTAAACGCATAGGCGCAACCATGCAGATTTTGGTGGATTCAGCGCCTGGCATGGGAAAAAAGGGAGGGGTAGGTCGCAGCTACGCGGATGCACCTGAAATTGACGGAGTCGTTCGCTTACTTCCACCCGAAAAAATCAGCAAGACTTTGAAAGTAGGTGAGTTTACGAAGGCGAAAATCGTGGGCACTGAAGGTCACGATTTGGTGGCTTTACCGATTTAAGACGCCTGTCATTTAATGGCGTTACATTCGGGGTAAAGTAGCTTTGAAAAAGCACCGTTTTAATAACCCCAATGGTGCCCAGGAAGGGACTCGAACCCCCACGAAGTTACTCGCTAGTACCTGAAACTAGTGCGTCTACCAATTCCGCCACCTGGGCATTTCAGAAAGAGAGATTGTATCAAACATATCACCCACACCAGTAGTTTGCTCGATGAAATCGAGGGTGCAGTACAGGGTCATCGCGACGGTCACGGCTTCATTTCGCGTGATGACGGCGGCCCCGATATTTATTTGCCACCCAACGAAATGCGCGCCGTTTTGCACAAAGATCGTGTCAAGGCCCGCATCGTGCGAAGTGACAGAAAAGGACGCCCTGAAGGCCGTGTGGTTGAAATCATTGAACGTTCTTTTCAGCCCATTATTGGCAGACTCTTGCAAGAAAGTGGTGTCTGGTTGGTGGCTCCTGAGGACAAGCGTTACGGACAAGATGTCTTGATCCCGCGCGGTGGTATTGGAAACGCCAAAACAGGTCAGGTGGTGGTGGTTGAGTTGGTAGAACCGCCGGCGCTTTTTGGGCAACCGGTGGGACGTGTGAAAGAAGTGTTGGGCGAAGTGGATGACCCGGGTATGGAGATTGAGATTGCGGTGCGCAAATACAGCGTCCCCCATGAATTTTCATTTGCTTGCACCGCCTTATCAAAAACTTTACCCGATGCGGTCAGGCCCCAGGATCACGCCAATCGCATTGACTTAACGGATATTCCATTGGTCACGATTGATGGCGAAGATGCGCGTGATTTTGATGATGCAGTTTACTGTGAACCTACCACCCAAGGCCGTGGCAAGTCGGCAACCAAAGGCTGGCGTTTGTTGGTCGCCATTGCCGATGTCAGTCATTATGTGGAGACGGGTTCTGCCATTGACATTGACGCGTATGACCGCGCAACCAGCGTGTATTTTCCGCGCCGTGTTATTCCCATGTTGCCCGAAAAGCTCTCGAACGGCTTGTGCTCTTTGAAGCCTGAGGTCGAACGCCTGTGCATGGTGTGTGACATGTTTGTGAGCCTCGAGGGAGAGGTCGAGGCTTACCAGTTTTACCCCGCAGTGATGTGGAGCCATGCGCGATTTACTTATACCGAAGTTGCTGCGATTTTGGGTAATACCCGTGGGCCTGAAGCTATCAAGCGCAAAGAGCGCGTTGGCGATTTACTCAATCTGCATGGGGTGTTTGAGTCGCTTCAAAAGTCCCGCAAAAAGCGAGGCGCGGTGGACTTTGAGACGACCGAGACACAAATCGTTTGTGACGAAAACGGTCGTATCGAAAAAATTATCCCCCGTACCCGAAATGTGGCCCATCGGGTGATTGAGGAAGCCATGTTGGCAGCCAATGTGTGCAGTGCTGACTTCATTGCACAAAGCAAACACGCAGGCTTGTTTCGCGTTCACGAAGGCCCCACTCCTGAGAAAAAAGAAATTCTGCGTGGTTACCTTAAGGCCACCGGTTTGGGCATGACGATCAGTGACGATCCCAAGCCCGGTGAGTTTCAAGCGATTGCGGAAGCGACCAAAGACCGCCCGGACGCCATGCAGATTCATTCGATGCTGCTACGCTCTATGCAGCAAGCGATCTATACGCCGATTAACAGTGGACATTTTGGTTTGGCCTTTGACGCCTACACCCACTTTACGAGCCCTATCAGGCGCTACCCGGATTTATTGGTTCACCGCGTTATCAAAGCGATCCTTCAAAAGTCGCGTTACCAATTGCCGGCTTTGCCTCCGCCTGGCGAAGCCCACGCCAAATTGGCTCGCAGGCTTGAAAAAGGAGCCGCTGCGAAAGGTATTTCTTCTGCGGTAAAACCTGTCAAGCTCAACGCGGAAAATACCGCATGGCAAGCGGCAGGCTTGCATTGCAGCGCCAATGAGCGCCGTGCCGATGAAGCCAGTCGCGATGTCGAGGCTTGGCTTAAATGCAAATACATGTACGAGCATTTGGGGGAAGAGTATTCCGGCGTGGTGACTTCAGCGACATCCTTTGGTCTTTTCGTGACGCTGGACGCGATGTTTGTAGAAGGCCTGGTGCACATCACTGAGCTGGGAGGTGAGTATTTCCGCTTTGATGAGTTGCGCCAAGAGTTGCGTGGTGAACGCACCGGAATTCGCTACGCCATCGGTACGCGGGTCCAAATCCAAGTCAGTCGAGTTGATTTAGATGGTCGAAAAATTGATTTTCGTTTGGTGCATGCGGGCCAAGATTTGCCACTGCGGCCTCTCAATGAGAAAAGCGTCTCAAAAGTTCGATCAAAGCAAGACCGGCCTGGTCGCGAAGGTAATCCAAGAAACAAATCACCTTCAGCGGCTCAGCCCAAAACAGCGAAAGCCCGCGGTGCAAAGCCAGTAAAAACGGCAGCTAAAAGCAAGCCTGCGAAAAAGAGGCGCTAACTAAATGTCCAACACATGAAAGCCAAACGATCCGGCTTTGCGGTCAGCGAAAAAGCGTTCTAGCGTTTCTTTGACCGTTCGAAAGGCCAGTTCGTCCCAAGGAATATCCACCTCTGAAAACAGCATTGCTTCTTGGGTTTCTACTCCTGGTTGGAATTGATCGCTGGTGAGTTGGGCTCGGTAGAACAGATGGACTTGACCCACCCGAGCTACATTGACCAGTGAAAAAAGTTCTTGCATTTCAAATTGTGCACCGGCTTCTTCATCGGTCTCTCGCGCTGCGCCTTGCGCGGTGGTTTCACCCATTTCCATGAACCCCGCTGGCAAGGTCCACTTGCCAAAACGCGGTTCAATATTGCGCTTACACAGCAGTACTTTGTCTCCCCAAACAGGGATGGTTCCCACCACGTTCAAGGGGTTGACGTAATGGATGGTTTTGCATTGTGGGCAAACCGCCCGTATTTTGGTGTCGCCATCATCCGGAATGCGGTGCTCTACCGCCGTGCCGCATTGTTTGCAGTGTTTGATGGGGGAGGGCGTCATAAGTCTGATCTGTAATGGGTCAAATGATATGGACGTGGATACTTGTCAATCCACTGATCTCACCAAACAGGCGGTCGCCCGCAACCACCGCACCGACACCCTCTGGCGTTCCTGTATAGATTAAGTCGCCACTTTGTAGCTCCCAAGCGGTTGAAAGCTGTTCAATGGTTTCAGCAATATTCCAGATCAATTGCGATACGTTGCTGCGCTGGCGGTCTTGGCCGTTGACTTGTAATGAAATGCTGGCTTGTTCAATCGCCTTGACGTCCTGGGCCCGGGTAATCGGGCCGATAGGGGCCGAGTGGTCAAAGCCTTTCCCAATACACCAAGGCCGACTTTGTTTCTTCATGTCGTTTTGGAGGTCGCGCCGCGTCATATCCAAACCAACAGCGTACCCATAAATATGTTCAAACGCGTGAGCCGCTGGGATGTTTTTACCGCCTTTGCCAATGGCAACCACCAATTCAATTTCGTGGTGTAAGTTGGTAGTGAGGCTAGGGTAGGGCATGAGCGCTGGTTGACCTGGCAATGCCACCAAAACAGCATCCGCTGGCTTCATGAAGAAGAACGGGGCCTCGCGACCTGTTCCGCCCATTTCTTTGGCGTGTTCGGCGTAGTTTCTTCCTACACAGTAAATACGGTGAACCGGAAAAACCGCGTTTAACCCTACAACAGGAACCGAAACTTGGGGAGCAGCTGGAAAAACGGTGGCCATGAGCATATCCTTTTTAAGCAGATTTGGTGATCAGCTCGAAGTGTTCGACGACGGGAGGACTCGCAAAAAATGGCCCGACAATCGCTCGCCAAGCCGGAAAAGCAGCAGATTGGCGAAAGTCGATGGTGTGATTTTCCAGCGTAGTCCAAAAAATCTGTAGCACGTAACGCTCTGGATTTTCGATGCCTTTGTTGACCTTGAATCCCTCAAAGCCTTTGGCCTGCGAGATCACTTGTGCAATGCCCTGTTCGATGGCCTGCTCAAATGCTGCGTTCTGGCCGGGATGAATGCGAATATCGGCAATTTCAAGAATCATGGTGAAAAGACTCCAAAGGTAGTTGGTTCAAGATCAAGTCTCTATTATCCTTGAGGGTATGCGCTTTTCCACTCAAGACCTTGCAGATGCATTTGAAGACGGTTTTCAAGCGCCGTCGGATTGGCTGAGACCGCAATGGCCTGTGCCGGCGAACGTTCGATCCCTGTGTACGACTCGCGCAGGCGGCAGCTCTAAGTCGCCCTTTGACACTTTCAATTTGGGCCTGCATGTGGGTGATAACGATGCCGATGTTCTGCGAAACCGATCATTGCTGCAATCGACGCTTTTAGCACGGCCTGTTTTTATGCAACAGGTGCACGGCACTGCTGTCTTAGAAATCAATGGTCAAACGCCGGATGGGTTGCAAGCGGACGGGAGTTTTACCCAACAATCGGGCGTAGCTTGCACCATGATGGTGGCGGATTGTTTGCCGATTTTGCTTTGCGATAACAAAGGAACCCAAGTGGCCGCCGTGCATGCCGGTTGGCGTGGGCTCGCTGGGGCCAATGGACACGGCATCATTGAGGCCGCCCGGAGTGTTTTTGAATGTGAAGCAGAAAACCTGTTGGTCTGGCTTGGCCCCTGTATTGGGCCGACTGCGTTTGAGGTGGGAGAAGAGGTTCGCGAAGCTTTTGTCCAAACATCGCCTAGATCTGCTTCTGCATTTAAGACGCTTGGCAACGCTAAATGGCTCGCAGACTTGCCCGCACTGGCCCGCCAACGCCTGAGCGCTTTAGGAATCACACAGGTTTATGGCAATGACAGCAGCAAAGCGTGGTGTACCGTAAGCAATCCCTCACGGTTCTTTTCGTACCGTCGGGACGGCGTCTGCGGCCGGTTCGCTGCTTGTGTTTGGTTGGACGGGAAGAGCCTCGCCTGAAGCTTCTTGTTTTTCGCGCTCGCGAATAGCCCGTTTGCGACCAGGCGAGCCCATGAAATACAGAAGCAAACCAATGGGTAAAACGCCATACAGCACAAAGGTCATGAGGGCGCCGAGGAGGGTGCCGTTGCTGTTCGTGGCCTCGGCGACTGCCATCATCAAAGCGACATAAATCCAAGCGATAGGGATGATGTACATCAAAGTTCCGTTCAGGTTACGTTTTTCGGAAGCGTCAAACCGTGTCAGCATATCGTAGGGTATCGGCTGAGATACTCTAGGGTTATTGACATTCAAGATGCGAATGATACGGAGAAACGATGAAAAAAACAGAAGACAACGTTTGGGCCCAAGCTGCCGCCCAATTTCAGGAAAACTTAAACCATAGCTGGACTAAAGCGCTGACTAATTTTCAGGGCGTAGGAGCAGCCGCATCACCCGATGCCAGTCACCCCGCCTTGCATTTCTCGACTGAAAAACTGGAAAGCCTGCGCGAGTCCTATTTAAAAGACGCAACGGCGTTGATGGCTGAAAACTGGGTTTCAGGAAAGATGGAACTCCAAGATAAAAGGTTTGCTTCTCCGGCTTGGGCGGAGAATCCCTTGGCGGCGTTTTCTGCTGCGGTTTATCTCCTGAACACCCGAACCATGCTGGGCTTGGCGGATGCGGTGGACTCCGACCCCAAAACCCGCAACCGGGTGCGCTTTGCGGTGGAGCAGTGCATGGCCGCGGCTGCGCCTAGTAACTTCTTGGCCTTCAATGCAGATGCCCAGAAAAAGGCGATCGACACCAAGGGCGAAAGTATCGCCATGGGTATCAAAAACCTTTTGCATGACGTTCAACAAGGCCATGTGTCGATGACCGATGAGAGCTTGTTTACCGTGGGCAAAAATGTAGCCACCACGGAGGGTGCCGTTGTTTTTGAAAACGAATATTTTCAACTGCTTGAATACAAACCTTTAACCGCCAAAGTGTTTGAGAAGCCTTTTTTATTGGTGCCGCCCTGTATCAATAAGTATTACATCCTAGACCTGCAGCCTGAGAATTCACTGGTTCGGTATGCCGTGGCCCAAGGCCACCGAACGTTTGTGGTGAGCTGGCGCAATCCGGATGCGAGCTTGGCTATCAAATCGTGGGACAACTATATTGAAGACGCTTTAATCAAAGCGATCCATGTGACCCGTGACATTGCAGGTAAACCTGCCGAAGATGAATCGATCAACGCCTTGGGTTTCTGTGTGGGCGGAACCATGCTGACGACTGCGCTGGCAGTGTTAGCCGCCAGAGGCGAAAAGCCAGTTCATAGCGTGACGCTGTTAACTACGCTGATCGACTTTACCGATTCGGGCATTTTAGATGTCTTTATTGATGAAGCGTTTGTTAAATTTCGCGAGCAAGAAATGGGCAAAGGCGGTTTGATGAAGGGCAAAGACCTGGCTTCGACCTTTAGCTTCTTGCGCCCTAACGATTTGGTTTGGAACTATGTGGTGGGCAACTACTTGAAGGGCGAAACCCCGCCGCCCTTTGATTTGTTGTACTGGAATTCGGATGCAACCAATTTGCCTGGCCCGTATTACGCGTGGTACTTGCGCAATACCTATCTTGAAAACAACCTCATCAAGCCCGGCGTTACGGAGGTATGCGGTGAAAAAATTGACTTGCGCCTCCTGGATATGCCGTTTTATTTGTACGGTTCGCGCGAAGACCATATTGTTCCGATCGAGGGCTCGTATGCCTCCACCCAAGTCATTCCAGGCAAAAAACGCTTCGTCATGGGGGCGTCAGGCCACATCGCTGGCGTGATTAACCCTCCCGCCAAAAACAAACGTAGCCATTGGATTCGGACCGATGGCAAGTTACCCAAGAGCCATGTTGAATGGCTCAAAGGAGCAAAAGAGCATCCCGGAAGCTGGTGGACGGACTGGTCCCTCTGGCTTAAAGGAAATGCGGGTAAGCAGGTGGCTGCACCCAAAATTTATGGTCGCGGTAAGTACAAGGTGCTGATGCCAGCACCGGGTAATTACGTACTCGCTAAGGCCTAAATCGCTCATGAATTAGGGCATCATGGATTGCCTGGTTCGCAACATTAGAAAATCAATCATCGGAGTTTAGATATGGAAAATATTGTTATCGTTGCGGCAACCCGCACTGCGGTTGGTAAATTTGGCGGCAGCTTGTCCAAAGTTCCCGCCCCTGAATTGGGCGCCGCTGTGATTCGCAATTTACTAGAGCGCACCAAGCTGGGCGCCGACCAAATTGGTGAGGTCATCATGGGCCAGGTACTGGCTGCCGGATCCGGCCAAAACCCAGCCCGCCAATCGCTTATTAAAAGCGGCGTAGCCAAAGAAACCCCCGCTCTTACGATCAACGCTGTTTGCGGCTCTGGCTTGAAGGCCGTGATGCTTGCGGCCCAGGCGGTTGCCTATGGCGACAGCGATATTGTGATTGCCGGTGGACAAGAGAACATGAGCGCCTCGCCCCACGTGTTGATGGGCAGTCGCGACGGCCAACGCATGGGCAACTGGAACATGGTGGACTCGATGATTGTCGATGGCCTGTGGGACGTTTACAACCAATACCATATGGGTATCACCGCAGAGAACGTTGCCAAAGCCCACGGCATCAGCCGCGATATGCAAGACGCCTTAGCCTTAGCCAGCCAGCAAAAAGCCGCTGCGGCCCAAGACGCCGGCAAGTTCGTAGATGAAATCGTTCCCTTTAGCATCGCTCAGAAAAAGGGCGACCCTTTGATTTTTTCTGCTGACGAATTTATCAACCGTAAATCTAGCGCGGAAGTTTTGGCGGGTCTTCGCCCAGCTTTTGATAAGGCGGGAGGAGTCACTGCAGGAAACGCATCTGGAATTAACGACGGCGCAGCTGCGGTGATGGTCATGACTGAGAAAAAAGCCGCTGCTTTGGGTTTGACTCCTTTGGGCCGAATTGCGAGTTTTGCCACCAGCGGCTTAGATCCCGCCATGATGGGCATGGGCCCGGTGCCTGCATCACAAAAAGCTTTAGCGCGCGCTGGCTGGAAAGCGCAAGATTTAGATTTGTTAGAAATTAACGAAGCCTTCGCCGCCCAAGCTTGTGCAGTTAACCAGCAAATGGGCTGGGATACCTCCAAGGTCAATGTCAACGGCGGCGCGATTGCGATTGGCCACCCCATCGGAGCGTCTGGTTGCCGTATTTTGGTCACCCTGCTTCACGAGATGCAACGCCGCAACGCCAAAAAAGGAATTGCCAGTTTGTGTATTGGCGGAGGTATGGGCGTGGCCCTCACCATCGAGCGTTAATTTTTAAGTATTTTTTTAGTAAGTCAAAAAAGAAAGAGGAGACACTATGAGTCAAAAAGTAGCCTACGTTACCGGTGGTATGGGTGGTATCGGTACCGCCATCTGCCACCGCCTTCACAAAGACGGCTTTAAAGTCATCGCAGGTTGCGGACCCACACGAGACCATGTGAAATGGATCGCCGAGCAGGCCGCCTTGGGTTACACGTTTTACGCCTCCGCAGGCAACGTCGGCGATTGGGACTCCACAGTAGAGGCTTTCACCAAAACAAAAGCGGAACATGGAACCATTGACGTGCTCGTCAACAACGCAGGCATTACGCGCGATCGGATGTTTCTCAAGATGAGCCGCGAAGACTGGGACATGGTCATTGAAACCAACCTCAACAGCATGTTCAATGTCACCAAACAAGTGGTTGCAGACATGGTTGAAAAAGGGTGGGGTCGGATCATTAATATTTCTTCTGTTAACGGAGAAAAAGGCCAAGCTGGTCAAACCAATTACTCCGCTGCTAAAGCCGGTATGCATGGTTTCTCCATGGCCTTGGCACAAGAACTAGCGACCAAAGGCGTGACTGTGAATACGGTGAGCCCGGGCTACATCGGTACCGACATGGTCAAGGCCATTCGCGAAGATGTCTTGGCAAAAATTGTGGCTACGGTTCCAGTCAAGCGTTTGGGCGAGCCCAGCGAAATTGCTTCCATCATTGCCTGGCTGGCATCTGAAGAAGGCGGCTACGCTACTGGCGCAGACTTCTCAGTCAACGGCGGCTTGCACATGGGATAACGGTAAAGGTTAAAGGGGGCATGGAGCAATAGCGCCCTTTATCCTTGTACTCCCTTGTAAAGCATATACGCGGCAAGGGAGTACAGCAGTACCGCAAAAATTCGTTTGAGTTGGGCCACCGGTAAACGGTGCGCTAACTTAGCGCCCAAAGGCGCGGTCAAAACGCTACAACACGCAATCACCAACAGCCCGGGCAGCCAGACATAGCCTAAAGACCAATCTGGTAAATCCGCAAGATGCGATCCGCTGGCCACATAGCCCACCGTATTGGCCAAGGCGATGGGGAAACCTAGTGCAGCGCTAGTAGCAACCGCACCCAGCATAGAAATGTTGTGCGCAACCATAAAGGGGACGCTCACAAAACCACCGCCTGCGCCTACCAAACCAGATAAAAATCCGATGACGCTACCGGCCCCGATTTGGCCGACTGCGCCTGGCAACTCCCGATTGGCTTTGGGCTTTTTGTTGATCAACATTTGAGTCGCAGAAAAGCTGACGAATAAAGCAAAGAAGATGGCGAGTGTCGTCCCCTTCAAAATACTAAAAACGCCAGCACTGGCTAATGCGCCACCCAAAACAACGCCTGGCGCCATGCTTTTCACAATGTCCCAACGCACCGCGCCGCGTTGGTGGTGGGCTCGAACACTTGAAATACTGGTAAAAACAATCGTAGCCATCGACGTGGCAATAGCCATCTTGACCGCCAAGTCGGCGCTGATACCTCGGTGGGAAAGCATCAGGGTGAGAAACGGTCCCATCAACATGCCGCCTCCAATTCCAAGCAAACCGGCAAGCAAGCCGGTGGTCAGGCCGAGAACGGCCAATTCGCCAATCAGAGTGGGTTCGAGCATGGGATGTAAGGGGTGTGAGGGGGGGTGTGGGTTAGGCAAACGAAGACGGCGAGAGAATAAGGTGTCTGCAAATGCCACCGGACCGGCATCCTGAACCGGGGTTCAGGTGGGCGAGGTCAGCTTTGCATTGGGTCCATCTAACGCGAGATGATCACGCTTGCGAAGCGATATTCCAAGCCCGGGCTCTAAGAGCATTGGTTCAAGGAAATATAAAGCCCGGCGAACACTGCAGACGCTGTGGATTGTAGGACCTTAAAACAAGCGTCCGTCGTTGGCGAGAAGTTTGTCTAAACGGGCGATCAACGGCACCAAGACCGCTTCGTGGTTAACACGGTCTAAAGTTAAGCTTTCAGGGGCAGAATTGTCCGAGCTTAGCTCCGATTGCGCGTTAGACAAATTAGCCACGTCAAAGGCCAAGTTGAGTGCCGCTAAAACAGCAATACGATCCCTTGCACGGACCTTGCCGCCGTCCCTGATTTTGCACATCGCAGAATCCACACGTTGCACCGCTTGGTGTAGCTTGGCCTCGCCGCCGTCAGGGCAGCCGAGTAAATAACTTTGTCCCATGATTTGAACTTCAAGCTGCTTCATGGTGTGTCCTGCGGTACTGTGCTGGCCTTCTCGGTTGCGTCTGTTGCATCTGCCGCATTTTCTGGGAGGCGATCTAGCAAAGCCTCAACCCGTGCCCGCGCGGCGCTGAGTCGTGATTTCAACGAATCACGTTCATGCGATAAAGACGCGACCTGCTCAATAAGAAGGGCATTGGTGCGTTGAAGCTCTTCGTAACGCACCAGCAAGCGCTCAACGCGCTCGGCAATTTGGTCTATGGGGGACGTTTGCTGCATAAAAGACATTGTAGGTCGCCCTGATGTCGGTTTAATCCGTATAAAACCCCGTAAAATCCCTAGTGTTGGTGCTCGCACTGTGGTTCACATAGTGCAGTTCAACGGGAAGCAGGAGGGAAAACGTGTCAACGTAGACCTAACCTGCGCTGCCCCCGCAACGGTAAGTGGACGAATCTCGCAATTCCGCCCTCATCACAGCCACTGAGTGCCTTGAACAAGCGCTTGGGAAGGCGATGAAGGTTGTTCCACCAGCCCGGATACCGGCCAATAAAGTGGTTGCACGCCTGCGTGCAGCCTGATGCCCATGCGCTGTCGGGGAAGACGGCGAGGGTTTTATTTGATGGTCTTTTTTAAAATGAAAACTGGTATTTCTTCTTTGCGCTTGAGTGCGCTTTCCTTGGTATTGCTGTCTGTTTTTTCTGCCCACGCCCAATCGGAGTCGAGTGGAACGTTGAAAGAGGTGGTCGTCACGGCCAATCGTTCAGAGCAATTGCTGACTGATGCCATTCCAAATACAACAGTGATTGGCCGAAATGTGATTGATCGCTCGCAAGCGACTGACCTAGCAAGTCTATTGGCCAGCGAAGCAAGCATTCAATTTACCCAAAATGGGGGGCGTGGTTCCTCTGCGAGCATTTACCTTCGTGGGGCCGCTAGTTTGCAGGTGTTGGTATTGGTTGATGGCGTATCTTTAACGCGCCAGGATACGACGGGAAGTGTCGGGGTTGAAAATATCATGCTTGATCAAGTTGATCGGGTTGAGATTGTTCGAGGAAATGTCTCTGCCATCTATGGTAGTGGTGCGATTGGCGGTGTCATTCAAATTTTTACAAGAGCAGCTACAGGTAAACCCATTGCTTATGCGAGTGTTGAAATTGGAAGTTTATCGAGTTTGCGTTCATTGGCTGGTATCAGTGGAAATTTCGAAAATACCAAATACTCCCTTGGAGTGGGTCAGCATAAGACGGATGGATTTTCTGCCATGAGTCCAAAGCAATACCCATTAGAAAACCCTGATGCGGATGGGTTTAAAAACACGAATTACAACTTTGGCTTATCGCATGAAATCCTTAAAGGCCAAAGTTTTGGATTGAGAGCACAGGGAAGTGATGGTGAATTTGACTTTGATGGGTCTGGGTTTGGCACGATTCAAGATGTTTACAAAGGCCGCAGTACCTTAAATTCTTGGCAGGTTTTTTCCCACAACCAGATTAATAAGGCATGGGGAAGTAAGTTGACTTATAGCGAGTCTCGCGATCGGTCAGTCTCTGATGCTCTCAAAGCGCCTACATTTGCTTACTACAGCGATGCAATTACAAAAAATAAGACGAGTAACTGGACTAATACTATTGCAATCGATGATTGGTTGATAACGACCGGTATTGAAAATCAAAACCAATCGATTAACACCTATGACCAAACCTCGTTGACCCTAAATCGCAGTCGCGATGTAATGTCTATTTTCGGTGGATTGTCGGGTTCAATGGGGGCGCACAGTTTTCAGCTTAATGCGCGAAATGACAAAGCCAGTAGTTTGGCTAGCAATAACACCGGTTATTTAGGCTACGGGTACCAATTAGATCCCTCCTTTAAATTGCTTGCAAGTTCATCAACTGCCTTTAATCTTCCTCCTTTGGGTTACTTGTATGACACTGCTTTGGGGGGCAACGCAAATTTGCAACCTGAAACTGCCCGTTCTTCAGAACTGGGTTTACAGTGGGCTCAAGAAGGTCAGGTTTTCAGAGCAACTTCTTTTACAACTGAAACAAGTAATTTACTTGAATACGATCTCATCACAAGTAAATTTTTAAATATCAGCAATGTGGTTAATAGGGGGGTTGAACTTAGCTATTCAGGTTCCTTCAACCTAGCCAAGGTACGTGCAAGTTTGACTTCGCAAGATCCGATCAATCAAACGACGGGTAAGCAACTGGATCGCCGACCTACTTCGATGGCATCCCTTGGATTTTCCATCCCTGTCAATGAATGGAACTTTGGTGCCGACATCCGCTATACGGGTAGCCGACCAGACACAAAAAATACCTTATCTGCTTATTCAGTGCTTGATCTGAAAGCACGTTATTCAGTCACAAAAGAATTAGACCTGACTGCACGTATCGATAACGCATTAGATGAGGATTACCAAACCATTTATGGCTACAACCAACCACGCCGTGCTGGCTATGTTGGATTGGTTTGGAAACAAAAGTAAGACATCATCGAATGATCTCACACCTTAGATGAACATAAATATCGCCTCCCATTTGCATGGCCCTCAACGCATCGTCTGCCTCACAGAAGAGACGACGGAGTGGTTGTACCTATTGGGTCAAGAGACTCGTATCGTCGGTATCTCGGGCTATACCGTTCGCCCTGCTAGAGCACGTCAGGAAAAGCCAAAAGTCAGTGCATTTTTAAGCGCCAAAATCGACAAGATTTTGGCGCTTCAACCGGACTGTGTTTTTGGATTTTCTGATTTGCAGGCAGATATAGCCGCAGAGCTCATTCGCAAAGGGGTGCAGGTTACGGTTTTTAACCAGCGAAGCGTGTCGGAAATTTTTTCCATGATGTACCAAGTGGCGGCCATGGTGGGGGAAGCCGTTCAGGGTTTAGAAAAAATTGCGGCAATGCAGTCGGATTTGGAGGCTATGACGGACGCTGTGAAAGTACGTATTGCCAACGGCGCTCGCCGTCCCAAGGTATTTTTTGAAGAATGGGATGTGCCGCATATCAGCGCTATTCGGTGGGTTTCTGAGTTAATCGGAGTTTCTGGAGGAGACGATTGTTTTCCTGAACTTGCATTAGAGCCCATGGGAAAACAACGCATCATTGCGGATGGTGCGGAAATTGTGCGTCGTGACCCTGACATTATTTTTGGTTCCTGGTGCGGTAAAAAATTTCGCCCAGAGAACGTCGCTGCTCGCTTGGGCTGGGCCGGAGTAGCTGCAGTCAAAAACCAACAGTTGTTCGAAATCAAGTCGCCTGACATTCTTCAACCGGGGCCTGCTGCATTGACCGATGGCGTGAAAAAAATGCACGCCTTCATAATCGCTTGGATGGATGCAGACCAAAGATCGCGAGCGATGAATTGAAATTCAATAACGGTGCGGTCATTCATGAATTTATTCTGGGCGGCCAACGCAGCGGGAAGTCGCGCCGTGCTGAAGTTTTAGCCCAACAGTGGCTCGCCCAAAATAGTTCTAACTCCGCGGTTTTAGTCGCAACAGCCCAAGCTTGGGATGACGAGATGCGTTTGCGAATTTCTCGCCATCAGGCAGATAGGGCCGAGCGCGTGGTGGGAATGCAGACGGTAGAAGAGCCGTTTGCCCTGGGTGAAACCATTACGCGTTTGAGCCAAGCCCATACGCTGATCGTTGTGGATTGTTTGACCTTGTGGCTCACTAATTTCTTAATGCCTGTGCCAATCGCCGACCAACCAGCAAGCCTGCGAGATACGACCATGCCCATTGCAATTTTGTTATCCGCACTCAAACAGGCTGCTGGACCTGTGATTTTGGTGGGCAATGAAATTGGAATGGGAGTGATCCCTATGGGCGCAGAGGTTCGCCAGTTTGTGGATCATCTGGGCCGATTAAACCAAGACGTGGCAAACGTCTGCCAACGCGTGACTTTGATGGTTGCGGGGCAATCGATGGTGGTTAAGGATTCAGCATGTTCTGTTTAATCAAGAGATCGCTCGCTTTTTGTATAGCAGCCTTCCTTGGGTGCTGCAGCTTGTCTGCCCTGTCAGGAGAAATCACTGATGACCGAGGCATGAAGGTGAATTTAGCCCGTCCTCCGCAAAGAATTGTGAGTTTGTTGCCTTCGCTGACGGAAACGGTATGTGCCTTGGGCCAATGCCAGCGTTTGGTGGGCGTAGATCGGTATTCCAATTTTCCTGAAAGCGTAACCCGTCTGCCTCAAGTGGGCGGCGGGTTGGATCCGAATATTGAAGGCATTGTTGCTTTAAAACCGGACTTGGTACTAGTTGCAAGTTCCTCGCGTTCTGCTGACCGTTTACGTACTTTGGGTTTGGTGGTGGTTTCTTTGGAACCTAAAACCCATGCCGACGTCAAAAGGGTGATTCAAACCCTTGGCGTTTTGTTAGAAGCTCCGAATGCAGAAAAGGTGTGGAAAGACATTGACGCGTCATTGGAAGCTGCTGCCAAGTCCTTGTCCCCCAAAGCCCGAGGGCTGCGGGTGTATTTCGAAGTCAGCCAAGCGCCCCATGCTGCGGGAGAGGCCTCGTTCATTGGTGAAACCTTATCCCGGTTGGGAGCCAAAAATATTGTGCCAAGTCAACTCGGCCCTTTTCCTCAGCTCAATCCGGAATTCATTGTTCGCGCTGACCCCGATGTCATCATGGTGGGAGATCGCAACTATGTAGGCATGGACAAGCGCCCCGGTTGGGCGGCTATGCGGGCCATGAAAGAAAAACGCGTGTGTATTTTTGCATCCACCATGTCCGATGACCTTGTTCGCCCTGGGCCAAGAATGGCCGAAGGTGCGCGTGCAATGGCGAAGTGCCTTGAAAGCAACGCAAGGTGATTAAAGCTCAGTATCACCACCGAGATACAAGCCGCAAACCTTTGGTTTTGGCGGTGGTTCTTATCTTGATCGCTTTGCTTATGGCCTTTTTCGGCTTGGGTGTCGGCAGTGCCGGTTTGGTGTCAGTCATTCAAAATGCCAATGACCCCGTAGCCCATCAAATTATTTGGGACATTCGCCTGCCTCGTACCCTGGGTGCTTGGGCGGCAGGCGCCTTACTCGCCTTAGCGGGTGCGGTAGCGCAAGGCTTATTCCGCAATCCCTTGGCTGACCCCTTTTTATTAGGTAGCGCCTCGGGCGCGTCGTTTGGTGTTTCGCTGGCCTTGGCGTTCTTTGGCATTTCCCCTTTGGCAACCGAGTGGTTGATTCGCCTTGGATTAACCGGAGCTGCTTTTATGGGTGCGGTAGGGGCGGTGTTTTTAACATTGCTCTTAGCCCGTGGGGTTCAACACACTTTGCGCCTTTTGCTCTCAGGCGTGGTGGTGGGGGTGGTTCTTGGTGCACTAAGCTCGTTGGTTATGTTAATGGCCCCAGAAGTTCTCCAAGCGATGCAGGCATTTTTACTCGGCAGCACAGGGTTTGTGGGCTGGAGCGCGTGTTTGTTAATGCTGGTGGTGTGGGTTTTTTCTATGGTCTTGGCGTGGTGGTTTAGCCCAGTGCTCGACGGTTTGGCTTTAGGCGAGGCGACAGCGCAGAGTTTGGGCTTACCCTTGGTGAAAATGCGCTTGGCTTTGGTAGCGGTCCTCGCTCTGGCTACGGGCGCAGCCGTCGCCCAAACCGGCTTAATTGCTTTCGTGGGATTGGCGGCTCCGCATTTGGTTCGCTCCGTTGTCAAAGTCACCCATGGCCGTTTGGTATGGCTTTCGAGTTTGATGGGCGGGGCCTTGCTAATGGTTGCAGACTTGCTTGCGAGGTTATTGATTGCGCCCCAAGAGCTTCCTGTGGGAGTGTTGACTGCGGTTTTGGGTGGGGGTTATTTGTTGTGGTTGATGCACCGCAGCGGAAGCCAAGCCATGGGTGGCAGTTCTTCATGAATACCATCGCCAAATCTGAATCCAGTCTCATGGCATTAAGTGCAGAAAACGTTTGCGCGAGCCTAAGCGGTAAACAAGTGTTGTTTGACGTGAGTCTGAACCTATCTGCGGGTCAGTGGACATGTATCCTTGGCCCCAACGGCGCAGGCAAGTCGACACTTCTCAAAGCATTGGCAGGTGTATTGCCGCATTCAGGGCGGGTATCGCTATTGGGTAACCTGATCGAATCCTTGCCTCACCGGGTTCGCGCTCAGCAGCTGGCCTGGTTAGGACAAAACGAGACGTCTGCAGACGATCTTACGGTTTTAGATGTGGTGATGCTGGGACGCCTTCCGCACCAAGCGTGGCTTGCCCCTCCCAACGAGAAAGATTGGAAAGCCGTTGAACGCGCTTTGCGTTACACCCAAGCCTGGGACTGGTGTAACCGTCCTTTAGGTCAGCTTTCTGGTGGTGAGCGCCAACGGGTTCTTTTATCCCGGGCACTGGCTGTTGAAGCTCAAGTCTTACTCATGGATGAGCCGCTCGCTAATTTGGACCCCCCGCATCAAGGGGATTGGTTGTGTGTGGTCGAAGACTTGATTAACCACGGAACAACGGTGGTCAGCGTGTTACACGAAATAACTATTGCGCTTCATGCGGATGCTTTGGTGGTGATGCGCGATGGACGCATTACGCACCACGGCCAAACGCATAATCCTGCAACCCATGAAGCCGTGAAGGCCGCCTTTGATAACCGAATCGCGATTCATGCGGTAGGCGATCAATGGGTTGCTTTACCCAACATGAAAACCCAAGCCAACGTGACACCTCATTAAAAAATCTATTTGTATGACTCTTCAATTTATACCTCCCATCGACAACCTGCAAAATCACGCTTTCCGTCAAAGCTTGCAACACAAAATTGACACCAAGACCAAGCCCTTGGGATCACTAGGACGAATAGAAGAACTAGCACTTCAGATCGGTGAAATTCTGGGGTCACAAGACCCTATTTTGTCGCAGCCACAGATGGTGGTTTTTGCAGGAGACCACGGGCTGACAGCGCGGGGAATCTCTGCGTTTCCAAGCGATGTGAGTTGGCAAATGGTAGAAAACTTCCTGGCCGGCGGGGCGGCAGTTAGCGTACTGGCAAAGCAAAATGGCATTGCCTTGACAGTGGTCGATTGCGGTGTGAATCACGATTTTCTAGCCGGATTAGCCGCTGGAGCAACGCGCCCTGGCTTGTTGGTTCGCAAAGTGGCCGGGGGCGAAAAAGGGACTGCTGATTCGTCTGCGCAAGCGGCGATGACAAACGCTCAATGTCAAGCTGCACTTGCCAACGGTCAAGAAATTGTGAACGGCTTGCCCGGCAATGCCTTGCTGCTGGGCGAGATGGGCATTGGCAATACCTCGGCGGCCTCCTTACTGTTAGCGCGGCTGGCAGGGTTGGATATTGCCCAATGTACGGGCGCGGGAACGGGTTTAGACGCACCGGCGGTTGTCCGAAAAACAGAAATCTTACGAGAGGTTTTAGCTTTTCACGCGCTTGCCACAGCGCCCCTAGACGCCTTGGCTGCGTTCGGAGGATTTGAAATTGCGACCATGGTGGGCGCGGTGTTGCAGGCGGCCTCCGAGCGCCGTGTCATCGTGGTGGATGGTTTTATTGCTACCTCTGCGGTTTTGGTTGCCCATGCTCTAGAGCCCTTGGTGTTACAGCGCTGTGTGTTTGCGCACCGCTCTGGCGAGCGCGGACATGAGTTCATGTTGCAACACCTCGGCGTTCAAGCCTTGTTAGATTTAGGCTTGCGCTTAGGAGAAGGCTCCGGCGCAGCGCTGGCTTGGCCGCTGTTGCAATCCGCCTGCAGCATCTTGAGAGATATGGCGAGTTTTGAGGCGGCCGGTGTGTCTGAAAAGTCGGAGACAGCGTCTCTATCACCATGACTGCGTTACGCCATTTCCTGATCGCGCTGCAATTTTTTACTCGGATTCCTGTCACCGGGCGCTTGGCGCAATGGGTTGGGTTTAGCCCTGAGATGCTGCGCGCCAGTGCGGCGTACTTTCCTGTTGTGGGGGTCGTTGTAGGCGCCATCGTTACCTTGCTCACCGCTGCGCTGTTGTATTTGCTGCCAACGGCGTATGCGCCTTTGGTCGCTGCGGTTTTGGGCACGGCAGCAGGCGTTTGGATCACGGGTGCTTTCCATGAAGACGGTTTGGCCGATGTGGCTGACGGCTTGGGCGGTAGCTACGACCGTGAGCGTGCTTTGATCATCATGAAGGATTCGCGCGTAGGTGCTTTTGGGGCCATCGCCGTGGTTTTGGCTTTGCTGGCCAAGGTGGCTTTGTTGGCGTTGATTGGTTCTGTGAGTAGCGTGGGAATGTGCGCGGCCTTGATGGGCGCTCATGTGGTCTCGCGCATGTGGCCTTTGTTCGTGATTCGCTTATTGCCGCATGTGGGCGATGACGCGGGATCTAAGTCCAAGCCCTTGGCCGATCAAATCTCCATCCAAAGTTTGGCACTTGCCGCCTTGTTCTGTGATCTTGCCTTGGGCTTAAGCGTATGGTTTTTCCCCGTGGCTTGGGAAATATGGGCGGCTGCTTTAGCGGCGTCTGCGATTGCTTTTTGGCGA
>CAMDAN010000027.1 GCA_945888535.1 Bordetella parapertussis
TATTGCATGAGCAAAATGCGATTGCAGGGATGGCCAATCAGGTGCTCTCCAAAGTGGCGGCTCGTGTATTTACCGCATTTCCCAATGTGATGAGAAAAGCGCAGTGGGTCGGAAATCCGCTACGTGGTGAATTCTTAAATCAAGCGGAAGCCTCTGAGCGATTTTCTGGCCGAACAGGACCGATGAAGGTCTTAGTGGTGGGTGGAAGTTTAGGCGCGCGGGCGCTTAACGCAGTCGTTCCTTTGGCACTGGCAAAAATTCCTTTGGCAGACCGACCCAGCGTCAGGCACCAAAGCGGTGAGAAGGAAATAGACACATTGCGTACGAACTACTTTGACGCAAACGTCGAAGCAACGCTCACCCCCTTTATTGACAACACAGCTAAAGCCTTTGCCGATGCCGATATTGTGATTTGCCGTGCGGGCGCGAGCACGGTGACAGAAATCGCTGCAATCGGAGCGGCTGCGTTGTTTGTCCCGTTCCCAGGCGCGGTTGACGACCACCAAACCCATAACGCACAATTTTTAACCAACCAGGGTGCAGGGTGGACGATTCAACAAAGTGTACTTACACCCGATTACTTGGCCGCGTGGTTGCAATCCATGAACCGGAATGTATTGAAAGACTGCGCAGAAAAAGCCAAAACATTGGCTTGTTTAAACGCGACCCAGGCCATTACACAAGCCTGTGAGGAGCTTGCCCAATGAAGCACGCCATTCGCCATATTCATTTCGTCGGGATTGGTGGCTCCGGTATGTCTGGCATTGCGGAGATTCTTTTTAATTTGGGTTACCAAATTTCAGGTTCGGATTTGTCCGATAGCTCGGTCTTACAGCGCTTGTCGTCTATGGGGATTCAGACCTATGTGGGCCATGCTGCCAGCCATGTTGAAAAGGCCGATGCGGTTGTCACCTCAACTGCGGTCAAGGCCAGCAACCCTGAGGTTCTTAAAGCCAGAGAAATGCATATACCGATTGTTCCGCGGGCATTGATGCTGGCTGAATTAATGCGATTAAAGCAGGGGATTGCGATTGCGGGAACCCACGGAAAAACCACCACGACCAGTCTCGTCGCAAGCGTTCTGGCGGAGGCCGGTTTAGATCCAACGTTTGTGATTGGCGGACGGCTTAACAGCGCGGGCGCTAATGCCCGACTGGGAAGCGGTGAATACATAGTGGTGGAAGCCGATGAATCCGATGCGTCGTTTTTGAATCTTTTGCCAGTGATGGCTGTTGTCACCAATATCGATGCGGACCACATGGAAACTTATGGCCATGATTTTGGGCGTTTGCAAAAAGCATTTGTTGATTTCCTGCATCGCATGCCTTTTTACGGAACGGCCATTTTGTGTACGGACGACTCGGCGGTTCGGGCCATTGTTGACCAAGTGACTTGTCCTGTGACGAGTTACGGATTTTCTGAAGACGCGCAGGTTCGGGCGATCCATGTGAAAGCGGTGGGAGGCCAGATGCACTTTACGGTGCAGCGGAGCAACGGAGTCACTCTGCCAGATATGGAGATCGTTCTGAATCTTCCGGGACGTCACAACGTATTGAATGCGCTCTCAGCCATCGCTGTCGCGGTAGAACTCAATATTGACGATGCTGCGGTACAAAAAGCACTGAGTGAATTCAAAGGGGTAGGCCGTCGATTCCAGCGCTATGGCGACCACAGCAACGGAAAAGATGCAGCCGTGACTGTGGTCGATGACTATGGGCACCATCCCGTTGAAATGGCAGCAACCTTAGCGGCGGCTCGCGGAGCTTTTCCCAATCGCAGATTGGTCTTGGCCTTTCAGCCCCACCGCTACACCCGAACGCGCGATTGTTTTGAAGATTTTGTCAAAGTGATGGGATTGGCCGATGCGGTGCTGTTGGCAGAAGTGTATGCCGCAGGTGAAGCGCCCATCGTGGCCGCAGACGGTCGCACGTTGATACGTGCGCTGCGCATCGCTGACAAGGTAGAGGCCATTTTTGTCGATGACATTCAGACTATGGCGCAGGCCGCTGTTGACTTTTTGAAGGCAGGCGATGTCTTGCTGTGTATGGGAGCAGGTTCGGTCAGCGCGGTGGCAGGTGCGGTCGTAGAAATACTCCAAAAAAGAAAAGCGCAATGAAAAACAAAAATTTCGGAAAAGTGGCTGTGCTTATGGGTGGTGTCTCTGCCGAACGAGAGGTGTCATTCATGTCAGGGGAAGGCGTCTTGAAAGCACTTTTATCGCAGGGGATTGATGCGCATGCCTTTGATCCGGCTGAGCGAGATATGAGCGAACTCAAACGCGAAGGTTTTGCTCGTTGTTTTATCGCCCTGCACGGGCGCTTTGGCGAAGACGGTACGGTGCAAGGTGCTTTGGAGTTGATGGGTATTCCTTATACCGGCTCCGGTGTAATGGCCTCGAGTATTTCTATGGACAAGGTCATGACCAAGCGCATCTGGCGTTTTGAGGGTCTTGCGACTCCCGCATGGAGCCAAGTCAGTAGCGCCGCCCAAACCCGCGCAGCCTTCGCCCAATTGGGTTCTCCCATGATTGTGAAACCTGCGCGTGAAGGTTCAACGATCGGGTTGACTAAAGTGATGGCGTTAGAACAATGTGATGCAGCCTATGCCTTGGCGTCGCAACATGACCCCTTGGTTTTATGTGAGCAATTTATTGCAGGTGATGAAGTCACCTGCCCGATTTTGGGCGATACCCATGCGCCGCAAGCGCTGCCTTTGATTCGCATCGTCGCACCCGATGGGAATTACGATTATCAAAACAAATACTTCACCGACACCACCCAGTACTTGGTGCCCGCCGGCTTACCCGCAGGAGAAGAGGAAGCGATTGCAGAGTTGGCAAAGCAGGCCTACCGAGTGTTGGGTTGCCGAGGCTGGGCGCGGGCTGACGTGATGATTGATGCAATCACACGCAAACCCTATTTGCTAGAAATCAACACCTCGCCGGGTATGACCGGGCACTCTTTGGTTCCCATGTCAGCACGGGCCCAAGGGATGAGCTATGAAGATTTGTGTGTTGATTTGTTAGCGCACACGGCACTCGACAGTGCGGGTAGTTCTGACAGCGCAAGGACGATTGCATGAACCGCAACGAGCCCCTGCCCTTAGATATTCGCCTCATGAACAGAGCGACTGTGCTCTTGCTCGTGATGCTGGGTATTTTTGCCGCAGTGGCGGGAGCGCGCTGGTTATCGAGTCGCAGTGTCTTTGCCGTGCAAAGTATCGCTGTTCTTGGCGATGTAACGCATACCAATGTTCCTACCGTGCGAGCCCATGTGGTATCGCGCGTCAAAGGCACGTTTTTTACCGTTGATTTAGGACAAACGCGAACTGTGTTTGAAGCCATGCCGTGGGTCCGAAGCGCGGTCATTCACCGCGATTTTCCCAACCGTTTGCGTGTGAATTTGGAAGAGCACAAAGCAGTCGCTTTTTGGGGGGCTGAGAGCGAACCGCGTCTGCTCAATTCCTTTGGTGAAGTGTTTGACGCCAACTTGGGCGAAGTTGAGCAAGACCAGCTCGCACGGCTGTCGGGTCCCGGTGGGCAGGGATCGGTCGTGCTCAAAACATACCGTTTAGTCGAGCCCTTGTTTTCGCGCATCGATATTCCATTGGCGTCAATGGAGCTTACAGGCAAGGGAAGTTGGCGTGTCGTTTTGGAAACGGGTGCGGCCATTGAATTGGGTCGGGGTAGTTCGGAAGAAGTTGCACTGCGAACAGAGCGATTTTTAAAAACATTGACCCAAGTCGCAGTGCGGTATGCGCGTCCATTGAGCGCGCTCGAGTCGGCAGATTTGCGTCATGAAAACGGGTACGCCATTCGTCTCAGAGGTGTTACGACCTTGACAGACATGGCGACCAAAAAACAGTGAATAACGAAGCAGGTATCAAACTATGGCAAAAGAATACAAAGACTTAGTAGTGGGACTTGACATTGGCACCGCCAAGGTCATGGCGGTGGTCGCAGAAGTCATGCCAGGGGGCAGCTTGCGATTGGCAGGGTTTGGTTCTGCGCCAAGCACGGGACTGAAGCGGGGTGTGGTCGTCAACATCGATGCAACGGTGCAAAGCATTCAACAGGCACTCAAAGAAGCGGAGTTGATGGCTGATTGCAAGATCACGCGCGTGTACACCGGTATCACTGGAAGCCATATTCGTGGAATGAATTCCAGTGGAATGGTGGCGATCAAGGACCGCGAAGTCTCGCAAGCCGATGTATCAAGAGTGGTTGAAACCGCAAAAGCGATTCACATTTCAACCGATCAGCGGCTGTTGCTGGTGGAGCCGCAAGAATTCATCATTGATGGGCAAGATGTGAAGGAGCCCATCGGCATGAGCGGCATGCGGCTCGAAGCCAAAGTCCATATCGTCACAGGCGCGCAAAGTGCTGCAGAAAATATTATCAAGTGTATTCGTCGATGCGGTTTGGAGGTTGAGCAGTTGATGTTGAACCCCTTGGCGTCTAGCCTATCGGTACTCACTGAGGACGAGCGTGAATTAGGCGTTGCGTTGGTCGATATTGGCGCAGGAACCACCGACGTAGCGATATTCACTAACGGTGCGATTCGCCATACCGCAGTGATACCCATTGCGGGGGACTTAATCACCAGTGATATTGCGATGGCATTGCGCACTCCCACCAAAGATGCCGAAGAAATCAAAGTCGATAGCGGCCATGCCAAGCAAGTGTTGGTGGACCCGGAAGTCCAAGTGGAAGTTCCAGGCTTGGGCGATAGAAGCCCGCGCATGCTGAGCCGCCAAGCTTTGGCTGGAGTGATTGAGCCACGCATTGAAGAAATTTTTAGCCTAGTGACCCAGGTCATGCGGGATTCGGGCTACGAAGAAGTTTTGTCCTCCGGCATCGTCTTAACCGGCGGCAGTTGTGTGATGCCAGGGATGGTTGAACTTGGTGAAGACATATTTCTCAAGCCGGTGCGCCGGGGGGTTCCCCAGTACTCCAATGCGCTGGCCGACATGGTGGCGCAACCGCGTGCAGCCACCGTGATGGGTTTTCTTGAAGAAGCTCGGATTGCCAGAATGCGGGGAATCAAAGTTTCACAAAAAAGCGGCTCCGTCAAAGGTGCTTTTTCTCAACTTCGTGATTTTTTTGCGGGGACTTTTTAAATGATCCAGACCTTCAAACTTTGTGTCCCCCAAAGTCCTTCTCCAAGGCCTTCTTCCTTTTGGCTTGCCAGGGGCAGCCCGCCAGGCCGAGTCCACTTTGACAACCCTCTTTTTAAAACTACGTATCGAATTGCAAACTCTAGGAGCTCCAAATGACCATCGAAATGATTGACGAAGAAATTTTTAACCAAGGCACCCTGATTAAAGTCATTGGGGTCGGCGGTGGCGGCGGCAATGCCGTCGAGCACATGATTGTGTCTGCGGTTGCTGGCGTCGAGTTCATTTGCGCCAATACCGATGCGCAAGCCTTGTCTCGCAGTTCGGCACACAAGACGATCCAATTGGGTCAAAGTGGTCTGGGCGCTGGAAGCAAGCCTGACCGTGGCCGCGCCGCTGCAGAACTCGCAGAAGAAGACATTCGCAGTGCGATTGAAGGCGCCCATATGCTATTCATTACGGCAGGAATGGGTGGTGGAACCGGTACAGGCGCTGCGCCCATCATTGCGCGGGTGGCCAAGGAAATGGGAATTCTCACAGTCGGCGTAGTGACCAAACCGTTTGACTTTGAGGGCGGTCGGCGCATGAAAAATGCGGACGATGGTTTGGCAGAGTTAGAGGCCAATGTGGATTCTTTGATCGTGGTTCTCAATGAGAAATTACTCGACGTACTGGGTGATGAAATCAGCCAAGATGAAGCCTTCGCGCACGCCAATGATGTTTTGAAAAATGCTGTTGGCGGTATTGCCGAAATTATCAATGTACCCGGCCATGTCAACGTTGACTTTGAAGACGTCCGTACGGTCATGGGTGAGCCTGGAAAAGCCATGATGGGAACCGCTTTGGCCAGTGGGCCAGACCGAGCGCGCATTGCAGCGGAGCAAGCGGTGGCTTGCCCGTTGCTTGAAGGCATCGATTTGTCTGGCGCAAAAGGCGTTTTGGTGTTGATCACTGCAGCCAAAGGCTCACTCAAATTGAGCGAATCCAAACTGGCGATGAACACCATTCGCGCCTATGCATCGACAGAAGCCCATGTCATTTATGGAACCGCCTATGACGACAGCTTGGGTGAAAATGTACGCGTTACAGTGGTCGCGACTGGCTTGAGCCAGCATGGAACACGTCGGACCGCGCCACCCTTACAGGTACTGCGCACCGGAACTGACAATGTCCCATTCACGGTTCCTACCATGAACGGTTCACAGACGACTGCGGGCAACACAGTCGCAAATGCAACAGATTACGGAACCTTAAGCACGCCTGCGGTGTGGCGTGGGACCCGTACGTCTGCGGCGCAAAAAGTAGACGCTTTGTCAAGCGGCGGAATGGATGACTACGAAATCCCAGCCTTCTTACGCAAGCAAGCGGATTAATTCCAGTCGTTCAAGTAACTAAGCCCCCAGCCGTGTAAGTCACGGCGGGGGCTTTTACAATCTAGGCATGCTTCAACAAAGAACCCTCAAATCTCTGACCCGTGCTGTTGGCGTGGGCTTGCACAGCGGCCAACGGGTGGAAATCACTCTGCGCCCTGCGCCGCCTGATACAGGGATTGTGTTTCGGCGCATTGATTTACCCCATGTGGTGGATATATCTGTCTCTGCGATGGCCGTCTCTGATACCCGCTTGGCTTCTACGCTGTCAAATGGCGACGCTAAAGTGCATACGGTCGAGCATCTGATGTCTGCGTGTGCCGGCTTGGGGATCGACAACATGTATGTTGATATCACCGCCGAGGAAGTTCCTATCTTGGATGGCTCTGCAGCCTCGTTTGTTTTTTTATTGCAAAGCGCAGGGATTGAATTACAAAATTCACCCCGTCGCTTTATCCGAATCACGTCTGCCATTGAAGTGCAAGAAGGAGAGGGCGTCAACAAAAAATGGGCAAAACTGGAGCCGCACCACGGGTTCAAACTCAGCTTTGCCATTGACTTCAACCATCCTGCGGTTGACTCTACGGGGCAGAGTGTTGAGTTTGATTTGAGTGCAGATTCTTATGTTCGAGATATCGCTAGGGCCCGTACTTTTGGCTTTACCAAAGACGTCGAGATGATGCGTGCCAATGGCTTGGCTTTGGGCGGGGGCTTAGACAACGCCATCGTGATGGATGATTACAAGGTGCTCAATAGCGACGGATTGCGCTACGACGATGAATTTGTGAAACATAAAATTTTGGATGCGATGGGTGACCTTTACATCGTAGGCAAACCTTTGCTCGCCCACTACCGAGCCCATCGATCAGGGCATGCACTCAATAACTTTTTGCTACGAAAATTGGTAGAGCACCCTGAGTGCTGGGAGATAGTTACCTTTGAAGATGAGCGCAGTGCCCCCAAGGGGTTTGCTCAACTTGCGAGTGCTTGGTAAATTGTCTTAGCAGTCGATCATTAAAACTTAGCGGCTCCGACCTGCTTTGTATTTGCCAGTCCCATTTCCTCCGATGCCATCCGCCTGTGCTAAGCGGGCCATGGCTTTTCCCGCGTGTGCATGGGTGATGGCTAGGCCTAAAGCGTCTGCGGCGTCGGGGCCGGGCAGGCCGGGCAAAGCCAGCAAGCGACGCACCATTTCTTGAATTTGAGTTTTATCGGCGCGTCCATGGCCAGTCACGGCTTGTTTCATTTGGAGTGCCGTGTATTCTGCAACGTCAAGATCGGCGTGGACTAGCGCAGTGACAAGCGCACCGCGTGCTTGCCCTAATAAAAGAGTCGATTGGGGATTGACGTTTACAAAAACAATCTCGATCGATGCGCAAGTGGGCTGGTAGCGGGCAATCACCTCACCGATTCCGTCAAACAATACTTTCAATCGGGCGGGCAATGCCTTGGAGACGAGGTGCTGGGTGCTGATGGTTCCGCTGGCGACGTAATGCACACCTTTGGCGTCTAGATCGACGACGCCAAAGCCTGTGGTTCGCAGCCCGGGATCAATGCCAAGAATTCTCATCGTCATTTGGGGATCCGCGCATCACCCATGCGCCCCACGATCACGCTCGCACGGTGACTCAGGTAGTCCGAGTTGGGCAATTTCTCAAAATATTTCGGCCGGGGCAACATGACGGCCAAGCGCGCTGCCTCATAGTCGGATAATTGCGCCGCACTTTTTCGGAAGTAATGGCGCGATGCGGCCTCTGCCCCAAACACACCTTCGCCCCATTCCACGTGGTTGAGGTAAATTTCTAAGATACGTTCTTTGCTTAGACAGGTTTCAAGCATCAGCGTTAAAGCAAACTCTTGTCCTTTTCGAAGCAGGGTTCGCTCACCCGATAAAAATAAATTTTTGGCAAGCTGCTGGGTGATGGTGGAGCCGCCTACGACTTTGGGTGGTCGCGCAGGTCGGGTTTGGTTTTTAGCCAATTGGGCCGCACGCTTGCTGGCCTTGTCCTCGGCCTTCGAGTTTTTCACCCATGCTTTCTCTAAAGCTTCCCAGTCCACACCGTCATGGCTGGAAAAGCCATCGTCCTCGGAAGCGATCACAGCACGTTTAAGAGAGTCGCTAATTTTGGCGGAGTCTTGCCAATCTTGGCTCCAACGCAAGCGCCCGGTGGCCTGTGCCAATTGAAAGGCTTGAGAACGTTCAAACGCCGTAGATTGCGGGTCTAGCACAGCCATAGCCCCAACGCGCAATAAAAAAAATAACTGCAGCCCGGCGAAAGCTAAGACAAACAGGATGAGTAAATGGACGAGCAAACGGACAAGCAATTTCATGGGGGTAACACCATTTGCGTTTGGAGTGTTTCGTCGCGGGCAAAGTGAAAGCGCGAAACAATCGCGAGTTGGTCGGCACTGCGCCGCATGGTTTCACTGAAAGGCCCAAAGGGCCCTGAGGTTCTGGCAATCTCTTGGGCGCGTGCATCTAAGGCACTACTCCCTGAACTTTCGATCATCTCGGCATCGATCACATTGCCCTTGGAATTGACGGTCACGATCATGGTTAAAACACCGTAGAGTTTTTTACCCGACACTTCGGGGAAGTGTGTGGTTCCGCGCGTTTCAATCGCGCGGCGCATCGCATCGTAATACACCGCATAGGCGGCCTCTTTGACTGCGGGGCTGAGGTATTTTTTTTTAGGCCGGGCGTTTTCAGTGTGGATGCGTTTTTCAATTTCACCGAGCAAGGCCAGCATTTGGCGGCGTTGCTCTTTTTGCGCCTGCTGCGGTTGGTGCGGCGAATCGCTGAGCGGGTGATGCTCCAGGGCGTTCAGCTGGGTTTTGATTTGGGACAGCAGAATATTTTGTTGGGCTTGAAGGCTCGGCGTTCCGCCACTTGCCAATTGGGCTCGCACATCGCCGTCTTGGCTTTGGGGAGATGCCTGGAAAAGGCTGCTGGCCCTGCCTTGCAAAGAATCCCCCCCACCTTCCAAATTAGTTTGTGCAATGGCTTGGGCTTTCACGGGCGGTGTTTTCCCTTTGGCATTCACTAAGATCACTTCTAAGGGCGACTCTTCAAAAAGACGGTTAAAGGCTTGAGGATTCACAAACCGAATCGTGAGTAAAGCCAGATGCAGCGCGATGGAAAATAGCAAAGCCCATTGCAAGGTTCCCATGGTGGGTATGCGCTGAAAGAATGGCCAATCGCGGATGCCGCCCATGCTTTACTCCGTTATGGCAGGCGCTTCATTGACGTCCACCGCAATGGCAATCGGCCCTGTGATCTCGTCGTCATCTTGCTGCTCGTCGCTTGCTTGGGAGGGTTCTGCATCGCCGTCCATCGGTGTGTCAAGGCGCTCTATTACGCTTCCATGGATATCTAAGGACACCAGATCCATCTCTCCAAGTTTCACCCGAACCCGCGCTCCACGGGCTAGGCCTTGCGCGCCCATCACTGGGAGAACCAAAGGCAAGTCTTCCGCACGCACCATATTTTCTTTGAATACACCACAAACCAATTCGGTCGTGTGATGTTGATTCAGGTATTGCAAAGTCCAAAACCGCTCCATGGCACCTTGGAATCCGTTGTAGGCACTGTAAGCCGCGTCAAAGCTAGAGATGATGGAGAAAAGATCAGCGTCCTTGGGTTTGAAATAGGCCGCAAGGGCTGCCGTTTTGCCGTGGCGCACGCACGCGATGATTTGCCATTGGTTGACCAAGTCGGTATAGCGTCGCAAGGGTGAGGTGCTCCATGCGTAACTTGGAACGCCAATGCCCGCGTGGGGCAAGGCTTTGGTCCCCATGCGCACTTTGACGCCTGGCGCCAAGGAGGCTTGGCTGCGGTAAATCCCGGGAACACCCAGCTCGGCCATCCATTGGCCCCAGCTGCTATTGGCCAAAATCATCGCTTCTGCCACGATCAAATCCAATGGGGCGCCGCGCTGGCGGGTCGTGATAACAACCTCTTCATCGCCTTGGGGTGTTGCGCCTGCGTTGCCAATGAGTTTGAAGTTGTAATCTGGGCGATTAAAGGTTTCAGGTTTGCCGCGTACGATTTCACGCTTTGCCTTGAGGTCTTTGGCAAGACGGTACAAGAAAGCCAAGTCAGGGTGCAAACCGACCAAAGCGGGTGGCGTATTTTCAGGATCAGGGCTGAGATGCGCAAGCCACTCGGGCGTAACCACACTGTCAAGTTGATCGTGTCGCAGGTTGTGTGCAATCGGGACAAGCTCTAAACGGGTTTCGCTCGATTGAATAGTGAGCGTGGCTTCGTCCATCGTGACATACAAAGACACGGCAGGACAGTTGCGACCTTCTTGGAGGGTGTAGTTCTGAACCACTGCATCCGGCAGCATAGTGATTTTGTAACCCGGCATGTAGACGGTGGAAAGTCGATCGCGCCCTAATTTATCGATATCACTTCCAGGCAAAACGGCCAACCCAGGCGCCGCAATATGCACACCTACAGTTACCGTGCCAGTGCCGAGCCCTTGTACGGACAAGGCGTCATCAATTTCTGTGGTGGCCGAATCGTCAATAGAAAAGGCCTGTACCGAGGACAGCGGCAATGGATCTGCCACAGCAGGCGCAGTCACATTGCCAAACGCAACGCCTTTAGGGAAGTTTTCAAGTAAGAAGCGCTTCCAATGGAACTGGTAAGGAGAACGGATGGCGCCACAGCGCTGTAAAAGTTCCAGCGGTCCGGTTTGGGTGGCACGTGATGCTTCTACGACGGCTTTGTATTCGGCAGAGTTTTTGTCTGGCTTGAATAAAATTTTGTACAACTGCTCAGCAACCGGCTCAGGGCAAACGCCCGAGCCCAGCGCTTGGGCCCACTGGGTAATTTGGGCTGCCACTTGTTTTTTCTTCTCCAGGGCCACGAGGGCTTGGGCAATGATCTCAGCACTGGCTTTGCGAAAGCGGCCCTTGCCGGCACGTCGGAAATAGTGGGGTGTTTCAAACAGTCGAAACAGCATGGCAGCTTGCTGCTCAAGCGTTGCTTGGTCAGAAAAGTAGTCCCTCGCCAGTTCAGAAAATCCAAAATCCTCTTCGGGCGAGAATTCCCAGGCCATTTCTAGTTCAATGGTTTCACTTAAGGCCAGCGCCGCAGCTACAAATTGGGAAGGCGCAGGTTTCTCAAAGCGCAGCAGCACGTGGGCTACTTTCACCTTGAGGCGCTTGCCGCTGTCGAGCTCTACTTGCACAGAGGCATCGCTTTCAGACAGCACCCGACCGGCCATGAGTTTTCCGGCTTCATCAAACAATACAAACATAGTCTCGATTGTCCCATGGCGCGGACCCCGCGACCGCGAGATAATCGCAGCATGGCTACCCCATTTGGAAAAGTTTCACTTCGCAATCGCATCGCCCCTTGGTTGGTCGGCTTTGATGGCCCTTTGGCGTTCGCAGTTTTTCTTTTGGCCTGCGCCGGTTTGCTGGTGATGTATTCCTCTGGCTACGACCACGGCACCCGATTTGCGGACCATAGCCGCAATATGCTGATTGCCGCTTTCGTGATGTTTGTGGTGGCTCAAATTCCTCCGCAGCGATTGGCAACGATTGCGGTCCCCTTGTACGTTTTGGGGGTGGGGCTGTTGATAGCCGTCGCTATCTTTGGAGTCACCAAAAAAGGCGCTACGCGCTGGTTGAATGTGGGCATCGTGATACAACCCAGCGAAATTCTCAAATTGGCGGTTCCGCTGATGTTGGCATGGTGGTTCCAAAAACGCGAAGGCCAGTTGCGAGTGGTTGATTTCGCCGTCGCTTTTGTTTTGCTCGCCTTGCCTGTGGGCTTAATCATGCGCCAGCCCGATTTGGGAACAGCCTTGCTGGTCATGGCCGCAGGTTTGTCTATTATTTTCTTTGCGGGGGTCAGCTGGAAATTGATTGTTCCGCCCTTGTTATTAGGGGTTGTGGGTATTGCACTGATCGTGGGGTTTGAGACGACCTTGTGCGCCGACGGGATGCGTTGGCCGTTGTTGCACGATTACCAACAGCAACGCATTTGCACCCTGTTAGACCCGACCCGCGATCCCTTGGGTAAAGGCTTTCACATCATTCAGGGAATGATTGGCATTGGTTCGGGCGGATTTTTTGGAATGGGCTTTATGCAGGGAACCCAAACCCATCTTGAATTCATTCCGGAGCGCACCACCGACTTCATTTTTGCCGCCTTCTCCGAAGAATTTGGTTTCTTGGGCAATCTCATGCTCATCGGTGCATTTGTGGCTTTGATACTTCGAGGTCTGGCGATTGCAATGGAGGCCCCGACCTTGTTTACGCGTTTGCTCAGTGGCAGCATCACGATGATTTTTTTCACCTATGCCTTCGTTAATATGGGCATGGTCAGTGGCATCTTGCCCGTGGTGGGTGTGCCTTTACCTTTTATCAGCTATGGCGGCACATCCATGGTGGTACTTGGGTTGGCTTTGGGCATGCTGATGTCCATTTCCAGTGCGAGGCGATTGGTTCAGAGCTAATGCCTGGATCGGCTCAAGGCCTAAAATAACGCCATGATCTCTCGCGAACCCACCATCGAACGCTTGGCGACAGCCAGGTCCCTTTTGCTGACCCCTTTTGGCTTAGATGAATCCCATCTGACCCGTGCGCTGGGTGAAATTAAAGCCCACCATGTTGATGAGGCCGATTTGTATTTCCAATACACCCGCTCTGAAGGCTGGAGTTTGGAGGAGGGAATCGCTAAAACGGGCTCGTTTAGTATTGACCAAGGCGTGGGCGTGCGCGCGGTGAGCGGTGAAAAGACAGCCTTTGCTTACTCGGATGATATTTCTGAAGCCGCCCTGTTAGATGCGGCTCGAACGGTTCGAACCATTGGTAGCGCATCCCAAAAAGGCCGGGTTCAAGTGGCTAAGCCCAAAGTAGCCCAAAGCCGAAGCCTGTACGCCGGCACCGATCCGATTTCCACACTCGATAGTGCGACCAAAGTGGCTTTGTTGGGGAAAGTCGAAACGTTGGCGCGTGCCAAAGACCCACGTGTATCCCAAGTGATGGCAGGATTGGCGATGGAGTACGACGTGGTGCTGGTGGCGCGGGCCGACGGCACAGTCGCAGCGGATGTGCGTCCTTTGGTTCGACTCTCTGTGACGGTAATTGCTGAGCAAAAAGGCCGCCGCGAAGTGGGGTCAGCAGGTGGGGGCGGGCGTTTTGGCCTGGCGTATTTTGACGATGCGCAAATTACCCAGTACGTCAATGAAGCCGTGCACGCGGCTTTAACCAATTTGGAAGCCAGGCCCGCGCCAGCAGGCGAAATGACGGTGGTCTTGGGACCAGGTTGGCCCGGTATCTTGTTGCACGAAGCCATTGGCCACGGCTTGGAGGGCGACTTCAACCGCAAGGGCTCCAGCGCATTCAGTGGGCGTATCGGTGAACGCGTTGCAGCCAAAGGGGTGACCGTATTAGATGACGGAACGATTGCGCAACGCCGAGGCTCACTGAACGTCGACGACGAAGGCAATACCAGCGGGCGCAATGTCTTGATTGAGGATGGTATTTTGAAGGGCTATATCCAAGATGCGATGAATGCGCGGTTGATGGGCGTCGCACCGACAGGGAACGGTCGGCGTGAAAGTTACGCCCACATTCCTATGCCGCGAATGACCAACACGTATATGTTGGGCGGCGATAAAGACCCCCAAGAAATTGTGAAAAGCATCAAAAAAGGCCTGTATGCCACCAACTTTGGCGGCGGACAGGTGGACATTACTTCTGGGAAATTCGTTTTTTCTGCCAGTGAGGCGTATTGGGTGGAAAACGGGAAAATCCTCTACCCAGTCAAAGGTGCCACGATTGTGGGCAGCGGGCCAGAATGTTTAAAACGGGTGAGCATGATTGGCAATGACATGCGGCTTGACAGTGGTGTGGGCACGTGTGGGAAAGAAGGCCAAAGTGTGCCCGTGGGGGTAGGACAACCTACCTTGCGCATTGATGGTTTGACCGTCGGCGGAACCGCTTGATATTGTCCATTTTGAACCTGTGCTACATTGATACCCATGGTTTCGATTCGTTTTTACTTTAGCTATTTTTGGTTCTCACGCGCTGATGGCGGTAGAGAGATCTGAACGTAGACAAGAAAAACGTCCTGATACTTCCTAAACCGCCGGCCTCCCCGGCGGTTTTTTTATGCTTTTTAGATTGTGATTGAGGAGCTTTTGCGATGACTGCTAATACTGACCGAACCAGTAAAACCGATGATGAACGTATCAAAGACATTACCGTGCTGCCCCCGCCTGAGCATTTGATTCGTTTTTTCCCTATCAGCGCAACACCCGTAGAGACCTTGGTTTTAGGGACTCGCAAACGCATCCAAAAAATCATGGCGGGCAAAGATGACCGTTTGCTAGTCATCATCGGACCCTGCTCGATTCATGACCCCTCTGCTGCTGTCGACTACGCGCGTCGATTGAAAGAGCAGCGTACGAAGTACGCCGACACCTTGGAAATTGTGATGCGGGTGTACTTTGAGAAGCCCAGAACCACCGTCGGCTGGAAGGGTTTGATCAATGACCCCTATTTGGATGAGAGCTTTCGCATTGACGAAGGGCTTCGCATCGCACGCCAGTTGTTGATTGAAATTAACCGTTTGGGTCTTCCTGCCGGCAGTGAGTTCCTAGATGTAATTTCTCCACAGTATTTGGCTGACTTGATTGCATGGGGCGCGATTGGCGCACGTACGACGGAGAGCCAAGTGCACCGAGAATTAGCCTCGGGTATTTCAGCGCCGATTGGCTTTAAAAACGGAACCGACGGCAACATCAAAATTGCCACTGATGCGATTCAAGCCGCCGCGGGCGGCCACCATTTTTTATCGGTGCATAAAAACGGCCAGGTGGCTATTGTGCAAACGCAAGGCAATCCCGATTGCCACGTGATCTTGCGCGGAGGCAAAACCCCCAATTACGATGCGCACAGTGTGGCAGCCGCTTGCCAAGACCTCGCCAAAGCCCATTTGCCAACGTCTTTGATGGTTGACTGCAGCCACGCTAACAGCAGCAAGCAGCACGAAAAGCAGCTTGACGTTGCGCGTGATATTGCGAACCAAATAGCGGGGGGGTCACGTTCTATTTTTGGCGTGATGGTCGAGAGCCACCTGTTGGCCGGCGCTCAGAAATTCACCCCTGGCAAAGACAAAGCTGCTGAGCTGGAATACGGCAAGAGCATTACAGATGCCTGCTTGGGTTGGGACGATTCTTTGCAGAGTCTTGAAGTGCTCTCGCAAGCCGTTAAGACACGTCGCGCGCGTTGAGCGCAACCACCGACTCGCCCAGCCCTTTTTAGCCTTGTAGCAATTGGGCGAGTTTTTGGTGAATGCCACCAAAGCCGCCGTTGCTCATGCAAAGAATATGGTCGCCTGCCCGAGCGTGCGATGCGACTTGGGCTGCGAGCGCATCGATGTTGGGGGCGCAAAAGGCTTTTGTTCCCAAGGGTTTCAGGGCTTCTGAGGCATCCCAGCTCAGGCCCCCGGTATGGCAAAACGCCAAATCAACCTCTTCCAGACTCCAAGGCAGTTGGGCCTTCATAGCGCCGAGCTTCATGGTGTTGGACCGGGGTTCGAAGACTGCCAGAATGCGGGCAGTGCCAATGCGCCGGCGCAACCCGTTGACGGTGGTCCGGATCGCCGTGGGGTGGTGCGCAAAGTCGTCATAAATAGTTACGACATCGGGTTTTTCAGTTAATGAGGGTGCATTGCTGCTTGCAGCTGGATAAGGGATGCGTGACCGCACTTCCATACGCCTTTTGACATTCTCAAAATGAGCCAGCGCAAGGGCCGATTGTTCGGGAGGAACGCCCACATGGTCTGCTGCTGCGATAGCGGCTAATGCATTGAGTTGATTGTGGACGCCGCCTAAAGACCATTGAACATGGGCCAAGGTGTTTCCTTGATGCGTCACCGTGAAATCGTGGGGTTCGCCCACTGCTGTGAAATCACTGACTGCAGTGCCAAAAGTTCGCAGCTCACTCCAGCACCCTTGGCTCACCACTCGGGTTAGGCTTTCTTCAAGGCCATTGACAACCAAGCGGCCGGAACTGGGAACGGTGCGAACCAGGTGGTGAAACTGTCGCTCGATCGCGGCCAAGTCGTCAAAAATATCAGCGTGGTCAAATTCCAAGTTATTGAGGACAGCGGTTCGAGGGCGGTAATGGACAAATTTACTGCGCTTGTCAAAAAATGCGGTGTCGTATTCATCCGCCTCAATGACAAAAGTCTTTCCTTGGCCTAAACGGGCTGAAACGCCAAAGTTCAACGGTACCCCGCCCACTAAAAAGCCGGGTTGAAGTCCTGCGCTTTCCAAAATCCAGGCTAGCATGGCGGTGGTCGTGGTTTTTCCATGGGTTCCAGCGACCGCCAAGACATGGCGACCCTGCAGTACATGTTCGGCAAGCCAATGGGGGCCGCTCGTGTAAGGCGCACCGGCATCCAAAATGGCTTCCATTAAGGGGAACTTGGGACTGGCGTCGCTGTTGCGGGCGCGGCTAATGACGTTGCCAACCACAAACATATCGGGTTGGAGTGCCATTTGGTCAGCGCCAAAGCCTTCAATCAAATCGATCCCCAAAGACCGCAGTTGGTCGCTCATGGGAGGGTAGACGCCCGAATCGCAGCCTGTCACACGGTGGCCCGCTTCACGCGCCAAAGCGGCTAATCCGCCCATGAACGTGCCGCAAATACCCAAAATATGAATGTGCATGGCCTATTTTACCGGGCCTGAAAGCCCGCTCATTGTGAGGACAGCTTGGGAAAAGGCACAATGTCACGATGGAAAGTATGAAGGACGAGATTTCTGCTGTTGCAGCGCGGATGGTGGCCGAAGAGGGTTTGGACTTTGGCAGCGCCAAGCGCCGCGCCGTCAAGCAAATGGGCTTAACGGCCCGCAGTGCACTGCCTAATAACGACGATATCGAGCGTGCGGTGGAGGAATATATTGCTATTTTTTGTGCCGACACACAAGCAACCGAGTTGCATGCCTTGCGGATTTTGGCTTTGGAGTGGATGGACCGCTTAGCGTCCTTTCACCCCCATGTCGCTGGGGCGGTTTGGCATGGAACCGCTACCCGCCATTCCGATGTTTATCTGCAATTATTCTGTGGCGACGCGAAAGAGGCCGAAATTGAGCTGATCGATCGCGGTGTCCGCTTTGAGGTTCGTTCTGTTCCTGGTTTTCAGGGGGAGCGGGTGGACGCACTCAGCGTTCATGTGTGGAGTCCTCTCTTAGAAGAGCATATCGGTTTGCACCTTCTGATCTATGACTTAGACGACATTCGCGGCGCGCTTCAACCTGATGCACGAGGACGCCGACCCCGAGGCGACGCGACGGCGTTGCGTGCCGTCATTGGCAATATTTCTTGATGTATCGGAACCGACCGCAATGAATACCCAATCCCCCCTAAAAACACCGTCTCATCCCAAAAGCCGACGTGCGATTGTGCTTTCTATCGCTGGACTGGCGGCTGGTGTGGGTGCGGGTTTGTCTTGGTGGAATCAGCAAGAGTCGGTGTCAACGCCAGGTTTGACTCCTTTGGAGGGGTTCTGGGATTTGGAATGGGAGACTCCAGAAGGAAAAAAACTTCAAATGCGATCGTTTCAAGGAAATCCGATTTTGATTAACTTTTGGGCGACGTGGTGTCCCCCATGTGTTGAGGAACTTCCTTTATTAGATGCCTTCTATCGTGAAAACAAGTCTAAAGGTTGGCAAGTTCTAGGGTTGGCGGTAGATAAGGCTGCGGCAGTTCGAGGTTTTCTTGAAAAAATGCCCTTGGGCTTTCCGATCGCAATGGCGGGTTTGGGGGGCGTGGACTTGGGGCGCAATTTGGGTAATCTGACCGGGGGTTTGCCTTTTTCGGTTGTCATTGCAAAAAATGGAGCGATTGCACAGCGAAAAATGGGACGGCTTGGGGTGGCTGATCTCGAAGCTTGGCGTAGTTTAAAATAGCTGTTACTTACAGGCATTCTTGGTTAGACGATAGAGCCCCGGCATGAGACATCAGAGTCTTTAAGAGGATTTAAGACGGCTTTTAGGTTAATTTAATAATAAATAACAGCAAATGGTGGTATTTAAGCGATTTTTAGGTTAAATTCCCGCTTCTTGTTGATTGGCTCCTGGAGGATTCATGGATTTACGAAAACTTAAAACATTGATTGATTTGGTGTCAGATTCCAATGTTTCAGAATTGGAAATTACCGAGGCCGAAGGCAAGGTCCGTATCGTTAAGGGCGGCGGTGCCATGGTTCACAGCTACGCGCCTGCTCCCATGGCCACTATGGTGGCGGCTCCATTGGCTTCTGCCTCCCCTGCAAGTCCTGCAGCGGCTCCAATAGAAGAGCCGCCCGCTGGGCATTCCGTCAAATCACCGATGGTGGGAACCTTCTACCGCTCCGCCTCGCCGGGTGCTAAATCGTTTGTTGAAATCGGATCCGTTGTCAAAGAGGGCGATACGATCTGCATTATTGAGGCCATGAAAATCCTCAATGAAATTGAAGCTGACAAGGCGGGTACGGTGACCCAAGTGCTTTGTGAAAACGGTCAAGCGGTTGAATACGGGCAAGCCCTGTTCGTTATTGAATAAGCGCTGATTCGTCTATGTTCAAAAAAATCCTGGTCGCCAATCGCGGCGAAATCGCTCTCCGAATCCAGCGCGCCTGCCGTGAATTGGGGGTGAAGGCGGTGATGGTGTACTCCGAAGCAGACCGTGATGCCAAATACGTCCGGCTTGCCGAAGAAGCGGTTTGCATTGGCCCGGCGGCGTCCAATTTGAGCTACCTCAATATGCCTGCCATTATTTCTGCAGCGGAAGTGACCGATGCGGAGGCCATTCATCCGGGCTACGGATTCTTAAGTGAAAACGCCGATTTTGCGGAGCGGGTTGAAAAAAGCGGATTCCAGTTCATTGGCCCAACACCAGAATCGATTCGCATCATGGGCGACAAGGTTTCCGCCAAACAAGCCATGATTCGTGCAGGCGTACCCTGCGTTCCTGGATCGGAAGGAGAGCTTCCTGATGACCCAGCCCACATTCGTCGGATCGCCAAGTCCGTGGGCTACCCCGTGATCATTAAAGCGGCCGGTGGCGGTGGCGGGCGAGGCATGCGTGTGGTGCATACCGAAGCTGCGCTGATTAACGCGGTGGCGATGACGAAAGCCGAGGCAGGCGCTGCTTTTGGTAATCCAGCAGTCTACATGGAGAAATTTCTCCAAAACCCGCGCCATATTGAAATCCAAATTTTGGCCGACAAACACAAAAACGCGGTCTATTTAGGCGAGCGTGATTGCTCTATGCAACGACGCCACCAAAAAATTCTAGAAGAAGCGCCAGCGCCAGGGATCAGTCGTAAACTCATTGAGCGCATCGGTGAACGGTGTGTTGCTGCGTGTAAAAAAATTAATTACCGAGGGGCTGGTACCTTCGAATTCCTATACGAAGACGGAGAGTTTTATTTCATTGAAATGAACACCCGTGTGCAAGTGGAGCATCCGATCACGGAAATGGTGACGGGGATTGATATTGTCAAAACCCAAATCATGGTTGCTGCGGGTGAAAAACTGCCTTTTACCCAAAGACAAATCACAGTTCACGGCCATGCCATTGAGTGCCGCATCAATGCGGAAGACCCTTATAAATTCACGCCCTCACCCGGGCGAGTAACAACTTGGCATGCACCTGGCGGTCCAGGGGTGCGGGTAGACACACACATTTACACAAATTATTTTGTCCCCCCCAATTACGATTCTATGATTGGGAAAATCATTGTTCACGGCGATACCCGCGACCAAGCCATGGCCAGGATGCGAACGGCTTTATTAGAAACAGCGGTTGAAGGCATCCATACCAATATTCCTTTGCATCGGGAATTGATGGTAGACGCTAAATTTATGGCGGGCGGCACCAATATTCACTATCTAGAGCATTGGCTGGAACAGCATAAACGCTGAATTTCCCATGTTTGAACTGCGCTTAATGTGTCCTGAGGCACTGGTTGAGATTCTCAGTGAGAGCTTGGATGCGCTAGAGGCGCTGAGCGTGAGCGTTGAGGATGCCGATGCGCAGACCGATGCGGAGCAAGCACTTTTTGGCGAACCTGGGATGCCTGCACCTAAAGAGGGCTGGCAGCGTTCCAGAGTGATCGCGCTATTTGCCAATAAGTATCTGGCAACAGAAGCTGAGCGACTTTTGAAGGCCCAAGATTTTTTTGAAGGTTGCCAAGTTTTAGGCACCGCCCCGGTCGCAGACCAAGACTGGGTGCCTCTCACGCAAGCACAGTTTGCGCCGGTCGATATCACTCCGGAATTTTGGATTGTCCCCACTTGGCACGAGCCACCGAAGGGCGCCCGTTACGTGATTCGACTCGACCCCGGCCTGGCGTTTGGGACCGGTACCCACCCTACAACCCGCATGTGTCTGCGATGGATCGCGACTCACCCAGTCAATTGCCGAGTCCTTGATTACGGTTGTGGTTCGGGGATACTGGCCATAGGAGCGGCGAAATTTGGTTCGTCCGAAGTGGTGGCAGTTGATATTGACATGGCCGCAGTTCAATCAGCACAACTTAATGCGCAAGCCAACGATGCCCATTTGGCTGTGGGTTTGCCCGAGATGGCAGAGGGGTTGTTTGGTGTGGTGTTTGCCAACATTTTGGCAACACCCCTCAAAGTTTTAGCGCCTTTACTGTGTTCACACGTGGAACCCGGCGGGCAGTTAATTTTGGCAGGAATTCTTGAGCGACAAACCCAAGAATTGATAGACGCCTATGCGCCCTATTGCAGCTTGCAAGTCACAGATAACCAAGAAGGTTGGGTGCTGATGACAGCGCGCATTCAATAAAAAAGCCCAGCACCTTTTCAGGTGCCAGGCTTTGGGTAGCCCATCGTAGATACGATTAAGGCTTGGCTGCGCTTGGAAAAGGCCAAGCAGCCTGCGGGTTCAGTGTAGTCTGAGCGGCAGGGGCAGCATGTGCTTTCGCAGCTTTCTTGGCAGCAGGCTTTTTCGCTGCTTTCTTAGGGGCAGCTTTTTTAGCGGCTGGCTTCTTAGCAGCAGCTTTTTTAGCCGCTGGCTTTTTAGCAGCAGCTTTTTTAGCGGCTGGCTTCTTAGCAGCAGCTTTTTTAGCCGCTGGGCGCTTAGCCGCAGCCTTTTTTGCCGCTGGACGCTTAGCCGCAGCTTTTTTAGCCGCTGGGCGCTTAGCCGCTACTTTTTTAGCAGCAGGCTTCTTAGCAGCAGCTTTTTTAGCCGCTGGCTTTTTAGCCGCTACTTTTTTAGCAGCTGGACGTTTAGCCGCCACTTTCTTCGCTGGGGCAGCCTTCTTAGCGGCTGGTTTTTTTGCAGTTGCCATAATTTTCTCCTTGATCAATTAACAAAGAGCACTTTTTGCATGTTGGATAGCAAAAAGCGATTCATGTTGTTGGGCAAAGTCCCAGCAGCATGAACTTGGTGACACAAACAGGTCAAGGCGACGTGCGCCTCGCCGTTTTGTGAAATTTTGAAATGTTTTACCCAATGCATTAGTCCCAAGACAATGCCCCGCCGGATTGGTATTCGATCACACGGGTTTCGAAGAAGTTACGTTCTTTCTTCAAGTCAATCATTTCGCTCATCCATGGGAAAGGATTTTCGTCATGGGGAAACAATGCTTCAAGGCCAATTTGAGTTGCGCGGCGATTAGCGATGTAGCGTAAGTAGCCTTTGAACATCGATGCGTTCATTCCCAACACGCCGCGTGGCATGGTGTCTTCAGCGTAACGGTACTCGAGTTCAACGGCTTGTTCGAACAAGTCTTTAATTTCAGCTTTGAATTCTGCAGTCCAGAGGTGCGGATTCTCAAGCTTGAGTTGATTGATCAAATCAATACCAAAATTGCAGTGCATCGATTCGTCGCGCAAGATGTACTGGTACTGTTCTGCCGCACCGGTCATTTTGTTTTGGCGTCCCAAAGCAAGAATTTGGGTAAAGCCCACGTAAAAGAACAGGCCTTCCATGAGACACGCAAAAACAATCAAAGACTTCAAAAGCGTTTGATCGGTTTCTGGGGTTCCCGTATGAAAGTGCGGGTCCATGATGGCTGCAATAAAGGGAATCAAAAACTCGTCTTTATCGCGAATAGACTTCACTTCGTTGTATGCACTGAAGATCTCGGCTTCATCCAGGCCGAGGGACTCCACAATGTATTGGTACGCGTGAGTGTGAATGGCTTCCTCAAAGGCTTGGCGCAATAAAAATTGCCGGCACTCAGGTGCAGTGATGTGGCGGTAGGTGCCTAGGACGATGTTATTCGCAGCCAGGGAATCAGCGGTCACAAAGAAGCCAAGATTGCGTTTGACAATCCGGCGCTCGTCTTCAGTCAATCCGTTTGGATCTTTCCACAAAGCGATGTCGCGAGTCATGTTGACTTCTTGCGGCATCCAATGGTTGGCACATGTTGCAAGGTATTTTTCCCAAGCCCATTTGTATTTAAATGGGACGAGTTGGTTCACATCGGTTTTGCCATTGATGATGCGCTTGTCAGAAGCGCGAACCCGGCGATGTGGTGTCTCTGATGGTTTTTCAACTTCAGGTTGATCCGCGAAAGCACCCGCTGATTGGGTGGAATGGGCTAGCGTATCTTTTAGAGAATGGAAAGCCTCTGCGCTGCGTGGCGCAAAATTTGTCGGAGAGGCAGGCTTAATTTCTTCGTCCCAAGTCAGCATATGTTTTCCAATAGTTAGATTATGCGATCAGCGCATGAAATTGCAAAGCAATCATGCACTTCTTACTTCAATTGTGTTGCGTGTATGCACTATTTTGAAACCCAAATCAGTTTGGTAATTACTGACATGACTCACATGTTGGGTCATCAACACCACAAAATTTAATGTCTGTAGCGGCATTGCCGCTGAGCTCTATCTGTTGTTGTGCAGCTGCCGCTGCAGCTTCAAGCAGCGAAGGTGCGCTGGCAGATGCGGCCGTAGCCGTGCTCGATGCAACAGAGTTCATGCGACCAGAACTGATAGTAGATTTTTCGGCATGGGTCGCCGACATCGTGCGCAAGTAGTAAGTCGTTTTGAGACCTCGTACCCACGCCAATTTGTAGGTGTCATCCAGTTTTTTGCCAGATGCGCCAGCCATATAAATATTGAGCGACTGCGCTTGATCGATCCATTTTTGACGGCGGGCAGCAGCTTCAACCAACCAGCGTGTTTCAACTTCAAATGCTGTCGCATAAAGTTGTTTGATTTCGTTGGGGACGCGGTCCATGGGGCTCAGTGAGCCGTCAAAGTGTTTCAGGTCCATCACCATGACATCGTCCCACAAGCCAATACGCTTGAGATCGCGCACGAGATAGCTGTTGATGACGGTAAATTCACCGGAGAGGTTGGACTTAACCGATAAGTTTCCAAAGCACGGTTCGATAGACGCATCGACGCCAATGATGTTGGAGATGGTTGCCGTGGGCGCGATTGCCACGCAGTTGGAGTTGCGCATTCCATCCTTGGCGATCTTTTTACGCAAGGCATCCCAGTCCATGGTCGATGAACGGTCAACTTCGACGTAGCCACCACGCGCTTTGGCTAGCAAGTCCAGGGTGTCAAAAGGCAAGATTCCTTGATCCCACAGCGAGCCCTTAAAGCTCGAGTAAGTGCCACGTTCACGTGCGAGTTCGGTAGAAGCCCAGTAAGCGTAATAGCTGATGGCTTCCATAGACGTATCTGCAAAGTTGACAGCTGCATCGCTGGCGTAAGGAATTCGCAATTCGTACAAGCTGTCTTGGAAAGCCATGATGCCCATACCAACCGGGCGGTGGCGCATATTGGAGTCGCGTGCTTTTTTGACTGCGTAGTAATTGATGTCAATGACGTTGTCGAGCATACGCATTGCGGTAGTGATGGTGCGTTTGAGTTTGTCGTGGTCGAGCGCGCCATTCTTCAAATGCTGTAATAAATTGACA
>CAMDAN010000028.1 GCA_945888535.1 Bordetella parapertussis
TGGGATAAGTTTTCTCTGGTTCTGACACCTTCAGACCGTGCTGGCGTCAACCATGTGGCATACAAAGTTGAGAAAGACAGTGAACTCGACCAATTAAAAATCGCCATTGAAGCGGCCGGTACCGCCACCAAGATGGTTGCGGAAGGAACTATGCCTTCAACTGGGCGGATGCTGGTATTTAAATTACCCAGTGGCCACGAGATGCGCCTATTTGCCATGAAGGAATGCGTCGGAACTGACGTGGGGTCTCTCAATCCCGATCCTTGGCCTGATGGCGTTAAAGGTGCGGCTGCGCATTGGCTCGACCACGTGTTGCTGATGTGTGAGTTCAATCCCGGAGAAGGCATCAACAAGGTGGCAGAAAACACAAGCTTCTTCATTGATGTGCTTAACTTTTTCCAAACCGAGCAACTGACCGTGGGTCCTGAGGGCGCGTTTCAATTGGCGTCATTCTTATCGTGCTCGAGCAAGCCGCACGACATCGCTTTTGTGGGCGGCCCCACTCCCGGCTTACATCACATTTCCTACTTCCTTGATTCATGGCACGACGTGCTCAAGGCGGGCGATGTGATGGCCAAGAACAAGGTGCGCATTGACGTTGCGCCTACACGTCACGGCATAACACGTGGTGAGACGATTTACTTCTTTGATCCCAGTGGCAACCGCAACGAGACATTCGCGGGGTTGGGTTACCAAGCACAGCGCGACCGCCCGATAACCACTTGGACGGAGGATGAGGCAGGCAGAGCAATTTTCTACCACACTGGTGTGTTACCTCCCTCTTTTACCGACGTCTACACCTGAAATCCAGGACGACGCAATGCAAACATTTCCACTAAGTGTTCCTCAGCCTGTCATCAGCGCAGCAGCAGCGCACGACTGTGTGGGTGCCGCTGTCAAAACAGCACAGTCTATGGGGCTGTGTGTGAATGTAGCGGTGCTTGATGGCAGTGGCGTGCTGGCAGCGTTCTTACGAATGCCAGGCGCGCCGCTGCACTCGGTGGAAATTGCCATTGACAAAGCCTATACCGCTGTCAGCTTTGGCCTTGCTACCAGCCGGTGGCACGCAGCACTTGAAGGTCATTCAGCTGCGGTGCGCGAAGGCATTGTGCGAAGACCCCGCTTTGTGGCTTTTGGTGGGGGTCTGGCCATTGTGGATCAGGGTCAACGCATTGGAGCCATTGGTGTGTCGGGCGCAACTGAAAGCCAGGATGAAGCGATTGCGCAGGCTGGGCTTCACGCACTTGGACTGGATTGATTTTGATATGAAAAAACTACGATGAAACATTTTTTGAACTACATCAACGGCGAGTTTGTTGCTACAGATAAAACCTTTGAAAATCATGCCCCTGCTGATAACAAAGTTTTGGGTCTGGTGCACGAGGCCGGGCAAGCCGAGGTGGACGCTGCAGTGCGTGCCGCACGCGCCGCTCTTCATGGCGATTGGGGCCTAATGACTGTGGTTAAACGCACGGAGTTACTCCACGCTGTTGCCGATGAAATCATCCGACGCTCAGACGAGTTTTTAGAAGCAGAGATTGCCGACACCGGCAAGCCACGCAGCTTGGCTTCACACATCGACATTCCACGTGGCGCAGCCAACTTCAAGGTGTTTGCTGACATTGTTAAAAACGTGCCAACCGAAAGCTTTGAGATGGCCACACCTGACGGTGGGCAGGCCATTAACTACGCTACTCGCTCGCCAGTCGGCGTGGTGGGCGTAGTATGCCCTTGGAACTTGCCTCTATTACTCATGACGTGGAAAGTCGGCCCAGCGCTGGCCTGCGGAAACACGGTGGTGGTCAAGCCCTCAGAGGAGACTCCAGCCACGGCTACGCTTTTGGGTGAGGTGATGAGCGCGGTGGGAATCCCTCCCGGTGTTTATAACGTAGTACACGGTTTCGGGCCCCAATCAGCGGGTGAATACCTTACCCGTCATCCCGGCGTCAACGCCATTACCTTCACCGGTGAAACACGTACCGGTGAAGCCATCATGGCCGCTGCCGCCAAGGGCGTACGCCCGGTTTCGTTTGAACTCGGCGGCAAAAATGCAGGCATCGTTTTTGCGGACGCTGACTTTGACAAAGCCATTGCAGGCATTACCCGCAGCGTGTTCGAAAACTGCGGCCAGGTTTGCTTGGGAACAGAACGGGTCTATGTTCAGCGACCGATTTTCGAAAAATTCGTTGCAGCCCTCAAAGCAAAAGCAGAAGCGCTAAAGATTGGCCCGCCCAATGAGCCTGGTGTCAACTTAGGGCCACTGATATCTGCCGAACACAAACAAAAAGTTTTGTCTTATTACCAAAAAGCCCTGGCCGAAGGTGCGACCCTGGTCACTGGCGGCGGCGTGCCCGACATGCCCGCTGAGTTAGCACATGGGCATTGGGTGCAACCTACCATCTGGACAGGCCTGCCTGAGAGCGCGGCCGTGGTGCGCGAGGAGGTGTTTGGACCATGTTGCCATATCGCTCCCTTTGACACAGAGGAAGAAGTAATTGCCCTAGCCAATGCCACTGAATATGGTTTGGCTACCACCGTTTGGACAGAGAACCTGGGCTGCGCTCATCGTGTTGCCAAACGAGTAGAGGTGGGAATTTGCTGGGTCAATAGCTGGTTCTTACGTGATCTGCGCACCGCTTTTGGCGGAGCAAAGGCATCGGGTATTGGACGCGAGGGAGGTGTGCATTCGCTTGAGTTTTACACCGAACTGCGCAACGTCTGTATCAAACTCTAAAGGCAGACCATGACCCAAGCCAGCAACCCCGAAATCGGCCAACGCGTTCGTACCGGCACCTTCTTTAGCAATGTGCACGACCAGGGTAGCGGCCCACCCGTGATGCTCTTGCATGGCTCCGGTGCAGGCGTGAGCGCCTGGGCCAACTGGCGATTATTGCTTCCGGTGCTCTCGAAAGGTCGGCGTGTGTTGGCGCCCGACTTGTTTGGATTTGGCTATTCCGACCGGCCTAACGACGCGGGGAACAACGCCCACTATCGTATGGAAGCTTGGGTGCAGCAGGCAGTGGATGTTCTCGATGCCCTTGAAATATCTCAAGCCGACGTGGTGGGAAACTCCTTTGGCGGCGCGCTTGCGCTGGCATTGGCAATTGCACATCCCACGCGGGTTCGCCGACTGGTATTAATGGGCAGCGTGGGCGTGCCTTTTGAAATCACGCCTGGTTTGGAGGCCGCATGGGGCTACACGCCATCGCTAGACCATATGCGCCAACTGCTTGATATATTTGCTTTCGACCGCAGCCGCGTGACAGACGAACTGGCGCAGCTGCGTTACCAAGCCAGCATCCAGCCAGGTTTTCAGGAGTCGTTTAGCGCCATGTTTCCAGCGCCACGCCAGCGCTGGATCGATGCTATGGCTAGCCCGGAAAAAGACATCCGTGCCTTACCTCACCACACGCTGGTGGTTCACGGGCGCGAGGATGCGGTCATTCCCTTGGCTACCTCGCTGGCCTTGGCGCAGCAAATTCCGCGCTCGCAGTTGCACGTGTTTGGCCAGTGCGGGCACTGGACCCAGATTGAGCACGCCTCCCGCTTTGCCCAGTTGCTGGAAAACTTTTTCGCTGAGGCCGATGCCATCGCTACCGCCTGACACACAGCTTTCTATCCCGATTCATTTACTACACGCAGGACCTCCAACCCCATGCAAACCTCCTTGATCGAAACCTTGGGCGACGAGCTCTACCACGCCATGTCCACCCAAACCGTGGTTGACCCACTCACCACCCGCTACCCCGATATCACCATCGAAAACGCGTACCACATTCAGCAGCGCATGCTCTCTCGCCGCCTTCAGGCGGGTGAACGCATTGTGGGGAAAAAAATTGGCGTTACCTCGGCTGCGGTGATGAACATGCTGGGTGTTTACCAACCTGACTTTGGTTACCTGCTCGACGGCATGATTTACAACGAAGGCCAGTCGATCGATACCCACACCTTGATCCAGCCCAAGGCCGAAGGCGAGATCGCCTTTATTCTGAAGAAAGACCTGATGGGCCCCGGCATCAGCAACGCTGATGTCTTGGCTGCCACAGAGTGTGTGATGCCCTGCTTTGAAATTGTGGACTCACGCATTCGCGATTGGAAGATCAAGATCCAAGACACCGTGGCCGATAACGCCTCGTGTGGCGTATTTGTGCTTGGCGACTGTGCGGTGGATCCGCGGCGGGTGGACTTATCCACCTGCGGCATGGTGCTTGAAAAAAACGGCGACATCATTGGCACTGGAGCTGGGGCGGCTGCACTGGGCTCACCGGTGAACGCGGTGGCTTGGTTGGCCAACACTTTAGGGCGACTGGGTATTGGACTAAAGGCTGGTGAAGTCATTCTTTCCGGTGCGCTCGCAGCCATGCACCCCGCCAAAGCTGGCGACAACTTCCGCGTCTCTATCGGAGGCCTAGGTAGCTGCTCGGTGCGCTTTGTTTGAACGCGGCGATGTTTTAAAGCTAGTTGTCGTCTAAAAAGACAAGGTAAAAAAATCAATGGATCTTCAACTTGAAGGTAAGCGCGCACTTGTTACAGGCTCCAGCGCAGGCATAGGCTGGGCCATTGCCTGTGAACTCGCATCCGAAGGCGCACACGTCACGCTCAATGGACGCGATCCTGCGCGACTTGACGCTGCCTTGGAGCGCCTAAGCGCACAAGTACCAGGCGCCATAGTGCATGGAGTCGCGGTAGATTTGGCTTCAGCTGAAGGCTGCCAGACGCTGCTCGCTGCTGCGGGCGAGCAAGATATTTTGGTGAATAACTTAGGCATCTTCGAGCCTAAAGACTTTGCGCAGATTACCGACGCCGACTGGCTGCGTTTTTTTGAGGTCAATGTGCTCAGCGGAGTGCGTATGGCTCGCCACCACCTAGCGCGTATGCAAGAGCGCGGTTGGGGTCGTGTGGTTTTTATTTCTAGCGAGTCGGGTATTTGTCCGCCGGGGGACATGGTGCATTACGGCATGAGTAAGTCGGCGCAGTTGTCAGTGTCACGCGGTCTGGCAGAAACCTGCGCCGGCACCGGCGTGACGGTGAATTCGGTATTGCCGGGCCCCACCCGAACCGAGGGCGCGGTTGATTTCTTCACCACCCTAGCGCGCAATGCCGGCCAGACCTTGGAAGAAGCGGAAGAAGATTTTTTTAAATATGCCCGCCCTACCTCTCTGCTGCAGCGATTTATCGAGCCGGGCGAAGTGGCGGCCATGGTCGCCTACGTCTGCAGCCCCCGCGCTGCTGCCACCAATGGCGCTGCGCTGCGCGTTGAGGGCGGCGTGGTGCGTTCCCTTATTTAGATTTTTATTTACGGAGTTTTCATGAAAAAAATTAAATGTGCCTTGATCGGACCTGGAAATATTGGCACTGATCTACTCGCCAAGTTGCAGCGTAGCCCGGTGCTCGAGCCGGTATGGATGGTGGGAATTGACCCCGAGTCCGACGGCCTCAAACGCGCCCGCGAAATGGGCATTAAAACCACGGCTGACGGCGTGGACGGTTTACTGCCCCATGTTTTGGCTGACGGCGTGCAAATCGCCTTTGACGCCACCAGCGCCTATGTGCATGCCGAGAATTCTCGTAAGCTCAACGCTCTGGGCGTGCTGATGATTGACTTGACTCCTGCAGCCATCGGCCCGTTTTGCGTTCCACCGGTCAACCTGATGGAGCAATTGGGCAAGGGCGAGATGAACGTCAACATGGTCACCTGCGGCGGACAGGCCACCATTCCCATGGTGGCGGCGGTCAGCCGGATTCAGCCCGTGGCCTACGGCGAGATCGTGGCTACGGTGTCGAGCCGTTCGGTGGGGCCAGGCACGCGCAAGAACATCGATGAATTCACCCGCACCACAGCCGGTGCAGTTGAGAAAGTTGGTGGGGCAAAGCAAGGCAAGGCCATCATCATCATTAACCCGGCCGAGCCGCCACTGATGATGCGTGACACCGTTCACTGCTTGACCGAAACTGAACCTGATCAAGAAAAAATCACGGCCTCTATTCACCAGATGTTGGCTGAAGTACAAAAATATGTACCCGGTTATCGCCTAGTCAACGGTCCCGTTTTTGATGGCAACCGAGTCTCTGTGTTTTTAGAGGTTGAAGGCTTGGGCGACTACCTGCCTAAGTACGCTGGCAACCTCGACATCATGACCGCTGCTGCGGCCCGCACCGCCGAAATGTTTGCCGAAGAAATCATCGCTGGTCGGCTCGTATTACAGGCCACCGACATCGCTGAAACTGCCTGAACCCCACAAAGAGAACCACCATGACACTTCAAGGTAAAAAAATCACCGTCCACGACATGACGCTGCGCGACGGCATGCATCCCAAACGCCACTTGATGACGTTGGATCAAATGAAAAGTATTGCTTGCGGATTGGACGCTGCAGGCGTCCCGCTGATCGAAGTCACCCACGGCGATGGCTTGGGCGGCAGTTCGGTCAATTACGGTTTCCCCGCGCACACCGACGAAGCGTATTTGGGCGCTGTCATCCCGCAAATGAAGCAAGCCAAAGTCTCAGCTCTTTTAATTCCAGGTATCGGAACGGTGGACCACTTGCTCATGGCCAAAGACCTGGGCGTGGGCACCATCCGCGTTGCGACCCATTGCACAGAGGCTGATGTTTCAGAGCAGCACATCAACAAGGCGCGAGCGCTGGGTCTGGATACGGTGGGATTTTTGATGATGGCCCACATGGCCAGCCCCGAAAAACTCGTAAGCCAAGCCTTGCTCATGGAGAGTTACGGAGCCAACTGCATCTACGTAACCGATTCGGCGGGTTACATGCTGCCTGACGACGTAACTGCGCGCCTGACGGCGGTTCGCCATGCCATCAAACCCGAGACCGAACTGGGCTTTCACGGCCACCACAATTTGGCCATGGGCATTGCCAACTCGATTGCCGCTGTGGCAGCGGGCGCCAACCGGATTGACGCTGCAGCAGCAGGCTTGGGTGCAGGCGCTGGTAATACGCCAATGGAAGTGTTTATTGCCGTATGCGCTCGCATGGGCATTGAGACCGGCGTGGACGTATTCAAGATTCAAGATGTGGCCGAAGACCTGGTCGTGCCCATCATGGACCACATAATCCGTATCGACCGCGACTCGCTCACCCTGGGTTACGCCGGCGTGTATTCCAGCTTCTTACTATTTGCCAAGCGCGCAGGCGCCAAGTACGGGGTGCCTGCACGTGACTTACTCGTTGAGCTTGGACGCCGAGGCATGGTCGGCGGACAAGAAGACATGATTGAAGACACCGCTATGACTATGGCCCGCAACCGCAACACAACCCAGAAAGCCGCCGCATGAAACTCGACCTTGCCACTATTGCCGCTCTTGCCGAACGGCTGGAAAACTGTGAACTGCAAGCGCAGGACACCACCAAAATCACCGACGACTATCCCGATATGGACTGGGACGACGCCTACGCCATTCAAGACGAATTGCGCCGGCGCAAAGTCGCGCGCGGTTGCCGAATCGTCGGCCTCAAAGCTGGCTTGACCTCGCACGCCAAGATGAAACAAATGGGCGTGGATACGCCGGTGTTTGGCTTTATGGCTGACTATTACGCGGTGTCCGACGGTGGTGAATGCCGCATGAGTGAATTGATTCACCCCAAAGTCGAACCTGAAATTGCTTTTGTTACCAAGGCCGAATTGCGTGGACCGGGTTGCCATATTGGTAGCGTGCTGGCTGCCACCGACTTTGTGATGCCAGGTATTGAAGTCATCGACAGCCGTTATCGTGATTTTAAATTTGACCTGAAGAGCGTCGTAGCAGACAACACCTCGGCCGTGCGCTTTGTAGTGGGCGGACAGCCCATGGGAGTCTCTGGGGTGGATCTGCGTACCGTTGGCATCGTGCTCGAGAAAAACGGCCTGCCTGTCGCTTTCGGTGCGGGGGCAGCGGTCTTAGGTCACCCAGCAGCAGCCATTGCGATGTTAGCCAATCACCTTGGAGCTCGTGGACAGTGCATCCCTGCGGGGAGCCTCATCTTGTCGGGTGGCATTACAGAGGCAGTGGCCGTGCAGGCGGGCGATAACGTCACCCTTCGTGTCCAGGGCATGGGAAGCACAAGCCTACGCTTTGTCTAAGACTATTCATATTTCAAACGGAGAATTTTTATGCCATTTGCTCAAATCTACATGCTGGAAGGTCGAACAGAAGAACAAAAGCGCGCAGTCATCGAAAAAGTCACCCAAGCCTTGGTTGAAGCCGTTGGAGCTCCGGTGAGTGCTGTTCGTGTGTTGATTCAAGAAGTGCCCAAAGCGAATTGGGGTATCGCAGGTGTCAGCGCTAAAGACCTGGGGCGCTGACCTATCAAGCCGCCCTAGCGATTTTCCCTTTATCGCTTGCACTCCACGCGCTTGGATTACACGTGGAGTGCAAGGACTGACTTAGTCCAATTTAATACCGTTGACCCGGACAAAATTCGCGCCGAATTCAACATCCTTGCGAATCAGGTCCCTGAATTGCTCAGTCGTTTCCATGGGTATTTCAATCTGCTGCTTTGCCAAACTCTCGCGTACTTCTGGAATCGCCATTACGCTGGCAATATCTCGGCTAAGGCGATCAATCACTTCTTTGGGCGTGTCAGAACGGACCACCAGCCCTGACCAGGTCCGCGACTGCATGCTAGCGAGTTTGAGCTCTGATACGGTTGGGATATCGCGCACGTTGCTGTTGCGTGTAGGTCCGGTCACCGCAAGAGCAAGAAGTTTTCCACCTAGGATCTGCGGGACGGCTGCCGGGGCCGCCAAAACCATATAGGTCACGCGACCCGTTGAGACGTCTAGCACCGCTTGACCAAATTGGTTGTAAGGGATGTGAGTGGCCTCGGTGTTCGTAGCGCGCTGGAACATGACGCCTGACAAATGCGCAGGTGTACCGACCCCAGCTGAAGCAAATGTGGAAGGGTTGCGTTTAACGTATTCAATCAGCTCTGCAACTGTTTTGACACCCAACGATGGACTAACAACCAAGATGTTGTGTCCCCACTCCATTTGCCCCACGCCTTTCATGTCCTTTACCAAGTCCACTTTGAACTGCGGATAAAGGGATGCGATGGCCGCAGTCGAATAATGGAGAGCGCCTATGGTGTATCCATCTGCGGGCGACCTGGCGACTTCGGCCAATCCAATCGTGCCAGAGGCGCCAGGACGGTTCTCCACGATAACTGGCTGCTTTAGAAGTTCTGGCAATTTGCTCGCCACGACCCTTGCTGCTACATCGGGCGGCGTACCCGGTCCCCAAGGGACGATGATCCGCACGGTTCGGCTTGGATAACGCTCTTGTGCAGCGCTTCCTAGGCTTAGCGTTGCGAGTAAAAGTCCCAGGCAGATACTTATGCATTGGAGGATTTTTGGTGAGGGCTGATCAAATCGCCGTTTATTTTTTTGCCAGCTGTTGGCGAACGGTTCAGATGCTGTTTTGAGGTTGAGTTGTTGCATGGATGTCTCCTTAAAAATTAATCAACTTTGCCCATCCGTGGCTAAGTCGAAGGGGCTAGAGCGGGCATGCTGTACCCGCAGATAAAACTCTTTGAGGATCGCCATGAAATGGTCGCGCTCGGTTGGCGACATACCGTTCTGGTATTCACGGAGCAAGCCTTCAACAATGGGGATAGCCGCATCGACTTTGGCGCGGCCGATTTTTGTCAGTGTCAGAGGAGAGCTACGCCGGTCGTAGGCGTGTTCACCGCGTTCGACCCAGCACTCGGCCTGCAGTCGATCGATCATTTTGCTAACTGTTGGTCGCTCTAGGACAGCCATTTCGGCCAGTTCGCTGATGGGCATAGCATCGACTTTTGCCAAGAGTGACAGAAGTCGAAATTCCCGGTGATGCATGCCTAAAGGGGCCAATAGCATGCTTGCATTTCGAGCGTGCTGCCTTTCGGCGCGCGCCATCCAGACTATCGGCCAATCACCAGGGTCAAACGGTTTCGCAGACGTTGGTTTCTTGCCGTTCGCGGATGAAATTGAAGGAGATTTTTTAGTAGCCATTGAGTGAATATTCACCTATAATTGGGCTAGTATGACTGAAATAAAATAATTGTGCAAGCCCTAAAAGTACCGATCAAAACCTCAAATTTTTTGAATGCGTGCTGAAACGTTAATCTGGCCGCCATCGCGTCGCATCCCAAACCAAAGGAGCTCTGTATGAGTCATCTTGAAGCCCCTCAGCAGCACTTACGGCTGACCCAAGCACCCACCATTGTTTTTGTCTTAGCAGACGACTTAGGGTATGCCGACCTGGGTTGCTATGGTGGGAGACTGGCTGCATTTGGACCGGTAAGCCCATGTCTTGATGCCATGGCCGCACAGGGGATGCAATTTATGCAAGCCTATTCCAACTCGCCAGTTTGTTCGCCGACAAGATTTGCGCTTATGACTGGTCGCTACCAGTACAGGCTTCGGGGGGCAGCAGAGGAGCCACTTACCCGCCGATCCGGAAACAATCCTGAGTTGATTGGACTGCCACCAGAGCATCCAACCCTACCTTCACTGCTTCGAGAGCAAAACTACCGCACTGGGTTGATAGGAAAATGGCATCTGGGGTATCCGCCAAATTTTGGTCCTTTGCTGAGCGGTTACGACGAGTTTTTTGGCCCGGTGAGTGGTGCAGTCGACTATTTTTCCTACCTGTCGTTCGAGGGCTCGCGAGACCTAATGGATGGTTCCCAACCAGCGCAGGCGCAGGGCTATCTCACCGATGTGATCACTGATCGCGCCTGCGACTTTATCAACCGGCAGACTAGCGCACAACCCTTTATGTTGAGTGTTCACTACACCGCCCCGCACTGGCCCTGGGAAACACGGGACGACGAAGAAGAGTCCAAGCGGGTAGGAACCAACATTCATCATGTTGACGGTGGCTCATTGCCCGTTTACCAACGCATGATCCACCATATGGACGAGGGTATTGGTCGAATACTAAAAAGCTTGCAAGATCAAGGACTGGACGACAGCACTTTGGTAGTTTTCACCAGTGACAACGGTGGTGAGCGGTTTTCAGACACCTGGCCTTTTGTCGGGAAAAAGATGGATTTACTGGAGGGGGGGCTGCGCATTCCTTTAATTGCACGCTGGCCGGGACGGATTGCACCCGGCGGGAAAAGTCAGCAACAGATGATGACCATGGACTGGATGCCCACGTTACTGGCTGCCGCAGGCACTAAAGCGCACGCGGACTATCCACTCGATGGCATAAACATGCTCCCCAACCTTCGAAATCCTCATGTGCTCTGCGCTCGCCCCATGTATTGGCGGATGAAATATCGCAACCAGTGGGCGGTTATTGATGGTGCTTGGAAGTATCTCAAACTTGATGGGCATGAGTTTCTCTTCAATATTGAAACAGATGTGCGCGAGCGTGCCAACCTCTGCGATCGGGAACCGGAGCGCCTTGCTGACATGAGAAAGAAATATGTGGAATGGGCTGCCACCATGCCAGGTATCCCGGACGATGCCAATTACACCTTGGTATACAGCCCAGCGACGATGGCCAACGCTTCGGGTTGACCGCTTGAGATCAAAATTCGAGCAGGTGTTCTAATCTGCGGCACATCTGATGAATCGGAATTTATGACCAAGCCACTCAAGGAAGTCTTTTTAGAGCAAGAGTGATTGGAAATTTATGCGGCAATAAAAGGAAAGAAATGGAATGTCCGCAGAGTTTTTATTAACCTCTAACCAGCATCAACGCCAAGCCAAGCATCGTCAATGCGATCAGTCCGTCCAGCAGTCGCCACGCCCGCACCGTTTCAAACCAAGGCTGGAGCCAACGGGCTCCGAAACCTAATGCGCTAAACCAAGACATGCTGGCCATGGCTGCGCCCGCACCGAACCACCAGCGGCCCGCTTGCGGGTGTTGGTTGGCGAGGGTGCCGAGTAAAACCACGGTATCTAAATACACATGGGGGTTGAGAAACGTAAAGCCAAAACAGGCCGCCAAGGCGGCTTTCAAACTCAAGCCCGGCGCATCGGTGGGTAAAAGGCGCGAAGGATGCAACGCCCGCCGCGCAGCGAAAAAAGCGTAGGCCAATAAAAACGCGGCCCCTGCAAAGCGGCTGGCTTCTACAAGCCAAGGATTGTCTTGAATCAAAGCGCCCGCGCCCCCAATTCCTAAGAGAATGAGCGCGGCATCCGACAGGCTACAAAAAAGAACCAAAGGGGCGACGTGTTGGCGCAAGATGCCTTGGCGTAAAACAAACGCGTTTTGTGAGCCGATGGCAACGATCAAAGCCAAACTCGCGGCAAACCCCATCCAAAAATCTGCGTTCAAGTGGCGGGGCTTTCAATCAAACTGAGCAAACCCAGCAGGCTGTGCAAGGCGCTGGCTTGGCGAACGGTGGCGCGGTCGCCTTCAAAGTGGCGAAGATCGCTGTGGATACCTTCAGGCGTGGCCCAAGCAAACCAAACGGTTCCCACGGGCTTGTCCAAGGTGCCACCGGCCGGCCCTGCCACACCGGTGATGGCTAATGACACGTGGGCTTTGGAATGAAACAAAGCGCCTTGGGCCATTGCTCTTGCAACGGCCTCGCTGACCGCTCCGTGCTGCGCAATCAAGGCGGCTTCCACGCCAAGCTGTTGTGTTTTCGCGGCGTTAGAGTAGGTCACAAAGCCGCGTTCAAACCATGCGCTTGAACCTGCCAAGTCGGTACACGCAGCGGCAACCATGCCGCCAGTGCAACTTTCCGCGCTGGCTAGCATCCATTGTTTTTGCAAAAGCACGTGCGATAGGCGCAGAACCGCTTGTTGCGTTTGCATGGAGTGCGCAAGGGTATTCGTATCGGCCATCAAATCCACCGCCAAACAGCAATGACTAACAACGTACAAAGAGCCGCTACCAAATCATCAAGCATGATGCCCGCGCCGGCTTTCACCCAAGCAAAGCGGTCACTCGCAGGGTCTGTGCCGTGAAACAAGCGGTCGGCCCAACCGACGGGGCCGGGCTTTACCGCATCAAAAAAGCGAAACAGTCCAAAAGCAAACAGTTGGCCCCACACGCCCGTTGGCATGACCAACCACAACACCAACCAAAAAGCGACGATTTCGTCCCACACGATGCTGCCCGGATCAAGAACGCCCATGTGGCGAGCCGTGCGAGAACAGGCCCACCAACCTACGGGCAGAGACACCGCGATCACCACGGCCCAGCGCAGGTCGTTCATCCAAGGCGATAGCGCAATAAATGCAACCCAAGCCCACAAGGTGCCGACCGTTCCTGGGGCAAATCGGCTCAGACCTGAGCCAAAACCCAAAGCAATCCAATGGGCCACATCACCGCGCATAAAACGCGCGGTGGGTCGGGCCGCAAAGGTGGATGTACCGGTAGGGTACAAAGTTTCGGTTTCGCTCATGGCGTCATTATCCAAGGCTAAAGTGATCAAACGAGGCGAAGTCACCCGCGTCTAGGTGGGGCAGAGCTTGACCGCTTGCATCCATCAGCGTGATGCCATGGGCTGAGACCACTTTGCCAATGCGGGTGACGGGCGTGGCGCTCAGTTCGGCGGCTTGTGTCACGGCCAAGCGCTTGGACTCAGGCGCAGTAAACACCAACTCGTAATCGTCACCGCCGCCTAAAACGCATTGGGCTGCGAAGTCGGTGCCAAAGGCTGCGTCAAAGGCAGACGCAGCATCGGGGTAATTTTTGCGAGTCGCTAAAAGGCTAACAAGCGCATCCCACTGGAGCGCTGCGCCCACTTGGGAGCGTTTCAAAATATGGCCCAAGTCGCCGCGTAGCCCATCGCTCACATCGGCGCAGGCCGTTGCCACTCCCCGCAAAGCCAAGCCCAAAGCTACCCGAGGCGCGGGCCACTCTAAGCGCGCTCTCGCAGCCGCTAACGCCGATTCAGGAAGTGTGATTTTTCCTTGTAAAGCCCGCAAGGCCAAGGCCGCATCACCCACACTGCCGCTGACATAAATATCGTCACCCACCTGCGCGCCGCTGCGCAACAAGGCGCCTGTGGCGACGCCATGAGACGCGGCGTCTGTGGGTGTGTTCGGGACTTCACCGAAGACCGTGATGGTGATCGTTAAAGGCCCGCGCGTGGTGTCTCCGCCTATGAGTTCGCAGCCATGGGTTTGGGCCAAATCAAACAGGCCTTTTGAAAAGCCTTCCAGCCATGCCTCATTCACCTCTGGCAGCGCCAGGGCCAAAACAAAAGCAACCGGGCGGGCCCCGCAAGCAGCCAGATCGCTGAGGTTCACGACCAAGGCTTTGTGGCCCAGTGCTTGAGGGTCAACGTCAGGAAAAAAATGCCGACCGCTGATGAGCGTATCGGTAGAAATCGCCATATGCATGCCCGCGCTTGGGGCCAGCAAGGCGCAGTCGTCACCCACACCCAAAACCGCACGGGGCGTGGGCCAGGAAAAAAACCGCTGGATCAGGTCGAACTCGCCCATAAACGCCTTAGCCCGACTCAGCAAAATTAATGCAAGGTGCGTTTGCCGCCGGCACCCGAACTGCTGAGGGCGTCAAGCACAAACATGGGAACGTCAACATCGAACTTCTCGCCGTCTTCGGCTACGCAAAAAAAGCTTCCATGCATCGTGCCGGTGGGAGTACGTAAGCGGGTGCCGCTGGTGTATTCAAACGACTGTCCGGGTTTGAGCAGCGGTTGGTGGCCCACCACGCCCAAGCCTTTGACCTTTTCTGTGTGGCCGTTGGCATCATTGACGTTCCAGGTTCGGGAGATCAATTGGGCAGGGATTTGGCCGGTATTGGTGATCGTGATGCTGTATGAAAACAGGTATTGCCCTTGCTCGGGCGACGATTGCTCGGCCAAGTACAGGGGGACGACATCAACGCGAAACTGGTAAACGAAAGAAGGCTTGGACATAGCCCAATGCTACCTGCGAAAATGGGCGAAGATACGAAGCCAGCCCAAATCCCTTTTAATTCCATCCCCCTATGACCTACCGCATTGCCCCTTCTATTCTTTCTGCCGACTTTGCCCGCTTGGGCGAGGAAGTCAAAAACGTCATTGCCGCCGGTGCCGATTGGATTCACTTTGACGTGATGGACAACCATTACGTGCCTAACCTCACCTTCGGCCCCATGGTCTGCCAAGCGCTCAAACCCCACGCCAAGACCGCTGCGGGCGTGGCCGTTCCGATTGATGTGCACTTGATGGTTGCGCCGGTGGATGCGCTCGCGGCGTCTTTTGCCGAGGCGGGCGCAGACCTGATTAGTTTTCACCCCGATGCCTCAGGTCACGTTCACCGCAGCATTCAAGCCATTCACTCCAAAGGCGTCAAAGCGGGCTTGGTCTTTAACCCGGCAGAGCCTTTGGATGTTTTAGATTGGGTGATTGAGGATATTGATTTGGTTTTGATCATGAGCGTCAACCCCGGCTTTGGCGGGCAAAGCTTTATTGATTCCGCACTTCGCAAAATTGAAGCGGTTCGCAAACGCATCGACGCCTGCGGGAAAGATATTCGCTTGGAAGTCGACGGCGGCATCAAGACCGACAACATTCGACGCGTTGCTGACGCAGGCGCAGACACCTTTGTGGCGGGCAGCGCTATTTTTGGCAAGCCCGATTACGAGGGCGTAATCGACCAAATGCGCTTGGCTTTAAAGAAATAAAACCGGCGGGTTAGCGAACGGGCAGGACGATGTCGCTGGTGCCCGGGCACACCGACCGCGCAAATTCCCGCGTGGTGTCCATGCAACCTCCGGCTTCGGTGTAAACGCCGCGCGGCTCCCGAAAGCGTTGCATTTTTTCAAGCAGCGGGGCGAGCTCCGCCGGATTTTGCAAACAGGCTTCAATCTGCGGAGCAATCCGATCCTCATCGATGCGCTCTTCGCCGTCACTGTCGATGTAAAGGCCGTGTCGCCAGTGGTAGATCTCCACGCATTTTTGGGCCAGCGTATAGGGTTGTTGGTGCTTCCAAAAATTACTGAATAAGCCGTCACCCAAATACACCACCCATGAGCCCTCAAACCCAGAGGCCTCGGACGACGTCGCATCCGGGTTGCGAAACCAAACCCGGTCTCCGGGAACAAAATACGTCGCTGGCAAAGGCGCTTCCATGGTTCCATGTTCTTGTAAGAACACGCTGTGAAAAGCGCCAGAAACAATTGGGCCTGTGCGCCAAAGGTCTTGTATTTGCGATAACAAGCTCGGGTTGCAATGGGCTAGTTCTTGCGCAATCGCCAACAAGATCACGTACTCACTTGCCCGGTAACAAGAAAAAGCGAACAGGCTGCCAGAGACTGCGGGCTGGGTGGCTTTGGTTAAAGCAGTAATCAAAGAAACCTCTGGCAACAAAATAAAACCAAGGTCTTCGTCATAACGCCAGCAGTCTAGGGGACGGTCTAAAGCGTGGGTATTAAAAGCCAGCTGGGTGTTGCGCGCTGCAACAACAATGTTCGCCCGAATCTTTACCGCTGAGTGCCACTCTTGCAAACTTGGAAACTCCACACACTGGGGCCCCAAGAGCAGCGTGATCACAATTTCACGAAGCAAGTCATGGTGCGAACCGGCCGTGTCGAGGTGAAGCGTCTGACAAATATGCAGCGTATTGAAGTCGGGTGCCCACGTTTGCGTGGGGCCAGAGAGGAGACTCAATTGAAGAAAAGGGCCCGCGTCGTCTTCGCCGTGCGTGAGCGCAATCCACGGCTCAAGATCTAAGGCGTTAAAGGGTCTTAAAACCGCATCGCATGTCAAAAGGGCAGGGCGCTGCCCGCTGGAGCGCACCAAGATGCCGCAGCGTGGGGTCGTCTCTTCGGTCTGACTTGCATGGGCTATGGTTTGTCTCCTGCAGCCTGCTCGCTATTTTTTTGCAATATACCTGATCCTTAAACGCTAAAAACATGATCTAGCGCAAGACGGGCAATTTTGGTTCGCCCACACTCGAAGGATCTTTGTAAACGACGTAAAGCCTTTCAGTGTTCGCAACCCATATGAAAAAATATTTCTCCATTTATGGCAAATCCATGGCCTTGGCCAGTGTGGTGTTGCTCTTGGTCGTGTTGCTAGCTTATGTTGCGCTACGGGCTGGGCCGCTGGCACCGATCGAAGTGACGGTAGAACAGGTCGCAAGCAAAGCGCTGCAACCCGCGTTGTTTGGAATTGGAACAGTTGAGGCTCGGTTTACCCACAAAATTGGCCCAACCACTGCGGGCCGAATTAAGCGAGTCGATGTGCAGGTGGGCGAGAGCGTCAAGGCGGGACACCTTCTGGGTGAGATGGACCCGGTAGATTTAGACGACAAAATTGCAGGCCAAGAAGCAACGGTCAAGCGGGCGCAGGCCAGCGTGTTGGCTGTAGAAGCACAGGTTCAAGAGGTAGCCGCCCGAAAAGCCTTTGCGCAAGTGCAAAGCCAGCGCTACGCCTTGTTGTTGGTATCGCGTTCGGTGAGCGAAGAAGGCGCTTCCATCAAACGCCAAGAATTGGAAATCGCCAATGCGAGCTTTGCGGCCGTTCAGGCCAACTTAGATGCGTCAAAACAAGAACTATTGCGTGCCAAAGCAGATCGGGAAGGGCTGTTACGGCAAAGAATGAATCTGCGACTGATCTCGCCTATCGATGGCACCGTCAGCCGGCGCGATGCAGATGCCGGAACAACAGTGGTGGCGGGCCAATCCGTGGTCGAGGTGATTGAACCGCAAAGCGTGTGGGTGAACGTTCGGTTCGACCAACAAAGAGCGCAAGGGTTGACTGTGCCTTTGCCCGCAAAAATAGTGCTCCGCTCGAGAACCGGCGAGCCCTTAGAAGGGCGACTGGTTCGGGTCGAGCCGCATGCTGACGCAGTCACAGAAGAAGTGTTAGCCAAAGTAGAGATAGCGCTTCGCCCCGGTGTGATGCCGCCCATCGGTGAGTTGGCAGAAGTCAGCGTAGCCTTGCCAGCACAAAAGCTATTACCAGTGGTTTCCAATGCCAGTTTGCAACGGGTTGATGGCAGGCTGGGGGTGTGGGTTATTGACAATGACCAATTAAAGTTTGTACCCGTTAAAACAGGTATCAGTGACTTGGAAGGACAAGTTCAAATTTTGCAAGGCCTCATCGGCGGTGAGCGCGTGGTGGTTTACAGCCACAAGGCCCTCAAAGCCAGCAGCAGAATTAAAGTGGTTGGAAGCATCGCAGGCGTTAAACCATGATTAGCTTAGCCGGACGTGACATCTTGCACGCCTGGGGTAAGTTTGTATTTACCGGCATCGGCTTAGGGTTGCTGATCGGTGTGACGCTGACGATGGCTGGCGTTTACCGAGGCATGGTGGATGATGCCAACGTCTTGCTTGATAACAGTGGCGCAGACATGTGGGTGGTGCAAAAAGATACCCAGGGCCCGTATGCCGAGGCCTCGAGTTTGAATCAAGATATCTACCGCGGAATTTTGGGGATGCAAGGTGTAGCCCGGGTAGCCAATATCACGTATCTCACCATGCAGGTCAGTTCGCTGACAGATCAAAAAGCCCATGATGTTCGTGCCATGGTGGTGGGTATTACGCCTGATGGAGCGGGACATCCTGGCCAACCTGGCTATTTGGTACAAGGCCGACGCATAACGCGCGGGCACTATGAAGCCGTGGCCGACATCGCTGCTGGTTTTGCGTTAGGCGAGCGTATCCGCATTCGTCGTAACGTTTACACCGTGGTGGGTTTGACCCGGCGCATGGTGTCTTCGGGGGGTGACCCGATGGTGTTCATTCCTATTAAAGATGCCCAAGAGGCCCAATTTTTAAAAGACAACGACGCCATCGTGGCCCAAAGGGCACGTACTGCGCAAAGTCCAGCGCTGAATCGCCCCGGGGTTCCGGGATTGTTAGACGCCGTAATGGCATCCCAAAGTAGCAATACCTCCGTCAATGCGGTGTTGGTGCAAGTGGCGCCTGGGTCAGACCCCGATGCCGTGGCTGAACCGATCCGACGCTGGAAACACCTGAGTGTCTATACCCGCGCACAGATGCAAGGCATCTTGATAGAAAAACTCATAGCCACAGCGGCAAAGCAGATTGCGATGTTTTTGGTGATATTGGCTATCGTCAGCGCGGCCATTGTGGCCTTCATCATCTATACGCTAACAATGGGAAAAATTCGTGAAATTGCAGTCCTCAAACTGATTGGTACGACCAATCGAACGATCGCCTCAATGATCATGCAACAAGCGGTGGCTTTAGGGTTAATTGGGTTTGTGGTCGGCAAAGTTGCAGCCACTTTTTGGGCACCGGTTTTCCCAAAATATGTGCTCTTGGAGTCAGGCGACGCTGTGAGTGGGTTGGTAGCCGTTGTGGTGATTTGTATTTTGGCAAGCGTCGTAGCGATACGCGCTGCGCTCAAAGTAGATCCTGCGGAGGCAATTGGTGGATAACACAGCATTAACAATCAGCGGGCGCGGCATTCGGATTGAAGGCCTCACCAAACGCTATGGCCAAGGGGACACAGCGGTGGACGCGCTCAAAGGCGTCAATATGGTAGTCAGCCCAGGCGAAGTCGTCGGCCTGGTAGGTCCATCCGGATCTGGCAAAAGTACTTTGCTGAAGTGCTTAGGCGCAGTGATTGAGCCCACCAGCGGAAGAATAGTTTTAGGGCAAGACGTTATTTACGACAACGGTTGGAAAATTCCAGACCTGCGGGCTTTACGCCGCGACAAAATTGGATTTGTCTTTCAAGCGCCCTACCTCATACCGTTTTTGGATGTCACGGACAACGTGGCATTGCTGCCTATGTTGGCCGGAGTGCCCAATGCAGAAGCGCGGAAACGGGCTTTGGTTTTGCTCAGTGCCTTAGACGTACAACACCGCGCCAAAGCCATGCCCAATCAACTCTCTGGTGGAGAGCAACAGCGGGTATCGATTGCAAGAGGGTTGGTCAACCGCCCGCCCGTGATTCTTGCTGATGAACCGACTGCGCCACTTGACAGTGAACGCGCCTTGGCCGTGATTCGGATTCTTAATCAAATGGCAAAACAGTTTGATACAGCAATCATCGTTGTGACCCACGATGAAAAAATCATTCCAACCTTCAAGAGGATTTACCACATTCGCGACGGAGTCACCCACGAAGAAGTGGGCGAAGGTCGAAGTACCGATGTTTAATTATTTCGAATTGGTTGATTGCAGTCCCGCTCTTGCACTCACAGGAAACGACACCTTGAGCCTGCTTAGAAAACCACACTCAGGGGGTAAATCATGAAACTCACTTTTTTAGGTGCTGCCCGTGAAGTCACCGGTTCTTGCTACCTGGTAGAGACGCAGCAGTGCCGATTTTTAATTGACTGCGGCATGGTGCAGGGGGGGCGCGATGCGCCACTGCGCAACCACACGCCTTTTGCGTTCGATCCGCGCTCGATAGATTTCGTCTTGTTAACCCACGCCCATATTGACCACAGCGGTTTGGTGCCTAAGTTGGCTTTGCAGGGATTCAAGGGACCGATCTATACAACGCGGGCGACCGTGGATTTGCTTGGGGTCATGCTACCGGATAGCGGGCATATTCAAGAATCAGACGCAGAGCGCGGCAGACGCCGCCATGGCGTTGAGGCGTTGGGCCCGCTTTATACCGTGCAAGATGCCAAGGACAGCTTGGAGTTGTTGGAGCCGGTTGCGTATGAAAAAACGTTTCAGCCGCATCCCAGCGTGTCGTGCTGCTTTCACGATGCCGGTCATATTTTGGGTTCTGCGATTTTGGAAATTTGGGTCACCGAAGGAAACCAGACCCGAAAAATTGTGGCGTCTGGTGATCTGGGGCAACCCGGCCGGCCCATCCTGCGCGACCCCACGCGCATCGCAGAAGCTGACGTGTTACTGATCGAGTCCACCTACGGAGACCGCGACCACAAAGACCTGCCTGCAACTTTGGACGAATTAGCAGACGTAGTAGAAGACACGATTCACCGCCGCCGAGGCAACGTGATTGTTCCTGCGTTTGCTGTGGGTCGCACCCAAGAGTTGATCTACCACTTGCATGAACTCACCGAGCAAGGCAGGTTAAGCCATCTCAATATCTACGTAGATTCACCGATGGCCGTGGCGGTGACAAAAATCACCCAAAAGCATTTTGAGTTGTTTGATGCAGAAGCCCATCGCATTTCGCAGTGGCAATCGCAAGGTAAAAACTTGCCAAAAATGCATTACGTCACCGATGTTGTTGAATCGATGGCACTTAACACCGTGCGTTCTGGCGCCATCATTATTTCGGCCAGCGGCATGTGCGAAGCAGGGCGAATCAAGCACCACTTAAAGCATAACTTGGGCCGCTCAGAGTGCAGCATTTTGATCACTGGATTTCAAGCGGGTGGAACCTTGGGGCGTCGGCTGGTAGATGGTGAAAAGTCAGTGCGCATTTTTGGTGAAGACATCACGGTTCGCGCAACCATCCATACTTTAGGTGGATTTTCTGCCCATGCGGACCAACGCGCTTTGCTCGATTGGGCCGGTGGCTTTACCAAGCCGCCGGGGCGTACCTTCGTTGTTCACGGCGAAGTTAAGGCGGCAGAGCGCTTTGCGGAGTTACTTAAAGTGCAGAAAAAATGGAACGTGGAAGTACCTGAAATCGGACAGAGTTTTCAGCTGTGACAAATCCAATCCAAACCCAATTCAAGACCCTGCGGATTCAAGAGCCCGGGGCCCACCGTGCGCATGGCTGGGCTTTCTTGCGTTTGGGCTTTCGCCCTTTTTATATGGGTGCAGCCCTTTTTTCGATGGTGGCGGTTCCAGTGTGGGTGTTGGCATGGCTGGGCTGGTTGCAGTGGACGCCAGCGATTGCCCCCATGTGGTGGCATGCCCATGAAATGCTTTTTGGATTTGTAGCTGCGGTAGTCATGGGGTTTTTAATGACTGCTGGCAAAGCGTGGACGGGATTGCCCACACCGCGGGGCCCCGCGCTTGGGGCGCTCGCGCTGGTTTGGTTGGCAGCCCGGGTCGCGTTGTGGTGGGTTCCGTACGGTATTTATGCAGCGCTAGATTTTGTGCTGCTGCCGATGGTTGCTTTGATTTTGCTGCGTTTGTTGCTTCGCGCTGGTAATCGTCGCAACTTGCCTATTGCGGGTCTATTGGGTTTGATGGCCCTGAGCAACGGCGTGTTTCATGCGGCTGTAATGGGTTGGTTGGATCTGTCGCCGCAAGTAGCGCTCTACGCGATGCTTTCGCTGGTTGTTTTGTTAGAAAGTGTGATGGCGGGGCGCGTTATTCCGGGTTTCACCATGTCAGCCATTGCGGGCATTGAGATCAAGCCATTGGCTTGGCTAGAACGCTGGGTTATGTTTTGTACAGGAACAGGTCTGGTTCTTTGGATTTTTGCGCCTCCCAATCTCGCGCCTTTGACTGCATTGGTATTGGCGGGAGCAGCGTTTTTGCATGGTTTGCGCCAATCGCGCTGGTCTCCATGGGCGTGTCGTACACGCCCTATGTTGTGGGTTTTGCAGCTGGCCTATGCGTGGTTTCCCGTGGGGCTTGGCTTGTTGTCGTTGGCGATGTGGGGCTGGGTTTCTATCTCTGCGGGAGTTCATGCTTTGGCGGTAGGTGCGACTGGTCTATTGATCATGGGCATGATCACGCGCACAGCCCGCGGACACACCGGACGAATGATTCAAGCATCCAAACGAGAGGTCACCGCTTTTGGCTTGCTGGTATTTGCAGCCTTTGCGAGAGTCGTTTGGCCCTTGGTGGTACCACAGCAAATGACTTTCGCTGTGGTGGTTTCTGCAACGGCGTGGGCGCTGGCATTTTTGATTTATTCCATCACTTATGGACCTTGGCTTGTGCAGACACGCAAGGATGGTAAAGATGGATAACGCCGTTTCGAAAACCACCATTATCAAGACCCGCTGGGGTTTGGGTTCCAAATTGGCAGTGGTCGGTCTTCCATTTTTATTGGCTGCGTTGTTGTCAAGCGCAGCTACCTTGTGGGTGTCTTGGCAACTTGATGGCGGTGCTGCCGCAGTCAACGAAGCGGGACGTATGCGCATGCAAGCCTACCGCATGGCTTTGGTGGTGAGCAGTCAGGAGCATGGCGAACTCATTGTTTTAGAAAAAGAATTTTCACAAAGCCTCGATGTCCTTCGCCATGGCGATACCGAGCGCCCCTTGTTTATGCCGTGGGATGAACAAGTGAGAATCCATTTTTCCAATGTCCAAACCGATTGGTCTTCATTCCAATCCCATTGGCTACCAAAGGGAAGTTCAATGTTAACCCATGACCCGCTTGTGCTGCGGGCGGAGACGGTCCGGTTTGTTGCAGATATAGACGCATTGGTTGCCAGCATTGAAGCCCATATGGCACGATGGACATCGATATTGCATTTATTGCAAATGGGCGTTTTGTCGCTTGCCATTTTTGGCGCAACAGTTTTAATTTTTACAGGTTATCGGTTCGTTTTAGAACCCGTGAGCTTGCTTAAAGGAGCGATCCAAAAAATTCAAGCTGGCGATTGGGGCGCCCGGGTGGAGCGGGTGACATCGGACGAGTTTGGGACCTTGGCCGACGGCTTCAACACCATGGCCGAACATCTGCAAAGGATGTACAAAAACCTAGAAACCAAGGTGAAAGAAAAAACCCTGGAGCTTGAAGAAAAACGCGAACGCCTTGAGTCTTTGTATGAAGTCACCGCAATGGTGGCGAATGCGACGAACTTGGATGCGTTGGCGCAAGATTTTTCAAAAAGTATGTTGCGCATTGCGCGGGCTGACGCCGTGGCGGTTCGTTGGTCTGACCAAGCGAACCAGCGCTTCATCATGCTGGCTTCTACGGGTTTGCCAAGCTCCATGGTCGAAGATGAGCAATGCTTGCATGCGGGAGATTGCCACTGCGGTGCGATTGCAACCGATCACCGGTTGCGGGTAATTCCTATCCATGCTTTAGCTCCAGCGGCACTCCAACACTGCGCAAAAGCAGGGTTTAGTACGGTCGTTAATGTGCCGATTCGTATTTACGAACGTGTGATGGGTGAGGTTGATTTATTTTTTCATGCGCGGGTTTCGCCCTCACATGCCGAGCGCTCTTTGTACGAGGCGCTCAATAGCCACTTGGCCAGTGCGATGGAAAATTTACGTTTGAATGCGCTAGAAAAAGAAGCGGCCGTCTCGCAAGAGCGCCAGCTCATTGCGAGCGAGTTACATGATTCCATTGCACAGTCGTTGGCATTTTTAAAAATTCAAGTGCAACTGCTGCGCGATGCCCTAGTCCGCGGATCGCAGTCTGAAATTCAAAACGTTTTGCAAGACATTGACAGCGGCGTTCGCGAGAGCAATGGAGATGTCCGTGAACTTTTGCTGCATTTTCGTACCCGAGCGAATACGGAAGACATTGAGCCAGCGCTAGCCACCACATTGCGTAAATTCGAGCACCAAACGGGCCTGGATACGTCGCTCCACATCGCAGGCCATGGCGTACCACTTTCAGCTGATTTGCAAATCCAGGTCCTTCATATTGTGCAAGAAGC
>CAMDAN010000029.1 GCA_945888535.1 Bordetella parapertussis
CGGGTGATCAACTTGTTCCTATGCCGCATTTTGGGTTGGCGTTGGCCTTGCCCGATTGAACTCAAAGGCTTAGCCTAACTTACAACTGTTTGCGCCACATGATGAACTACACCTTTGCTTCAGCGACGATTTTGCTGCTGCTCATTACCGACCCTGTTGGCAACATTCCTGTGTTTGCCAACGCGCTCAAGCATGTGGCTCCCGAGAGACGGGCACGGGTTATTTTGCGAGAAATTTTGATCGCATTTTTCTTGCTCTTAACGTTTATGTTTGTGGGCGAAGGTTTTTTGCGTGTGATGAACCTCAGCGAGTTGTCTTTGCAAATTGGCGGTGGTGTGATTTTGTTTTTAATCGCGCTGCGCATGGTCTTCCCACCTCCTGCGGCCGAAGAAGCAGAGATTCTCACCGAGCCCTTGATCGTTCCTTTGGCGATTCCAGCGATTGCGGGCCCCTCCGCGTTAGCCACGGTGTTGCTCTTGGTCTCGCAACAACCGGAGCGGCGTTTGGAGTGGATCGCGGCGCTGTGCGTCACTATGGTCATCAGCGCCGTGGTACTGGTTTCAGCAGAGCGAATTCAGCGTATTGTCGGTCCGCGTTTAGTCACTGCAGTCGAGCGCTTGATGGGCTTGGTGTTGGTATCCGTAGCCATTGAGATGATGTTACGGGGTGCCAAGACCTTTGCCATGCAATTGATGCACGGCGGTGCGAGTTAGCTCAAAAAAATCAAACTAGACTGCACACCGTCTTGGAGTTTTCCCAAGAGCTGAGTGCTTTGCTTAGATCAACGCCACGTCGCATTGCGGTCATTTCAGCAACGATGCTCATGGCGATTTCTGGTGGCGTTAGCGCGCCCAGATTGAGACCCACTGGGCCACGCAGTTGTGCCGCCTCGGCTTCTGTGACCTCAAACTCCAAGAGGCGCTTTCGCCGTTGGGTATTGTTGTGGCGTGAACCTAAGGCGCCTACATAAAACGCGGGGGTGCGCAGAGCCTCCATCAAAGCCAGATCATCGAGCTTAGGGTCATGCGTGACGGCCACGATGGCGCTGTTGTGGTCCAAGCGCATTGCCAAAACCAGATCGTCAGGCATCAAGGATGACAGCGTCACTCCAGCCATGGCATCCCATCCTTCGTGGTACTCCACCCGTGGCTCGCATACCGTCACTTGGTAGTCCAACATGACGGCCATGGTTGCAAGGTAGCGCGAAAGCTGCCCACCGCCGATGATGAGCAAACGCAATCGCGGGCCGTGCACGGTGGTCAGACTTTTCCCATCAAACTGTAATTTATCCCCGTCGGTGGCGGGCGCCATCCGAACCATGCCGGAGGCCATATCCAAACGCCGCTCTACGCGTTGGTGTTGCTCAATGCACACCAGCAATTCACGCAACTGGGACTGCGATGAAAGTGGCTCTAGTACGACTTGCACGGACCCACCACAAGGCAGTCCAAAGCGTCGAACTTCTTCAGCAGTTTGTCCGTAGATCGTCGACTCAGGCATTCGCAAAGCCAATTCGCCTGCAGCCACGCGACGAATTAAATCGTCTTCAATACATCCCCCAGAGACAGACCCTGCTACTTGACCGTCTTCACGAATAATCATCAAAGATCCCGGTGGCCTGGGCGCAGAGCCCCATGTGCGCACGACGGTTCCCAGAACCACGCGTTGGCCTTTGCTTTGCCAATCTAGCGCGGTTCGGATGACATCAATGTCAATACTGTTCATGAAAATTCTCCTGGTGGTTCAGGGTATCACCCGGGTGTGGGAAAAGCGGGTTTGAGAGTTTGCGAGCGCCACGCCATCATGGTTAATGCCCATGCGGCGAGTGCGCCTAGCAATGCAAGTGCGGCCTGCATCGCCCAGGGACCTTGGACTGGGGTTGTAATCCCAACGCTTAAGAGCAATACCGGTCCAAGTAGCAATTGTTTTGTGCGCACGGCCCATGCCAAAGCCAACTCGCTTATCGCCCCATGCGAACGCTCACGGCTGCAATGCACGGCCCAGGCCAGCGATGGAAGCACCATCACCAATACACCAGACACTACGCTATCACCCAAGAGCATCAGCGAACCTAGGACCAACAGGCTAAGACTGACAAAGGATTGAATAGTGTTGGATAGCCGACCACGCCCATAACACCAGATTAAAAATGCAACGAGGCTTGGCAGACCCGCCATCAAAACAAGGTGTGCAAAGACCATGTCTGCAGTTGTCCAGCCCAGTGCCGAGCACCATGTATTTCCCAACCACAGCGTCCCCATCATCAAACCCATGGCAGAAGGTGCCAAGAGTGCTTCGGTTCGTCCCGTGGAACCACGGCAGGGGGTTTGCTGCTCAGTCATTGATTTGTCACGCACATACAAAACCGTAGCGCACAGTGCCAATAACAAACTCACTCCTAAATAGCTGGATGGCTCTCCTGCAGAGGTTCGCCAGGTGGCGCCTACCAAACCAGCAGCGGCTAAGGGATGCCAGGCGAAGGGGCCCATGTCAAAGGTGCTGACTTGGGTGCGGGTTTCGATCAACGCATTCCAGATTCCCCACACCAAAGCAAGCCCAAGCAGGCAGGCGTGGGCTGCATGCGGCTGTGCCGTCAGCAAAGGGAGCCAGACACCTAAAGCCGTGAGTAACCCGAACAAACCCAATACGCGGGGCGCACATTTCAGTGCCATGGCGCTGCCGCGACATGCCAAGCGGACCATCCACCAAAGCGATACCGCCACCACCCCACTGGCAAGCGACCAGCCCAGGCGCATGCCTTGCTCACCCAGCCAAATCCAACCCAGCAACAAAACCGTCCAGTGCGCTACTTCGCCCGAGTGGTTGAGCACTGCGCGATGAGAACGAAGTAAGACGGGTGCGTCAGACATTGGCGTAGCCATTCAATTGGTCCGACCCGCCCGCCGCATGCACGCTCACATTGAACGACACAATCACCCGATCGCTGGTGCCGTGGTAAGGCATGGCTTGGTGTGGCAACCACGAGGGAAAGACCACCAGTTGCCCGGGCACGGGTGCGATATCGAGATGCGCATTTTGCAAATAGGCGTTACCAAAATCCATGGCTGCGCCTCCCAAGCGGTTGAAGTGCGGGCCGTAAAAACGGGTCACGCCGTTGGCCTCGCCCAGTACCGGGTGCGTGCTGCGCAACTCGGGCGGATCCACTTGCAGGCAATACACGCCCGACCACGAGCAGTTGCCATGCGTGTGCACATCGTGGTGGCTGCCTTGGCTCGCTATCTGAAACCAGATGCCGCGCATGGCAATTTGAAAACCCGGTTTGGCCTCAGCCCATGCGCCTTGGTTGGCCAGCACCACGGTTTGGCGCACGCTGTCAACGAGGAAGCCGACCAATTGTTCCCATTCGGACAGGCGAATGCGTTGCAACAAGTCATCTTTGCTGGCGTAAAACGCTTTGGGCGCGCCGGCATCGGAACGGGCATCGGTTGCCCGCATGGTCTGAAACACCCGAACCAAGACCGCATTGACCGCTTCAGCCTGTGCAAAGCGGTGCATGCCCACCGGCGTATGCCAAAACTGGTGCAGTGGGTCGGCTTGCAACATACCAAGACGGTGGGGCTTAAGCCGCCACCTGTAAATGCGCCGGCCATTGGAGTTGGTGGCCGGTGCGCGCGGCCAAGGCGGCGATGTCTTCCAAGGTGTCGACATCGGTGCGGTAGCGGCTGTTGGTGGTGGCCCAGTGCTGCACTTGATCGGGGTGGGCGGACTGCCATTGGCGGCAACCGACGTTCACATCGCCCGCCAAAATTTGCTCACGCACCTCGGCGCTGAACATCACCGGGTTGCCGGGCAAACCATCGACCGTGGGTTGCACCACCTGGGTGCCAGCGCTGCGCTTTTTGTAGGCCCCAATCAGGTCGTTGATGTCTTGTGAATTAATCAAAGGTTGATCGGCCAAGGCGACCAATGTGGCATCGAGTTTGGGCGACAGGGCTTGCAAGCCAATGCGCAAGGAAGAAATTTGACCTGCATCGGGAACGGGGTTGCGCACCAAGGTGACCGGGAATTCTTTAACCGCCTCTTCGATGAGATCGGCGTAATGGCCTAACACCACCACCACCTCGTCCACCCCGGCGCCCGACAAAGCAATCAGCTGGCGACGGATCAAAGGCACACCGCCGAGTTGAAGCAAGCTTTTGGGCCGGTTGCCCATGCGCGAACCCGAGCCCGCGGCCAAGAGCACTGCACCGACTGCCACGCGGCTGTACAAACCACCACCGCCTTTGAGAATGCAACCCATGTTCAGCCTCCGCAGCAAGAAGATTTGGTCGTCGCTGCGGTCACTGCAACGGGGGCGACGGCCATCACCGGTTCCGCAGTCTTGACTGCAGCGGCTTGTTTGGAGCCGCCGCAGCAACTGCTGGCTGCTGGGGCGACCACGGGTGCAGAAGCAGAAGCAGGTGCAGATGCAGTACTACTAGCAGCCGCATGCGCAGGCATTGCTGTTGGCACCGCAGCGTCTTGGAGCCCACGCCCGCGGCGCACGGCAATGACGGATGCCAGCACGGAGAGCGCGATTTCTTCGGGCGTTTGTGCACCAATGATTGCGCCAGCAGGGGCCACGATACGCGCGACCGCAGCGGGGTCTTCGCCGCTGGCGACCAAACTCTCGCGCAACACGCCGGCTTTCTTGGCGCTAGACACAAACCACACACTTTGCGCTTGCAAAGCAAGTGCGGCTTTGAGGCCTTGCAGGTCGCGACGCCCTTGCGTTGCAACCACCACAAAGGACGGGGAGGGCAAGTTGTCGCACACCTCTTTGGCGTCGTCGCTTGAGAGCACCGTGGCCGCATCAGGAAAGTCCGAAGCGACAGCTGCGTGGGCTACCACGGCCACCCGCAAGCCAACGCGTGGAGCCAAACCAACCAAGGCGCGTGCAACAGGCGAGTCGCCAACCACAGTTAAGGTGGCTGAGGGCAGGATGGGGTCAATGAACAACTCGAGTGTGCCGCCAGAGTGGCAGGCCATTCCAAATTCGAGTACATCGCCCAAATCGCGCTCGGCGGATTCTTCCGAGGGTGAAATTCGAATGGTTCGTGGTTGGCCGTCTAGCAAGGCGCGGCGGGCGGTTTTGATGACGGCTGGTTGCGCGCATCCTCCACCGATCCAACCGTGGATGTGTCCATCGGCAGTGACCACGGCTTTGTCACCCGCTTTGCCCGAAGTGGGGGCTTGCGCGCGAAGCACTGTGACCAAGGCAAAGGGCTGCTGCGCACCTTGAAGTTGGGCGGCATGGCTAATCCATTCGTTGTGGTTCATTGCGGTCTCCTTGACTTGCGTCTTCAATACAAAACATGGCGTGCTGCCACCAAATCGGCCAAAGTGGCCAAGGGCACAAAGCGCTCAATGCGGCTGCGCGCGCGCTGCAAAGCACCCGCTGCAGGCACCTTGCGTGTGGGGTGAAACCAGGTGATGCGGGCACCGCGTGCACGCACTTCCTGCAAAGCTGCATCGAGCAGCTCGGGGCCGTCGGTGTCAAAACCATCCGAGAACACCCAGACGCGTGAACCGCGGTTGAGCTGGGCGCGGGCATGGTCGCGCGCGAATTCTTGCAAGCTCGCGGCAATGCGTGTTCCGCCACCAAAACCTGCGGTCACGGCGTTGACTTTTTCTTGAATCGCGGGTGTGTCGCGGTGCATATAGGGCGTGACCTCGGCCAGGCGGGTGTGAAACACAAACACGCGGGCATCGGCTTCCAAAGCAAAGGCGCGGGCCACGCGCAAAAAGAGCGCGGCGTGCGATTCCATCGAGCGGCTCACATCGGCCAAGATGAACAAGCGCGGGGGTTCGACGCGTTTGATTTTCCAAGCCGGCTGCATCAGCTCGCCGCCCCAGGCCACGCTGCGGCGCAGGGTTTGGCGCAAATCCAGCCGCTGTCCGCGCGGCGCCACGCGCCAGCGCCGGGTCGCTTTGGGCTGCAATTGGGCGGTGATTTGGCGCGCTAGCTGTTGCAAAGCGCCCAGTTCTTGCGGCATCCACATCTGGCCTTCGCGCGCGTGCAGGGCTTCGGTGCGGCTGGCACCGCCTTGGGCTCTGGGCGTACCAGCGTCTTGTTCGTCGTGGCCTACCGATGGCATATCCCCCGCTGTCTGCGGTGCAGCCTGTTTGCTGCCGGCTTGGGTGGGGGGTTGCTGGGCCGCATCCATTTGGTCGTGCAGGGTTTGAACGCTTTGGCGCAGGTTGCGACTGGGGCGGGTTTGTCCGCTGACTTTCACGCCGCCGCGCAGTTTTTCAGGGTGCCAAAAGCGCTCGTAAACCTCGGGCCACAGCTGCCACTCGCGGTGGCTATGGCAAGCGATCGCACGCCAAGCCGCTTGAATGGGTTTTTCTTTCAAAGGGCCCAAGTGCAGCGCCGCTTGCAGCATGGCCTGTTGCTCAGCCACGCCGACGGTCAGACCATGGTCACGCAGCAAGGCCGCAAAGCCCGCCAAGCGCTCCGAGGGCGCGCAGGCGGTTGGGGTGACTGGGTTGGCACTCATGTCGTGGCCTTGGCTTGCTCGTTGCTGTTTTCGGCCACGCCCACGCTGCGGCGGCCTTCGACCAGTTGACGCAAGCGCTCCGGGCCCATCACAAAGCGGTCTTCGCGGGTTTTGAGCAAGCAGCCCAAGGTGCCCAAAACCGCCGACATGTCTTCGGGCAAGTGGCTGTACTGGAGGTGAAACAAGGCCCGCACCCAGTCCAGCGTCTCGGCAATGCCGGGGATCTTGGACAGGTCTTCGCGGCGCAGGCGTTGCACGAACTGCACCGCGTCTTCCACCAAGTGGGTGTCGACTTCAGGCAAGGCGGATTTGACAATGGCGATCTCGCGCGAGAGCGTCGGGTAATCGAGGTAGTGGTAGAGGCAACGCCGACGCAGTGCATCCGACAACTCGCGCGTGCCGTTGCTGGTCAAAATCACTTGCGGAATGTGGGTGGCGCGGATCGTGCCGATCTCGGGCACGGTGATTTGGTATTCGGCCAGCACTTCAAGCAAGAAGGCTTCAAAGGCTTCGTCAGCGCGGTCGATCTCGTCGATCAACAGCACGCAAGGACCGCTTTGGCTGATGGCGCGCAGCAAGGGGCGCTCAAGCAGGTAGTCACGGCTGAAAACGTCGGACTCACGCACCCGGCCCGCGCCGTCATGACTCACGCCGTTTTGTGCCGCTTCGCTCATGCGAATGGCCATCAGTTGGCGGCCGTAGTTCCATTCGTAAGCGGCTTGTGCCAGGTCCAAACCTTCAAAGCATTGCAGGCGGATCAAGGGGGCATTTTGGGAATGCGCAAGCGCCGTGGCCAACGCAGTTTTGCCCACGCCCGCATCGCCTTCGATCAACAAGGGCCGCTGCAAAGCGGATGCCAGCCACACGGTGGTGGCCAGGTCTTCATCGGCCAGATAGCCCGCGCCTTGCAGCCTCTCACGCAGGATGCGCTCCTGTGCTGCAGGCCGCCCTGACGGGTCTGGCGGGGACACGGTCAACCTCTTTTACTGAACAAGCCGCCCAACCAGCTTTTGACCAAGGCCCAGAAGATCGCTAATCCATTGATTTCACGCGCCACAACCGGAGCTGAAACATGGGAAGTCGTCTGTGTGCTTGACGCGCCGTCTGCTGTTGGAAGGGTTAATGCGGTTTGGCGAAAGTTCTCAACAAACTGGGCCAGCAGCATGTCAGATACCTGCACCATCATGCGGCCACCGAACTGCGCGAACTTACCATTCACAATCACAGCTGCCTGCCCATTGAGCACGCAGTGCGCAGGGTTCGCTGGGTCGGCGGTAATGATCGCGGTCAGGTCCATCGAGGCGGACGAGCCACCTTTGTCGGCGCCCTTGCCACGCAAAACCATTTTGCGTTCTGCAGTCACAGATTCCAATACATCCACCGTACCGCCGAATTGCGCAACCGCCGGACCCACCTTGACCTTGACCGCGCCTTTGTAGGACGTATCAGACAATTGCTCGGTGATTTCCGCACCGGGCATACAACTGGCGACAGCTTTAAGGTCGGTGAGCAAGGCCCACGCCCGTGTGGCATCCACATCGAGCGGGTATTGTTTGTCGAGTTTGACTTCCATTGTTTTCCTGATTACAAAGCAGCGCCGTGTTCACGTAAAGCTTTCCAGGTGCGAAAAGCGTTATGCGGCATGTCCAGGTGCGTGACACCTAGGTGAGAGAACGCATCGACTACGGCCGATGTGAAGGTAGGGATCGAGCCGACGTGCGGTGACTCGGCCACGCCTTTGGCACCGAGTGGGTGGTGCGGCGAAGGTGTGACGGTGTGGTCGGTTTCCCAATGCGGGGTTTCCACGAAGGTGGGCAAGAAGTAGTCCATCAGCGTGTTGCCCAGCAGGTTGCCCTGTGCATCGAATGGCATTTGCTGGCCCATGGCCACGGCAAAACCTTCGGTCAAACCACCGTGGATTTGGCCTTCGATGATCATCGGGTTAATGCGGGTGCCGCAATCGTCCAGCGCATAGAAGCGGCGAACCTTGGTCTCGCCCGTGGCGCGGTCGATGTCGACTACGCACAGGTAGATGCCGAAGGGGAAGGTGAAGTTCGGTGGGTCGTAGTAATGCACGGCCTCCAAGCCTGGCTCCAGGCCATCTGGTGGCTGGTGGTAAGCCTGCCAAGCCACATCGGCCATGGTTTTGAACTTGCTGTCGTCGCCCTTGACCTTGAAACGGTCGACTTCCCAGTCAAGGTCGTTTTCGCTGACTTCGAGCATATGGGCTGCAATTTTGCGGGCCTTTGCGTGGATCTTGCGGGCAGCCATAGCGATGGCAGCACCGGCCACAGGGGTGGAGCGCGAACCGTAAGTGCCCAAGCCATAAGGCGCAGTCGACGTATCACCTTCTTCGACCTGAATCACTTCCGATGGAATACCCAGTTCGGTGGCGATGATCTGCGCGTAAGTGGTCTGGTGGCCCTGACCTTGCGTGATCGTGCCCATGCGTGCGATGGCGCTGCCGGTGGGGTGGATGCGGATTTCACAGGAGTCGAACATGCCGACACCCAAAATGTCACATATTTTGGAGGGGCCTGCACCGACCACCTCGGTGAAGGTCACCAAACCAATGCCCATCAGCGTGGGGCTGTTGGGGTCGGCGCGTTTGGCCTTTTGCTCTGCGCGCAGTCCCTTGTAGTCCACGGCTTTAAGCACTTTGTCGAGAGCCGTTTGGTAGTCTCCGGAGTCGAATTCAAAGCCAAAGGCGCTTTTGTAAGGGAACTGGTCTTTTTTGACGAAGTTCTTGGCGCGGATCTCGGCCTTGTCCATACCCAATTTTTGCGCTAGCACGTCGACCATGCGCTCGATCAAGTACACCGCTTCGGTCACGCGGAAGGAGCAGCGATACGCCACGCCACCCGGGGCTTTGTTGGTGTACACACCTTTGACGCTGGCGTGTGCCGCAGGAATGTCGTAAGAGCCAGAGACGATGTGGAACATGCCAGCCGGGAACTTGGTCGGGTCGGCACAAGCGTCAAAAGCGCCGTGGTCAGCCACCACGTTCACGCGCAGGCCGGTGATCTTGCCGTCGGCTGTGGCGGCTAATTCGCCGTCCATGTGGTAGTCGCGTGCGAAGCCCGTGCTCGAGATGTTTTCGATGCGGTCTTCGACCCACTTGACCGGGCGGCCCAGCACGATGGAAGACACGATGGCGCACACATAGCCAGGGTAGATCGGCACTTTGTTACCGAAGCCACCACCGATGTCGGGGCTCACGATACGCACTTTGGATTCAGGGATACCCGACAGCATGGACACCACGGTGCGCACAATGTGCGGAGCCTGGGATGTGATGAAGGTGGTCAGGTCGCCCTTGACCGGGTCGAAGGAGGCCACGCAACCGCAGGTCTCTAGCGGGCATGGGTGCACGCGGGGGTAATACATGTGCTGCGACACGGTCACTTCAGCCTTAGCAAAAGCCGCATCCGCAGCTGACTTATCACCGGCATCCCAAGTGAAGATGTGGTTGTGGTGGTCACGCTTGCCGTGTGCGCCTTCGGTTTTGCCGGCGAGGTCATCGCGAATCACCGGTGCACCCGGTAGCAGGGCAGCGTAGGGGTCCATCACCACGGGCAGTTCTTCGTATATGACTTCAACGGCTTCTACGGCATCAGCGGCGATGTAGCGGTCGTCGGCGATGACGATGGCTACTTCTTGCATCTGGAAGTGCACCTTCTCGTCAGCCAACACAGCGGCCACATCACCGGCCAGGGTGGGCATCCAATGCAGTTTCAGGGGCTTCAAGTCATCGGCGGTCAGCACGGCGTGGACGCCAGGAATCGCCAAGGCAGCTTCCTTGTTGATTTTGACGATGCGGCCGTGGGCAATGGGGCTGCGCACGATGTCCATGTGCAGCATGCCAGGCATCTTGATGTCATCGACATAGTTGCCCTTGCCTTGGATAAAGCGGGCGTCTTCCTTACGCAGGCGCGAAGCGCCCATGCCAGCGAGCGCGAGTTCGCGGGCTTCTACAGTTTGTACCGGTGCGTTCATGTGTTTCTCCGATCAAATAGATGGGGGCTTAAGCCGCAACGGGCTCTTGCAATTTTTTGGCGGCGTACTGGACGGCTTTGATGATGTTTTGGTAACCCGTGCAACGGCACAGGTTGCCCGCCATACCGTGGCGAATTTCGTCTTCGGTGGGGTTGGGGTTCTCTTGCAAGAAGCGGTAGGCGCGCATCAGCATGCCAGGGGTGCAGAAACCGCATTGCAAGCCGTGCTCTTTGTAAAAGCCTTCTTGCACTGCGTGCAACACGCCCTTGTTGGCCAGGCCTTCGACGGTGAGCACTTCGGAGCCATCGCACTGCACGGCCAAGTGGGTGCAGGACTTGACCGATTGGCCATCAACATCGACGGTGCAAACACCGCAGTGGCTGGTTTCGCAGCCGATGTGGGCGCCAGTCAGGTTGAGTTCTTCGCGCAAAAAGTGGATCAGCAGGGTGCGCGGCTCCACCGCTTTTTCTTCTTTCTTGCCGTTGACGGAAACGGTGATGAGTTTTTTAGACATGCGTGTAATTCCTTTTTATGAGCAAAGTGACCAGGCTTTGTTGAGAGCGCGTTTGACCATTTCTCCAGCCATCGCGGTTTTGTATTCCACATCACCGCGCAGGTCTTCGGCCGGGTCGCACACCGCGATGGCGGCTGCCACGGCAGCTTGCACGTTGGCGGCATTGAAGGGTTTGTTTAGCAAAGCGGCTTCAGCGGCGTTGGCACGCAAAGCCGAGGGAGCCACATTGGTTAAAGCAATGCGAACATGGCTGACCTGGTCTCCTTTTTTGCGCAGAACGACTGCGCAGCCGGCGGTCGCCCAATCGCCCGTTTTACGCTTGAGTTTTTCGTAGGCATAGCCCGTACCGTGTGCAAACGCGGGGACACGAATCTCGCACATGACTTCGTTTTCTTCGAGCTGGGTCATGTAGGTGCCGAGGAAAAAGCCGTCGGCGGCCACGGTACGCCGGCCCTTGGGGCCTTCCAGAACAAAGGATGCGTCGATGGCGATTGACAAGGCGGGGTGGTCGTTGCCCGGGTCGCCGTGGGCGATGTCGCCGCCAATGGTGCCGCGGTTGCGCACCTGCGGGTCCGCAATCAACTTGGCCGCTTCGCACAGCAGCGGCACTTTGGCTTGCAAGATAGGGGACTTGATCAGGTCGTTTTCGACCGTCATCGCACCGATCACGACCGTTGCGCCGTCTTCACAAATGCCCTTGAGCTCGGGGATGCGGTTGATGTCAATCAAGTGCTCGGGTTGCGCAAAACGCAACTTCATCATCGGCAGCAGGCTGTGGCCACCGGCTAACAGCTTAGCCTCTGAACCGAGCTGTCCAAGCAAAGCAACTGCTTCGCCCACGGTTTTGGGCGCGTGGTATTCAAAACGCGGTGGAATCATGGTGGTCTCCTATGGCTTTGTTGAGAAAACCATTTTGACCAAAATCAATTTCCAACTGAAGAGTCAGGTTATAGACTCACCCGTCATCGGGCGGTCGATTTTGTTGCACGAAATGCTTGTTTAGGCGCATGAAGCGCGTAGATCAAATTTTTTACTTAAAGCAACTAAGGAGTTACCCTGAGGTCTAAACAGTCAGTGAATACCCTTGGTTTTGCGGTTTAACTCAGACCCAGGGATTCACGCAAGCGGCCGACCGCTGTGCGCGAGACGGGTATGGGTTGGTTTTTTTTCCCTTTGAGAACGAGGTGGGTTTTGGTCCCTTCGCGCCCGAGCTCTTGAACCGCTTTTAAATTCACAATAAAGCGCCGATGCACGCGTTGGAACTGCGCCGGATCGAGTCGCAACTCGAGGTCTCCGATGCTCAGGTTGCAAAAGTGGAAACCTTCCGCCGTGAGCACGCGGGTGTAGTGGGCTTGGGACTCAAGGCACAAGACGTCTTGGGTGTCTACGAAAGACACTTTTTGGTTGGCAACCATCGGGATTCTTGAGAGCCGCATGTTCGGCGGTGCCAAGTCAAGACCTGCATCGGCTTGGCTGACAACCTGTGTCACGTCATAAAAGACCAATACGAACCCCGTGGTTTCATTGTGTTCATTGCCCAGTCGGCTCACTTTGATGAGGAGAACTTGCTCTGGAATGTTGATGATCATCGTCATCGGTACTGCATTTGACATGGGGCAGCGCGATGCTTCATCAAGCAGGAAGTTAACTTTCGGTTGCGATCTCGCGGGGTGAAAAGAGGTCACTAAAGCGCCAAAGGGCTGCTTTTCATCGACGGGCAACACCTGTCTTGCAAAGTCGTTCATTGCCAGCACATTTCGCTGAGCGTCGAGATGAATCACCCCGACCTCAAACTTCTCGAAAAGATAAAGACTCTTGTTGGATGCAATTTTTGTGTCCATACCGTTGCCTCGTATTTGGCTTTAAAGTGAGGTGACCACGTCTTGCGCAATCGCGCCAAATACACTCAAGCCGTCTCGCCCCTTCATCTCGATGCGCACAGTATTTCCGGTCTGTAAAAAGTCAGTCACAGCGTTGCCGTCTTGTTGGGTTTCCATCGCGCGCTTATTCGCAATGCTGTGGTAGCCCTTGGGCCAGTCGGTCTGGCCGTTGTTCTCCACACCGGGGCTGCGCACCGTCCCGCTACCAACCAAAGTGCCCGCGCTGAGTTGGCGACTGCTTGCCAGCGCGGCGATTAGCTCACCAAAGTGGTGTGCCATATCTTCACCCGTATCGCACAGGCCGACCTTGCGGCCGTTCAGGGTGGATTGCAATGTCGAATGCACCCGGCCTTGAGACCAGGCTTCTCCGAGTTCGTCGGGGGTGACCGCTACGGGTCCAAATGCGGTTCCGGCATCTCTTGGGGAGGTGCCCTGAACGGAGCCCGGAAGCGACCAATGGTTGGCAAGTAAAACCAGGCGAATGCCTTCGATCGCTTTTTCGGGAGAGCAGCCTTGGGGAATGTCACTGGTCGCGACAGCTAATTCAGCACTGAAATCTAAGCTGGCGTTTGCATCTGCGCAAACGAATGTGTCTTGCGCTCCAAAAAAGCTGTCGCTGCTGGTTTGTACGGGCAGTGGATCATCGCTGGTGAACCCACCGCCGCGGGCCCACTGGTACGCGCGGGGTAACGGAGCTAAACATTGCGCGGGATTGAAGGCAAAGGCATTGCGTAATCGCCCAGCGTTAAGCAGATCGGACAGGTCTTGCAACTGCGGGCTCAAGTAGTTCCAGTCATCGAGCACCTGTTGGAGGCGGTTGGCAATATGGGTGGGGTAAACGGCTTGGGTCAGGTCGCGCGATACGACAACGAGTTGTCCGTCGCGGCTGGCGTCTTGGTAGCTTGCAAATTTCATGGCTGAATTGTCGCTCCAAATACCGCGGCCCAAAGCGCCAAACCGGCAGCCTGTTCTTGGGCTGCAACGTCCGGGTCGACTTGGGTGGGTTCTTCGTTCAGGCGCGCCCGGTGCTGGATTTGTCTTAGCGTGCGGTAGGCCCTGGCAGCGTGGGCGCCGATGGGCGCCGCGATCAGGCCGCAGTCTTGGGCGCGTTGCAGCAAAGCGATGTTGCCCACGTTATCCAGTAATTCAGGATGCCGATGGCCTTCGCTCAGCACCAAAAATTGAACTGCAAATTCGATATCCACCATGCCGCCAGGGCTGTGCTTGACATCAAAATAGCTGCCTTTGATGGGGTGGGCGCTGCGGACTTTTTCACGCATGGCAGCGATTTCATCGTGCAAGGCCAAGCGGTCACGCTGCGATGAAATCACCGCTTGGCGCACGGCGTCAAATCGCGCGTGGAGCTCGGGGCTTCCAAACACACAACGCGCCCGCGTCATGGCCTGGTGCTCCCAGGTCCAAGCCGTGTTGGAGCCGCGTTGTTGTTGGTAGTTAGCGTACGCGGTAAAGGTACTTACCAAGAGACCCGAGTTTCCGTTGGGTCGCAAGGCGGTGTCAATTTCATACACGTCGCCTTCGCTGGTTTTAACGGTTAACCAGTTGATGAGTTTGCGAACCAGAGCGGCATACACCTCCCCGGCGCGTTCGTCTTCATCGTCATACACGAACACAATATCGAGATCGCTGCCGTAGCCCAGTTCTTTGCCGCCGAGTTTGCCGTAAGCAATGATGGCAAAGCGAGGCGTTTCACCGTGGCGCGATTTAAGCCGCGCCCAACACCAGCGGGTAGTGATACGTAACAACACTTCGGCTAGCGCACTTAAATCATCGGCTACTTGCTCTACCGTAATCCGGCCTTCGACATCGCGCGCCAAGGTTCGAAAAACTTCGGCGTGGTGGGCGCGGCGAAGCAGGTTGAGCAAGTTTTCTTCGTCGTCTTCGCCGCTGAGTGTGAGCGCGGTCAAGCGGCGCTCCATGTCGGATTCAAACACCGCCGCATCAAAGCGTTCGGCGACCATGGCGCTGCCAGCGAGTTCGTCAATCACGCCGGGGTGCTTGAGCAAGTAACGTGCGGGCCAGCGCGCTGCCCCCAAGATGCGCAGCAAGCGTTCATGAACGCCCGGGCGTTCTACCAGCAAGGCCAGATAACTTTCTCGCCGTAACAAGGGCTCAATCCAGTCGACCAAGCGCACAGCCGATTCTTCGCTGGCGCTTCCGTCGGCCACCCACTGCGCCGTGCGTTGAACCAATTTAAATAAGCGCACCCGCGACTCATCGCGCAAAGCCACCACCCGGGGGTGGGTACGCCAAAGTGCGACACGGTCTTTGACTGCGCCGTGTAGGAGAGCGAGCAAGGTGTCGATGTCTAAGTCTGATGCCGGCGCTGCGGCCTCTTTGCTACTGCCACTGCAGCCGTTGCATGTTTTGGGCGGCCCGCCCAATAGCGCGTCAAATTCTTGCGCCACCAACTCCCGGTGGGTATCCAACTGCGCTAAAAAATCGCTGGATTGAGCGAACCCAAGCGTATGCGCAATCCAGCCCAAGTCGGCATCGTCCGTGGGCAAAAGATGGGTCTGTTGGTCGTCTAAATATTGAATCCGGTGTTCGACTTGTCGTAAAAAAACATAGGCCTTCGCCAAGCCTTGCGCTGTGGGGGTGTCCATCAGTTCGGCTTTTACCAGCCGCTCCAATGCGCTTAAGGTGGGGCGGGTTCGCAGTTCAGGAAACTGCCCGCCACGAACCACTTGCAAGAGTTGAACCGTGAACTCAATTTCACGGATGCCGCCGCGCGAAAGCTTGACATCGTTGTTGCGCTCGGGGTGCCCTGCGCTGCGTTTGGAGGCGTGGTCGCGAATTTGGCGGTGCAATATGCGCAAGGCATCAAACACGCTGTAATCCAAATACCGCCGAAAGACAAAGGGGGCGACCGCGGCTCTGAGTTGCAAGGCAAACGCAGAACCCACCACGCCGGCAGGCGCAAGCACCCGACTTTTAAGCCACGCAAAGCGTTCCCATTCGCGGCCTTGGACGTGAAAGTACTCTTCCAGTGCGCTCAAAGAAACGGCGGTAGGACCTGAGTTGCCGTTGGGCCGCAGTGCCAAATCCACACGAAAGACAAAACCATGTTCGGTGGTTTCGCCTAGCAAAGCAAACATGGCGCGCACGAGCTTGCCGAAATATTCTTGGTTTGAAATACGACCGCGCCCGTGACTGATGCCTGCGGTGTCGCCTTCGTGGTCGTACACGTAAATCAGGTCAATGTCGCTAGAAACGTTGAGCTCGCGTGCGCCGAGTTTGCCCATGCCCACAATGCACAGGCTGGCGCGCTGGCCTTGCGGATTGAGGGGCTCGCCGTGAACGTCGTCCAAGGCGCGACTCGCCGCATCAAAAGCTTGGCACAAAGCAAATTCAGCCAAATCGGTCATGCACCCGGTGACGACTTTGAGCTCCAACGCCTCTTCACAATCGAGGCAAAGCAGTCGCTCAAGCACTAGCTGCCGGGTCATGCGCAATGCGCTGCCTACATCTGCGCCATGGGTGCGCAAGGCCGCAAAGAGCGGCTCCACCAGTGCTTTGTTTGGTACGCCCGCAGGCAGCAGCGCCAACTCAGCGGCGTAGCGTCTGCGAATGCGTTGCGCAAATCGTGATCGATCGGACCAGGAAACGGTGCTGTTGCGGGTCATAATTCTCGTTGTTGTACCAAATGAAACCGATGACTGAATCCTCTGCCTTATTTAGCCGCACTTTTTTAGTGGCAAGCGCTTGTGTCAAGTGGGCTCTGCGGCTATTGGTTTTGGGGTGGTTGGTGCTGGGCCTCGTATGGTGCATTTTGCATTTTGTGATTGTGCCGCGTATTGACGACTTGCGCCCGTGGTTGGAACAAGAGGCCTCGCAAGCGATGGGCGTTGGTGTACGCATTGGCAGTATGCAAGCCACCTCCAACGGTTTGATTCCCTCTTTAGAGTTGAAAGCAGTTCGGCTCTTAGATGCGCAAAACAACACGCTCGTGGAATTGCCTTTGGTGGTAACGGCGGTGTCGCCGCGCTCCTTGCTCGCTGGCGGCTTTGAGCAAATTTACATTGACAGCCCCGAGCTGGATGTGCGCCGGGCCTTGGACGGCCAGCTCTGGGTTGCAGGGTTTCCTTTGCCCCAAACCCCCGCCCAAGACAGTCCCGCCGCCGATTGGCTTTTAAGCCAAACCGAAATCGTTGTGCGCCACGGAACGCTGCGCTGGCGTGATGAAATGCGCAACGCGCCTTTACTCACTTTGGCCGACGTGGACATGGTAGTGCGCCAGCGCCACCGCACCCATTCTTTGCGTTTGGATGTCAGTCCGCCAGCCGAGTGGGGCGGGCGTTTGAGTGTCCAAGGGGAGTTCAAGCAGCCCTTGCTGTCCACCCACGCAGGGCGTTGGCAAGAGTGGCAAGGCCAGTTGTACAGCACGGTGACGAAGTTGGACTTGGCACAACTGCAGCCTTATGCCGATCTTGGTTTGGGCGTCCAAGCGGGCCAAGGCAGTTTGCGGGCATGGATCGGCATTTCTCGCGGCGCACTCACCGATGCGACCATGGACGTGGCGCTGGCCGATGTGAAGTTAGCCGCAACGACTGCGCTTCCTGCTGTGACGTTGAATAAAGCATCGGGCCGCGTGGCGCTCAAGACTTTAGACGGCGGACGCCAATATGCCACGCAAGGTTTGCAATTGGATACCTCTGACGGCATCCATTGGCCCGGCGGCAATGTGCAGGTCTCGCTGTGGGATGCCCAAGGCCAAGAAGGAATCGGCCCTACGGTGAAACCGGCGCGAGGGGAAGTGGTTGCCGACCGATTGGATTTAGCAGCATTGCGCCAGTTAGTTCAACGCCTGCCGCTAGACGATTCCCTTCGCCGCTCGCTGACTGCCTTAGCGCCTGTCGGTGTTATCCAAACGCTATTCGCATCGTGGACTGGTGATTTGAATGCGCCTAAGACTTACGCAGCCAAAGGCGCGGTACAACAATTGGGCGTGTCCTTTGACACGGCCTTGGGAACCCCAGGGATACGCGGACTAAGCGTGGAGTTTGACGTTTCAGAAGCCGGCGGAAAAGCCAGCGTGGCGATGCAAGACGGTGCAATTCACCAGCCGGGTTTATTGGTCGATTCAGACATCGCGGTCCAGCAACTCAGTGCCGATGTGCAGTGGAAACAAGCCATGGCGGCCAACGCGGTTTTCTCCCCCGTGTTGCTCAGTGCCTCGGCCTCGAACCTTCGTTTTGCCAATGCAGACATGCAAGGCGAAGCACAATTCACTTGGAGCCGGTCCGCGCCACCAGCGCAAAGTTCGCTGCTCTCTAAGCTTGGCGTTGGCAAAGGGAAATCACTGGCAACCCCGCCCCGCAGCGCGGAGCTGGGTCTTGGCGTATTGGACTTACAAGGTACTTTAAGCCGCGTTGATATTGCCCATGTATCCCGTTACATGCCGATGCTCATGGAAAAAGAGGTGCGTGAGTATTTGCGCGAATCGCTTTTGTCGGGGCTAGCCAGTGGCGTGAAGTTCAAGGTCAAAGGCGACTTACAAAACTTTCCATTCGAGCAGGCTAAACAAGGCGAATTCAAAGTGTCTGCCGATATTAGCAACGCTAGCTATGCCTATGTGCCACCCAGCCAGATCGCTAAAGGAAGCTTGCCTTGGCCGGTGTTGACACAGCTCCAAGGCGAGTTTGTGATGGATCACTCGACCTTGTCGCTCAAAGGGGTCAAGGCCTTGTGGGGAACCAAGCCCAACCTTCCCATTTCGCGTGGCGATGCGGTGATTTCGAATTTGTACCACGCCTCAACCGTGTCGGTGAAGGTTCAAGGGCGTGGGCCGTTGAACGACGCGCTGGCTGTCATCAATTCCTCTGCCGTGGGCGACATCACCGGCCGCGCTTTCAACCGAACGCTGGCAACGGGTGCGGCCGATTACAAAGTAAAACTCGATTTTCCTTTGGCAGATACCAGCCGCATCAAGCTCAGCGGGGACATCGATTTGCAAGGTAACGAAGTCCAAGTTTTCGCAGGAACACCGCGTTTAAGTCGCCTCAAGGGTACCTTGGGATTTACTGAGAGCGGGTTTACGGCAACCGGCATAACGGGCCGTGCGCTAGGCGGAGATGTGCGGCTCGACGGCAGCCTCACGGGGTTGGGGGTGGCGAGCAATTTCCCCTCTAATAAATCGTCTGGGGTATTGCGGATTCAGGGCTTGGCAACGGCCGAGGGCTTGCGACAAGCCAATGAATTGGCTTGGGTTGCCGGGGTTGCCAAATACGCCCAAGGCAGCACACCCTACCAAGCCACGGTCAGCGTACGCGGCGGCGCGCCAGAGCTCTTGGTGACTAGCAACCTCACCGGCTTGGCTTCGCGTTTGCCCGAGCCTTTAACCAAGACCGCAGAAGAGACCTTGCCCTTGCGTTTGGAGATCTTGCCCGTTCGAGTGGGCGGAGTCGTTGTTAAGGGGCAAGACCAGTTGCGAGCAGATTTAGGTCGATGGGTGAGCTTGAACTATGTGCGTGATGTCAGCACGGAAACCGCGCGCGTGTTGCGTGGAACGATTGCTGTCGGTATGGCTGCAGGTGAGTCTTTGGCTATGCCCGCACAAGGCGTGACAGGCAACATCACCACAGACGCTTTTGATGTCGATGCGTGGACTGCGGTTTTGGCAGACAGCCAAGGGGCCGAGCGTTCCGCTATCAAGGCCTTGGATATGGCGCAAAGTTATTTGCCAAACAACTTGGCTTTCAAGGCGCGTGAGATGCAGTGGGACGGTCGAAAACTGCGGCGGGTGGTTTTAGGCGTTACGCGTTCGGGCGCGCTGTGGCGCGGCAACGTAGAGTCCGCCGAGTTCAGTGGCTATGTGGAATACCGCGAAGCCCGAGCCCCAGGGGAGCCTTCGACCGACAACGCCGGTCGGTTATATGCGCGTTTCTCGCGCATGGCGATTGGCAGCGGCGACGCCCAAGAAGTTGAGAACCTCCTCAATGAGCAGCCGGCGAGTATTCCTGCCTTGGATATTGTCGTGGACGACTTTGAGTTGCAAGGGAAAAAGTTGGGGCGCTTGGAAGTGGAAGCCATTAACCAGATGGCGGCCTCGCAGCGCGAGTGGCGTTTAAAGCGTTTCGTCTTGAGCGCGCCTGACTCGGTTTTTAACGCCACCGGGAGTTGGAGCTTGGTGACGCCGACCACAGGAACGCCGAAGCTGGGCAGCGTGAAAGACAGAAGGCGGACCTCGCTGAATTTCAAGTTGGATATTTCTGATGCGGGTGATGCCTTGGGTCGCTTTGGGATGAAAGAGGTGGTGCGCAAAGGCCGCGGGAAAATTGAAGGCCAAGTCGGCTGGCAAGGCTCACCTTTGTCGCTGGACTACCCCAGCATGGGCGGCAGTTTTAATGTGAATATTGAAAACGGGCAATTCCTCAAAGCCGATCCCGGTATCGCCAAACTCTTGGGCATCTTGAGTTTGCAGTCTTTGCCACGGCGTTTGTTGTTGGACTTTAGAGATGTGTTTAGCGAAGGCTTTGCGTTTGACTTTTTACGTGGAGACGTCACCATTGACCAAGGCATTGCCCGCACCAATAACTTGCAAATGAAGGGTGTTAACGCTGCGGTTTTGATGGAAGGCAGTTCGGACATTGCTAAAGAAACACAAAGTCTTAAAGTGGTGGTGATCCCTGAGCTCAATGCGGGTAGCGCGTCCTTGATTGCTTCTGCCATCAACCCGGTTGTGGGCTTATCCACCTTCTTTGCCCAGTGGCTTTTGAACAAGCCTTTGATTGAAGCGGGAACACAAGAGATGGTTATTGACGGTACGTGGCTTGAGCCCCGTGTCACCAAAGTCGAACGCAGTACCAAAACCAGCAAGCCCACCACAACAGTACCTGCCCCACCCGCAAAAACAGGAACCAAATAGGAATCAAGCCCATGAAAGTAGCTGCCTTGCAAATGGTTTCCACCGATGTGTTAGCCGAGAACTTGGAGCAAGCATCCCACTTGCTTTCGCAAGCAGCAGCGCAAGGAGCAGAGTTGGCTGTTTTGCCAGAGTACTTTTGCTTGATTGGCCACCATGACGGCGACAAGCTGGCGATCCAAGAGACGTTTGGAGCGGGCCCTATCCAAACGTTTCTCGCCGAGCAAGCCCGCACTTTGGGTTTGTGGATCATTGCCGGCACCCTTCCTTTGAGCGTAGACCCGGCCTTGCCCACCGATCGGGTGTTTAACAGCAGCTTGGTCTTCAACCCGCAAGGGCAGTGCGTGGCTCGCTACGACAAAATCCACCTTTTCCGTTTTGACAACGGCGTTGAGGCGTATGACGAATCGCGCGTTTTATCGGCAGGAACGTTGCCCACGCAGTTTGCATTGCCCGCGCGTGATGGCCATGTGTGGCAAATTGGATTAAGTGTCTGTTACGACTTGCGTTTTGCGGAGTTGTACCGCGCTTACGCAGCCAACGGGGTCGATCTGATGTTGGTTCCCAGCGCCTTTACTTTTACGACGGGTCAGGACCATTGGGAAATTTTGCTGCGGGCCCGGGCCATAGAAAACTTAAGTTTTGTTGTTGCCGCGGCCCAAGGCGGAACCCATCCGAGTGGCCGCAAAACCTGGGGCCAGTCGCTATTGATTGATCCGTGGGGTCATATCTTGGCCGAGCAGGCGCAAGGGGCAGGCGTCGTTATCGCAGATTTAGACCCGGCACAGTTAGCCCAACGCCGCAGCCAGTTGCCCGCGTTGCAACACCGTCTGTTGTGATGTTTTTTCAGCGCGTTGTTTCGTCATCCTCTGTTTTGGGCGGCGGGGTGAGTTCGCCATTTTTTCGGCCCGCGAACATCGTCCACCAAATGATGCCGATAAAAATCAATCCGGCGCCCAAGGCTTCGAGCAGTAGCAAAGTCATCGCGCAGGTCTTTCGTTGGGGTGTGTTGGCTTTGATTGTAGGAATACTGGCGGCGTGCGGCAGTGCGCCGCGCCATGCCCCTACCAAACCGATACCCAATAAACCGCAAGAGGCTCAGTCGCAACCGGCGGCAGGCGATGTCGTGACCAATGCCCGAAGCCGGTGGGTGCGTACCGATTGGTCTGAGCTGCCGGGTTTTAACGAAGACGCACTGGCGCAAGCGTGGAACGCGTGGATTAAAAGCTGCGAGCGCCCTGTGAGCTTGCCTGTGGCTTTATTGTCCTTGTGTCCGGAGGTTCGGGCTTTGAGTATTGGTTCGCCAGAAGAGCAGCGGGCTTGGTTGCAGCAGCGTCTAGCGCCTTACCGGGTCGAGTCTTTGCAAGGCGACGCGCGGGGTTTGCTAACGGGCTATTTCGAGCCAGTGATGGATGTCAGCCGAACCCAAAGTCCGATGTTTCCTTTTCCTCTTTACCAAGTGCCCGCCACTCTAACCCAGCGCACTCCGTGGTTTAGTCGACAAGAAATCGACACGCTGGCGCAAGCCCAAGCACAATTGCAAGACCGCGTTCTCGCCTTCGCTTCTGACCCCATTGATGTACTGATTTTGCAAATCCAAGGCTCTGGCCGCATTCGGGTGATCGAGGCCGATGGCAGCACCCGGACGTCGCGCCTGGCCTACGCCGCAACCAACGAGCAGCCGTATAAAAGCGTGGGTAGGTGGTTGCTTGACCAAGGCTTGGTGAAAGACGCCTCATGGCCAGGTATCAAAGCCTGGCTGGCGCAAAACCCCCAACGCCTGCAAGAGTTGTTGTGGGTTAATCCTCGCGTGGTTTTTTTCAAAGAAGAAACGTTAACTGACTTGGATATGGGCTTTGGTCCCAAAGGCGCGCAAGGGGTTGCTCTTACGCCCGGTCGGTCTATCGCGATAGACCCACTCGGCATGCCTTACGGAACGCCAGTCTGGCTGGCCTCGCGCGGCCCCCAGGTGAACTTGCAAAAACTAGTGATCGCGCAAGACACGGGCAGCGCCATCGTCGGCGCAGTGCGGGCTGATTACTTTGTCGGTGGGGGTATTCAAGCGGGCGAACTCGCGGGGCGACTCAAGCAGCCTTTGCAAATGTGGGTGCTGTGGCCGAAGTAAATGGCGACTCCTTGAGGAGTTGATTACACTGGTGGTTCTCGCATGCGCCCTACCCGGGCGACCATGCAATGAACGTTGCCCACAAGGCGGCTACCCAAAACCTGGAGACTTCTGACCATGAACGCCCCGATTCACCCTGCGCAACTGCGTGCTGCGCCCGATGCCGTCAGTCTTGACGACAAATACACCCAACGCACAGGGACTGCGTTCATGAGCGGCGTTCATGCGCTGGTTCGCCTTCCCATGTTGCAGCGTCTGCGCGATCAAGCCGCCGGAAAAAATACCGCAGGTTTTATCAGCGGTTACCGTGGCTCGCCTTTGGGTGGATACGACCAAGCGCTGGCGAAAGCGCAAGCCCATTTAAAAGACCACCATGTGGTGTTTCAACCTGGTGTCAATGAAGAGTTGGCAGCCACTGCGCTGTGGGGAACGCAGCAACTCGGGTTTGCGCCGCCGGGATCGAATAAGTACGATGGCGTGTTTGGTATTTGGTATGGCAAAGGCCCGGGTGTGGACCGTTGTTCGGATGTGTTTAAACACGCCAACATGGCAGGAACTACGCCGTGGGGCGGCGTGATCGCGGTGGCAGGCGACGACCATATTTCAAAAAGTTCCACTGCTGCGCATCAAAGCGACCACATCTTCAAAGCCTGCGGCACCCCGGTATTTTTCCCTTCTAATGTCCAAGAAATTTTGGATTTGGGCGTGCATGCGTTTGCGATGAGCCGTTTCTCCGGCGTGTGGGCCGGGATGAAAACGATTCAAGAAATTGTCGAGTCCAGCGCAGCGGTGCAGGTCGACTTTGATCGGGTTCAGATTGCTTTGCCAACCGACTTTCCCATACCTGCAGGCGGCGTGCATATCCGCTGGCCCGATGCTGCTTTAGAACAAGAAGCGCGTTTGTTTGATACCAAGTGGTATGCGGCACTCGCCTACATTCGCGCCAATCGCCTCAACTACAACGTGATTGAAGGCCCCAACGACCGCTTTGGTTTGATGGCCAGCGGAAAAGCTTTTAACGACACCCG
>CAMDAN010000030.1 GCA_945888535.1 Bordetella parapertussis
AATACGGAAGACATTGAGCCAGCGCTAGCCACCACATTGCGTAAATTCGAGCACCAAACGGGCCTGGATACGTCGCTCCACATCGCAGGCCATGGCGTACCACTTTCAGCTGATTTGCAAATCCAGGTCCTTCATATTGTGCAAGAAGCTTTGTCCAATGTCCGCAAACACGCGCGGGCGTCGAAGGTCTGGCTCGATGTGGTGCAACAACCTGCATGGCGCTTTGAAATTCGCGACAACGGCGTCGGTTTTATCACTGATGCGCCTGGTCAAGATGAAACCCATGTGGGTTTACGTATCATGGCCGAGCGGGCCCAACGCATTGGCGCAGAGCTTGAATTTATTTCTACGCTACAAAACGGGAGTTCTGTTATTTTGACTCTGCCTTCTTCACAAACTGCAGCCCTATGACTGCGATGCTTGTGACTACAACACCTGCTTTGCGAGTCTTGCTGGTGGATGACCATACGTTGTTTCGCCGCGGTTTGTCTGCGCTGTTGTCGCGCGACCCCCGTTTAGTGGTTGTGGGAGATGCAGCAGACGCAGGCGAGGCACAGCGCCGCGCCCAAGAGCTTCAGCCGGATGTTATTTTGCTGGACAACCATTTGCCTGGCGTCAATGGAGTCGATGCTATTCCCGCTTTGCACGAGGCGGCGCCACACGCCTGTATTTTGGTTTTGACGGTGAGCGAAGACGAGGCGGATTTGGCGCGTGCTCTGCGCAATGGGGCTGCCGGTTATTTGCTCAAAACAACCGAAGGCGAGGACCTGATTCAAGCGATCCTCAAAGCCCACGCAGGGGACAACGTCATTGCCCCTGAAATGACCAATAAATTGGTGGCTGCTTATCGAGGGGCATCGCATGTATCGGGTGCCAAGGACGCATCTGTTCAGACAGTAAGCAATCCCTTGGACACTTTGTCCGCTCGCGAGAAGGAAATTTTGCGGGGCATTACCAAAGGCGAAAGTAATAAAGAAATCGGCCGCAATCTTGGCATTGCAGAGACCACCGTCAAAATCCATGTGCAACATATTTTGCGCAAGCTCGGAGTCAGTAGTCGCGTTCATGCCGCTGTCATAGCCTCAGAAAATCCTTTGATCTAACGCAAACACACGCTATTTTCTGGCCTCTCTAGTTCTTTAGAACGACCCCGCTCCGCTTAGACCTAGTTCTTCTGCACTTCCTCTCGCGTTCTAGGGAAGGATAGCGCGAACCCTACGTAAAAAATACAGTTCTACCAAGACACAAAGGAGTCTTGGTATGACACACAAAAGACAGGCGCTTTCCGTTTTAATCGTTAGCACATTGGCATTCACAGTGTGTTTTATGGTGTGGATGATGTTTGGCGTCATCGGCATTCCGATTAAAAAAGCGCTTGACCTCAATGCCACGCAATTTGGTTTGCTGATGGCAACACCGGTGCTCACCGGTTCCCTGATCCGAGTGCCTTTGGGCATTTGGACCGACAAGTATGGCGGCCGTATCGTGATGACCATCTTGATGGCACTCATCGTTCCGGCGATTTACCTCATGTCCTATGCCACCGCTTATTGGCATTTTTTGACCATTGGTTTGTTTGTGGGTTTGGCCGGCGGTTCTTTTTCTGTCGGTACACCCTATGTGGCGCGTTGGTTTCCAAAACACCAGCAAGGGTTTGCCATGGGGATTTATGGCGCGGGCAATTCGGGAGCGGCAGTCAATAAATTTGTAGCCCCGGCTTTGGTCGTGGCCTTTGGCTGGGCCATGGTCCCCCAAGTCTATGCCGCCATTATGTTTGGCACCGTACTCTTGTTTTGGTTCTTCAGTTACAGCGACCCCACCCATTTGGTGTCTACCGATGTGAAGTTTATGGACCAACTCAAAGCATTGAAAGACCCCAAAGTGTTGAAGTACTGCCAGTACTACAGCATTGTGTTTGGTGGCTACGTGGCCTTGTCTTTGTGGATGGTTCAGTACTACGTTGGCGAGTTTGGACTAGAAATTCGTTCTGCCGCATTACTCGCTGCTTGTTTTTCATTGCCAGGCGGCGTATTGCGAGCGGTTGGAGGTTGGTTGTCTGATAAATGGGGCGCTCACAGCGTGACCTGGTGGGTTCTGTGGGTCAGTTGGATATGTTTGTTTTTACTGAGCTACCCCCAAACCGATTTCACTATCGCCACCATCACCGGTCCTAAAACCTTTCATATCGGCTTGAACGTTTACGTTTTCACCGCGCTCATGTTTGTGCTGGGTATTGCCTTTGCTTTTGGTAAGGCCAGTGTTTTCAAGTACATCAGCGACGACTACACCGGAAATATTGGAACCATCAGTGGCGTGGTGGGGCTCGCAGGCGGGTTGGGTGGTTTTGTCTTGCCCATCATGTTTGGCGCTTTGATGGATCTCACCGGAATTCGTTCAAGCGCTTTCATGTTGATGTACGGCGTGGTCTGGGTCTCCTTGATTTGGATGTACTGGACCGAAGTCCGGCGCAGCGAAATCATGGGGAAAAACGCCACTCCCTTTAGCCTGCAAAACGTCATCCCTCATTAAATAAGGACCCCTAATGACACAAGCCTCTACTTCACGTGTTGATATCGGCGACTGGCGTCCCGAAGACGAAAAATTTTGGGAATCCACCGGTAAGAAAATTGCGTACCGCAATCTTTGGATTTCCATTCCCAACCTGCTGGTCGGCTTTGCGGTGTGGGGGATGTGGGGAATCATCACGGTGCAAATGCTGAACCTTGGCTTTCCCTTTAAGCCTGCGGAGATGTTCAGCCTCACCGCGATTGCTGGATTGATGGGTGCAACTCTGCGCATACCCGCATCCTTCTTCATTCGACTCTCAGGCGGACGAAACACCATTTTCCTGACTTCTGTGCTGCTCATGATCCCCGCCATTTGGACAGGGATTGCATTGCAAGACCAAACGACTCCTCTGTGGGTTTTTCAAGCCTGTGCGTTTTTAAGCGGGATAGGCGGCGGCAACTTTGCGTGCTCGATGTCCAATATTTCTAGCTTCTTTCCTAAGCGCCTACAAGGCACAGGTTTGGGTTTGAATGCCGGTTTGGGTAACTTTGGTGTGACCACCATGCAGATTTTGATTCCTTTGGTGATGACCGTGGGGGTGTTTGGTGTCGCGGGAGGTGGCTCCATGGTCTTACTCAAAGACAGTGGCTGGATTTTGGGAAAAATTGCCGCCGGAACTCCTACGTTTATTCAAAACGCGGGTTTCGTTTGGGCTGCGATTTTGCTGCCATTGGTAGCGGCTGCTTGGTTTGGCATGAATAACTTGCTGACTCTGTCGCCCCATTACGGTGGAACGTTGGCGGCGTTTGCAAAAATTTTGTATTTGTGGGGTATCACCTGTGTCGTTGGAGCATTGGGCTTGTACCTGTATTTACCAGCACCGACCGGTTTGGGTTTGCTCAATATGTGGGTGGCTTTGCCACTGATCATTGTCTGCACCTTGGCCGCGATGAAAGTCGCTGCCTTTGGCGAAATGAAGTCCAACATCGTCAACCAGTACGCGATCTTCAAGAACAAACACACCTGGTCATTGACCTTGCTGTACATCGTCACTTTTGGATCGTTCATTGGTTTCTCTATGGCGTTGCCTTTGTCCATCACGGTGATTTTTGGCATCAGCCATATTCCTGACGCTGCAGGCGTGATGCAGCACGTACTCAAAAATCCTAACGCACCCTCGGCCTTAACCTACGCGTGGATTGGGCCTTTTGTTGGCGCCTTGATTCGCCCAGTCGGCGGTTGGATCTCTGACAAAGTGGGCGGATCCATCGTGACACAAATCATTTCCGGTGTCATGGTTCTAGCCTCTGCAGCAGTGGGCTACGTCATGATGCAAGCCTATGGTTCAGCCACGCCAGAGCAGTATTTCTCTACCTTCATGTGGCTGTTCGTACTCTTGTTTGCGGCCAGTGGCATCGGCAATGGTTCCACATTTCGCACGATTGGCGTGATTTTTGATCGCCAGCAAACGGGTCCTGTTTTGGGATGGACATCGGCAGTGGCAGCCTATGGTGCTTTTATTGCACCGGTGGTTATCGGAGCCCAAATCAAAGCCGGAACGCCGCAAGTCGCGATGTACAGCTTTGCTGTTTTCTATGCAGTCTGCTTGGTTTTGAATTGGTGGTTTTACCTTCGCGCAGGTTCAGACATCAAAAACCCCTAAGCCCCTTACGACAGTGCAACCCTAAATTTCTCGAGGTATTTCATGAGCCATTTTCTAGACCGTCTCACCTATTTTTCCCAGCCGCGCGAATCTTTCTCAGGCGATCACGGCGTGACCACCGGGGAAGACCGAACTTGGGAAAACGCGTACCGCGATCGCTGGGCACACGACAAAATAGTTCGCTCGACGCATGGTGTCAATTGCACTGGCTCATGCTCTTGGAAAATATACGTCAAAGGCGGCATCGTGACCTGGGAAACCCAGCAAACCGATTACCCCCGAACCCGTTGGGACATGCCTAACCATGAGCCGCGCGGATGCGCCCGAGGTGCGAGTTACAGCTGGTATTTGTACAGCGCAAACCGAGTGAAGTACCCGTTGGTTCGGGGGCGATTGCTCAAGCTGTGGCGCGAAGCGAGGTTGTCACAAGACCCGGTGGACGCTTGGGCGTCGATTGCTCAAAGCGATGCCAAGCGCAAGGAATACCAAAGCGTGCGTGGCTTGGGTGGATTTGTTCGATCCAGCTGGGGTGAAGTCAATGAAATGGTGGCAGCAGCCAATGTGTACACCATCAAAAAACATGGGCCAGATCGCATCATTGGGTTTTCTCCGATTCCTGCGATGTCCATGGTTTCGTACGCAGCGGGAAGCCGTTACCTGAGCCTCATCGGAGGCGTTTGCATGAGCTTTTACGATTGGTACTGCGATCTTCCGCCCGCCAGCCCACAAATTTGGGGCGAGCAAACCGATGTTCCAGAATCGGCCGATTGGTACAACTCCAGCTTCATCATCGCCTGGGGCTCCAACGTACCGCAAACGCGGACTCCCGACGCCCACTTTTTCACGGAAGTTCGGTACAAAGGGACAAAAACAGTGGCAGTCACGCCCGATTACTCTGAGGTCGCAAAGCTCTCGGATATCTGGATGAAGCCCAAGCAAGGTACCGATGCAGCCGTGGCGATGGCGATGGGCCATGTAATTTTGAAGGAGTTTTATTTCCCTGATGGAGGTAAAGCGCGCAGTACTTACTTTGACGACTACGTGCGCCGTTACACCGACATGCCCATGTTGGTGATGCTCAAGGAGCAGACCTTACCAAGCGGTGAAGTTGTGATGGTTCCTGACCGGTATCTGAGAGCCTCGGATTTCAACGGCAAGTTAGGCGCGGCTAATAACCCCGAGTGGAAAACGGTCGCTTTAGATGAAAGTGGAAAAGTCGTACTACCTCAAGGCGCCATCGGTTTTCGTTGGGGCCCAGACGGCCGCGCGGATGAAGGGCAATGGAACCTACAGGCCAAAGAAGCACGCCATGGCAATGACGTCAAACTCAAACTCACTGTCATGGAAGGCGAGCAGGCCAGTTTAGAAACAGCGAAAGTGGGGTTCCCCTATTTTGGCGGTATTGAAAGTGAGCACTTCCCCAACAATGCAACTGGCGCTGGAGCGAACAACGTCTTGGTCCGAACCGTTCCGGTGCAACGCATCGCATTAGGTAAGGCTGGCGATACGCGTGAAGCGCTTGTGGCGACAGTGTTTGATCTGCAGGTTGCCAACTATGGCGTAGCCCGCGGCTTACCAGGTGAGTTGGCAGCCAAAGACTTCAATGACGACACGCCCTATACCCCAGCATGGCAAGAGCGGATCACTGGAACCCCTCGCGAGCAGCTGATTACCGTAGCGCGGCAGTTTGCCGAAAACGCGGACAAGACCCATGGCAAGTCGATGGTCATTATTGGCGCGGCAATGAACCACTGGTACCACGCCGATATGAACTACCGCGGCGTGATCAATATGCTGATGATGTGCGGTTGCATTGGGCAAAGTGGGGGCGGTTGGGCCCACTATGTGGGACAAGAAAAATTGCGCCCCCAGACCGGCTGGACTGCGTTGGCCTTTGGACTGGACTGGATTCGCCCACCGCGGCAAATGAATTCCACCAGTTTCTTTTACGCCCACACGGATCAGTGGCGCTACGAAAAACTGGGTATGGAAGAAGTGCTCTCGCCCTTGGCGGATAAAAAAGCGTTTGGCGGCAGCATGATTGACTACAACGTTCGCGCTGAGCGCATGGGCTGGTTGCCTTCTGCGCCTCAGCTCAAGACCAATCCACTGCAAGTCGTGCGCGATGCCCAAGCAGCGGGGATGGAGCCCAAAGACTACGCAGTGAAAGGACTCAAAGAGGGCTCACTGTCGATGAGCTGCGAAGACCCAGACCATCCAGATAACTGGCCACGCAATATGTTCGTTTGGCGCTCCAACATTTTGGGCTCCAGCGGAAAAGGACATGAATACTTTTTAAAGCATTTGCTGGGAACCAGCAACGGTGTTCAAGGAAAAGACATGGGCCATGACGAAGCCAAGCCTGAAGAAGTAGTGTGGCATGACAAAGCACCCGAAGGCAAGCTTGATTTGCTGGTGACATTGGACTTTCGCATGAGTACGACCTGTTTGTACTCGGACATCGTATTGCCCACTGCAACCTGGTATGAAAAAAACGACCTCAATACCAGCGACATGCATCCGTTTATCCATCCTTTGTCCACGGCAGTCGACCCTGCGTGGCAGTCCCGCAGCGACTGGGATATTTACAAAGGCTTTGCTCAAAAGTTCAGCGAAATTTGTGTGGGTCATTTGGGTGTTGAGCGCGATATGGTTTTGAGTCCCTTGATGCATGACTCACCCGCAGAACTTGCACAACCTTTTGGCGTTCAAGACTGGAAGCGCGGAGAAATTGATTTGATACCTGGGAAAACGGGCCCCAATATGGCGGTGGTTGAACGGGATTACCCCAACGTTTACAAGCGGTTTACGGCTTTAGGCCCTTTGCTAAACAAGGTGGGCAACGGCGGCAAAGGAATTTCCTGGAATACCCAGACTGAAGTCAAACAGCTCGGTGAGCTCAATGGTGTGGTGCTTGAGGAGGGTGTGACGTGTGGCATGCCGAAAATCGACACCGATATTGATGCCTGCGAAGTGGTTTTGCAATTGGCACCTGAGACCAACGGACATGTTGCCGTTAAAGCATGGAAAGCTTTGGGAAAACAAACCGGCTTAGACCATACCCATTTGGCTGTGTACCGCGAAGACGAAAAAATTCGCTTCCGAGATATCCAAGCCCAACCGCGCAAGATCATTAGCTCGCCCACTTGGAGCGGTATCGAGAGTGAAACCGTCTCATACAACGCGGGCTATACCAATGTGCACGAGATGATCCCATGGCGCACCCTGACAGGCCGCCAGCAGTTCTACATGGATCATCCTTGGATGACCGCATTTGGTGAAGGCTTCACCACATACCGACCACCCGTGGACTTGAAAACGACAGCAGGAATTCAAAATATCAAGCCCAATGGGAACAAAGAAATTGCACTGAATTTCATCACGCCACACCAAAAGTGGGGCATTCACTCCACCTACAGCGACAACCTCATGATGCTTACCCTCAATCGCGGGGGTAGCGTGGTTTGGCTAAGTGAAACCGATGCGAAGTCGGTGGGGATTGAAGACAACGATTGGATCGAAGTTTTCAATATCAATGGTGCGATTGCAGCCCGCGCAGTGGTCAGTCAGCGCGTGAACCCAGGAATGACTTTGATGTACCACTCGCAAGAGAAGATCATCAATACCCCGGGTTCTGAGATCACGGGAATGCGCGGGGGGATTCACAACTCGGTGACGCGCATCGTGCTTAAGCCCACCCACATGATTGGTGGTTACGCGCAGTTCAGTTATGGCTTTAACTATTACGGAACCATTGGCACCAACCGCGATGAATTTGTGGTGGTTCGAAAAATGAACAAAGTCGATTGGCTTGAAGAAGAAGCCCAAGGAGAAAACGCATGAAAATTCGCGCCCAAATCGGCATGGTGCTTAACCTGGATAAATGCATCGGGTGCCACACGTGTTCAGTCACTTGTAAAAACGTATGGACCAGTCGGCCCGGCATGGAGTACGCGTGGTTTAACAACGTAGAGACCAAGCCTGGAATCGGTTACCCCAAAGAATGGGAAAACCAAGACAAGTGGAATGGGGGCTGGCAGCGCTTGCCCAATGGAAAGATTGAGCCGCGCCAGGGTGCGAAGTGGAAGCTCTTGATGCGCATTTTTTCTAATCCCAATTTGCCTGAGATTGACGACTACTACGAGCCCTTTACGTTTGACTACGCGCATCTGCAATCGGCACCCGAGATGAAAGCCGCTCCCACGGCCCGGCCTCGCAGCTTGATTACGGGAAAACGGATGGAGAAAATTGTCTGGGGACCCAACTGGGAAGAAATTTTGGGCGGCGAGTTTTCGAAGCGTAGCAAAGATAAAAACTTCGACGATATCCAAAAAGATATCTACGGGCAGTTTGAAAACACATTCATGATGTACTTGCCGCGTTTGTGCGAGCATTGTCTCAACCCGGCGTGTGTAGCAAGTTGCCCATCAGGCTCCATCTACAAGCGCGAAGAAGACGGCATTGTTCTCATTGACCAAGACAAATGCCGTGGTTGGCGCATGTGTGTCAGTGGCTGCCCTTACAAAAAGATTTACTACAACTGGAAATCAGGTAAAGCAGAAAAGTGTATTTTTTGCTATCCCCGCATTGAAGCAGGCCAACCCACCGTATGTTCAGAAACCTGCGTTGGACGCATTCGCTATCTGGGTGTTTTGTTGTATGACGCAGATCGGATTCAAGAAGCTGCAAGCGTGGTGCACGACCGTGATTTATACCAAGCGCAACTGGATATCTTTTTAGATCCCAATGACCCGGCTGTTATCGCCCAAGCGCAAATCGATGGCATTCCTGACAAGTGGATGGAAGCGGCTCGTAAAAGTCCGGTCTACAAAATGGCCGTGGACTGGAAAGTGGCGCTCCCACTGCACCCCGAATACCGCACCCTTCCCATGGTCTGGTACGTGCCGCCGCTGTCACCTATCAGCGCGGCTGCGCAGTCAGGCGATATCGGTATCAATGGTGAAATTCCAGACGTCAAGCAGTTGCGCATCCCCGTTAAATATTTGGCCAACCTGCTAACTGCTGGCGACACCATGCCGGTAGAGCGTGCACTGGAGCGAATGTTGGCTATGCGTGCGTACCAGCGTGAAAAACACGTCGATGGGCGTATCAATACCGCAGCACTCGACCAAGTCCATATGACCCAAGCAGAGGTTGAAGAGATGTACCACGTGATGGCGATTGCCAATTACGAAGACCGGTTCGTTATTCCTAGCAGTCACCGTGAATATGCAGAGAATACGTTTGACATGCGCGGAGGCTGCGGCTTCTCGTTTGGCAACGGTTGCTCTGATGGAACCAGTGAAATCAGCTTGTTTGGAACAACGAAGAAGCGCACCATTCCCATCAAGGCGGAGGTATAAGCCATGGCATTTTCCAAACCACCGGCTGCATCCCTGAGTCTCAAGGTGTTGGCCCATTTACTGTCCTACCCCGACGCCACGCTGCGAGCCCACTTAAGCGAGATGCGAACGGCGCTGTACGAAGAGTGCGCAATGACACCCGACCGTTTGAAAGAGTTAGACGTTTTAATCGCGACCTTGGGCGGTTCGGATGTCTTGGACATTGAAGCCCAGTATGTGGAACTCTTTGATCGAGGACGCGCGACGTCACTCCATTTGTTTGAACACGTGCATGGTGATTCTCGGGACCGCGGACCCGCCATGATTGACTTGGCCCAGACCTATGAAAAGGCGGGTTTGTTTCTCACTCCCGATGAAATGCCCGACTATCTGCCGGTTGTTTTGCAATTTGTATCGACCCAACCTCCCTTGGAAGCGCGTGCATTTTTAGCTGAAATGGCGCATATCTTTAATGCGATATTTAACGCACTCCAGCAGCGTAGTACCCCCTACGCCAGCGTATTAGGCGCTTTGATAGAGCTTGCAGGTGAAAAAGCCCACGCAGTGAAAGTCGCGCCGGATGAGCCCTTGGATGCCGCTTGGGAAGAGCCCGTCGTTTTTGATGGTTGTTCTGTGAAAGGTCAAACCAAACCAGAACAAGCCCAACCCATGCACTTTGTTAAAAAAGTCCCAACTGCGAATGGAGCTTCGGTATGAACGCACTCAACTACTTTCTTTTTGGCGTATATCCTTACATCGCCTTCACCGTTTTTTTGGTCGGCAGCTTGATTCGCTTTGACCGTGACCAATACACGTGGAAAAGCGACTCATCGCAACTCCTTAAGGCTGGGCAACTTCGCATCGGTAGCAATTTGTTTCATGTCGGCGTTTTGTTTTTATTTTTCGGTCACCTGTTTGGCATGTTGACGCCCCATTTTTTGTATGAACATTTTCTTGATGCTGGATCCAAACAGATGATGGCGATGGTCAGCGGCGGCATTGCGGGCGTTTTAGGATTTATCGGAGTGAGCGTTCTGTTGCACCGACGCTTGTTTGAGCCGCGCATTCGTATCAACTCGAAAACCAGTGACATTGTTCTTTTGGTGCTGCTTTGGTTGCAGTTGGCTTTGGGGTTGGCGACGATTCCCTTGTCGGCGCAACATTTAGACGGCAGCATGATGATGAAGCTCGCTGGCTGGGCGCAAACCATCGTCACTTTTCAAAGCGGCGCACCAGAGATGCTGGCCCAGGCAGGCGTCATTTTTAAGTTGCATATGTTCTTGGGGATGACGGTATTTTTTATCTTTCCCTTTACGCGATTGGTTCATGTGTGGAGCGGTTTTGGAACAGTGGCTTACTTGGTGCGGCCGTACCAAGTGGTTCGTGCGCGCCGTTTAAACGTCCCCACAGGTCATAACGCTCCCCGCCATCCTGGCGCGGGTGTTTAAGGACAACACCATGTTAGAAATACAAATACTAGAACCCAAGGTCGCGCGTGTGAATGGCATCGCACTGCATACCGCCGAGGCGCTGCTTTCTGAAGATGTTTTACGCCAACGCGCATGCTCCGAGTTGCTACGTCAAGCGGCAGTTGCACAGGGTTTTTTAGCGAACGATGATGAAGCGAGCAGCGATGGAGTTCTGACTGAGGCTGCATCCCAAGCGATTGAGGCGCTACTGGATGCCAACTTGGCGATTCCTGAGCCATTGCATGCGGCTTGCCAGCGGCACTACAACGCACACCTTGCAAGCTACAGCACGGGTGAGCGCGTGCTGGTTCGCCATATTTTGTTTGCGGTGACTCCTGGTGTCGATCTCGTTGCACTGCGCAATCGCGCTGAAACGACTTTGTTGGACGTACGGTGCCATGATGGCAAGTCTTCACAAGACACGTTTTCAAAAGCGGCCAGCGCCCTTTCCAATTGCCCCAGCGGCGCCGACGGTGGTGAGCTCGGTTGGCTCACCTCTTCTGATTGCGCTCCTGAGTTTGCCAAAGAAATATTTGGCCAAACGGAAGTGGGCGTATTACCGCGCCTGGTACACAGTCGGTTTGGTTTGCATGTGGTCGAAGTCTTACAGCGAGAGGCTGGGGCCGTGCAAAGTTTTGAGGCAGTGCAAGGTGCAGTTGCCATGGCATTGCGTCAAAAGACCTTTATCGCCGCTTTGCGCCAATACCTATCGGTGTTAGCGTCGCAGGCAAAGGTGGTGGGCGTTGACTTAGAGCCCGCTCAGTCACTCTTGGTTCAGTAGCAAGGAACGGAGTGCCTGATCCGCTGCTGGAGCGCTTGCGCCGTTTTCATGATGACACTTTTCCGGGGGTACAGGCGCAGTTCGAAAACTTGGTGCAGGAAGGCCAGCACCCCAGCATTTTGTTTATCGGTTGCTCCGATTCCCGCTTGGTGCCTTATTTATTAACCGGCGCTGGTCCGGGCGAGTTATTCATGGTGCGCAATGTGGGTGCATTTGTTCCGCCTTATGACGGTTCAGCGGGCTTTCATGGGACCTCCGCCGCCATTGAGTTTGCAGTTTTAAACCTAAAAGTCTCGCGCATCGTGGTCTGCGGTCATAGCCATTGCGGTGGAATTCGTGCCCTGTACGAAGAGCAAGCGCCCCAAGCCAAAAACCTCAAAGCCTGGTTGGACTTAGGGCGAGAAGCGGCTTTGCCGGTCCAGGTCACTCCCGAGGCATTGCGCCGTTCAGAGCAACGTGCGGTTGTCTTGCAGTTGGAGCGCCTGATGGGTTATCCCATGGTGCGCGAGCAAGTAGAGGCCAAAGCCATGACGCTGCATGGCTGGCACTATGTGATTGAAGATGGAGAGGTTCATGTCTTTGATGTCAAAAGCGGCCAATTTGTCCCGGCCTCGCTTGCATCGCACAGTGGTGACGGCCCGTATGCAGAGCACTTGTCCGAGCCTGTATTTAATGAAATTGACGACGCGTACGCCCCCTTAAATAACTCCACACAGGTCACACTATGAATATCACCACGATGGATGATTTGCTCACAGCCGCACGAGTCCAAACCCGCGCCCAGCGTTTACTTTTCGTCTTTGCAAAAGCCGAGCTGCCACCCGAGAGTTCGCCATCGCAACAGGCCCAGTTTTTGGCCGGACAGGGCGGGGCATTGGTCCCGGTCGTGTGTGTTGATAAAACGCCTGACGAACTCACCGGTATGGCGCAGTTGCTCCAAGAGTCGCAGGCTTTGGGCGTGGCGTGGACCGTGGTGTTTGTAACGACCATGTCCGGGCAGCCCGGCCAAGCCCCGAGCAGCACAGAGGCAGAACCGGTTCTCGAACGCCTAGTGGCTCAGATCAAGGCGGGACAACTGGAGGGCTTAGTCCCCTTTGACCGCGAGGGCAACACGATCAACCTTCATTAAACCCATGCCAATCAGCGCTCACCGGACCAACTGGTTCATTTCAATAATGGGCAACAGCACGGCCAGCACGATGAGCATCACGACCGCGCCCATGACCACAATCAACAAGGGCTCCAGCAGGGTGGCAAGTTGCATGGCTTTGCGCTGGACTTCGGTGCTGAGTTGATGGGCGGCGCGTTGCAGCATCATCGGCAGTTGGCCGGTTTGTTCGCCCAAGCGGGCAAACATCGATAGCAGCCCAGGAAACCGTTTCTTTTGGGCCAGGGCCGAGGCCAAGGGTGCGCCTTCGCGCACAGCAACCAGCGCCTCTTGTGCATCTTGGCGCAGTGCGTGGTTACTCAATGTGTCAGCGGCAGCTTGCAGGGCTTTGAGGATGGGAACGCCGGCTGCGGCAAGCATTGCCAAGGTACTGGCAAAGCGGGCGGCGTTGAAGCTGCGCGAGAGTTTGCCAATGATAGGCAGCGTAAGCCAAGCAGCGTCAAAGCGGTAGCGAAGCGCAGGCGTCTTCAAGGCTTGGCGTGCGGCAAAGACGCCCACCGCGCCGATGATCAAAGCCAATCCGCCGTACTGGCGCACCATGTCGCTCAACGCGAGCATGACGACCGTTAAAAAGGGCAAGGCCTTTTTGCTGCCCGCAAAAACGCTGGCAACTTGCGGCACCACATAGGCCATGAGAAACAAGACGATGCCCAAAGCCACCGCGCTGACGATAGCGGGGTAGAGCGCGGCACCTAATAATTTGGCGTGAAGGTTTTGCTGGTCTTCCAAGTCTTGGGCGAGATGCTCTAAGACCACCGCCAGTTGTCCACTTTGTTCGCCTGCGCCGATGACGGCAATATAAATCGTTGAAAACTCTCGCGGGTGCTCCGCCAACGCTTTGGCAAAGGTGCTGCCGCTGTTGACCTCTGCCCGCAACCGTGCGACCAAATTGCGCTCTGTCTCCCGGTCAGCCTCGGTACTGAGCGCGGCCAAGGCCCGCTCGAGCGGCAGACCGGACGAGACCAAGCCTGCGAGTTGCCGCGTCCAAACGCTTAAGGCGTTGGCGCTGAAAACGCGGCGTTTGAAAAAACTCACACCTTGGTTTTCGCTAGTGCTTGTGTTCGCTAAAGCGTCTACTTTCAACGGCACCAAAGCCTGCGCCCGCAACAGGCTTCGTGCGGCTTTGGCGGAATCGGCTTCGATGGTTCCCTTGCGGGTATGTCCGTCAGCGCTTAGTGCTTCAAAAGCGAATGCGGGCATGGCGGTCTTTTTAGTCGCGCGTCACGCGGACTAACTCTTCGCGGGTGGTGATGCCAAGGGTGACGAGGCGTTCGCCGTCCTCGCGCATGAGCACCATGCCTTTGGCCAAAGCGGCTGCGCGAACGTCTGCCTCGGCCGCCCGGTTGTGAATGAGCGCGCGTAGCGTGTCATCGGTTTCTAAAAGTTCAAACACGCCAGTTCGCCCCGCGTAGCCAGTGTGAGCGCAGGCATCACATCCTGAGCCCGCACACGCAGTACAAACTTTGCGAACCAAGCGTTGGGCTAGTACGCCTAAAAGCGATGAGCTCAGTAAAAAAGGTTCGATGCCCATGTCGGTGAGCCGGGTGACGGCGCTGGCGGCGTCATTGGTGTGCAAGGTGGCGAGCACCAAGTGGCCCGTAAGCGACGCTTGAATCGCAATCTGAGCAGTTTCAATATCGCGAATTTCACCCACCATGATGATGTCGGGGTCTTGGCGCAAGATAGCCCGCAATGCTTTGGCAAAGGTGAGATCAATTTTGGTGTTGACCTGGGTTTGCCCAATGCCTGCGAGTTCGTATTCAATCGGGTCTTCCACCGTCATGATGTTGCGCCCGCGGGTGTCCAGGCGTTGCAGGCCGGCATACAAAGTGGTGGTTTTTCCTGAACCGGTCGGACCGGTTACCAAAATAATGCCGTGCGGTTGCTGGAGCAAATGGCCTAATCGCGCGAGCACATCGCCTTGCATGCCAACAGACTCCAAGCTGAGTTGCCCCTCGCTTTTGTCTAGCAAACGCAAGACGGCGCGCTCACCGTGGGCACTGGGGATGGTGCTGACGCGGACATCGACTGCGCGGGTTCCGATGCGCAGCGAAATTCGGCCGTCTTGGGGCATTCGCCGCTCGGCGATATCCAGCTCGGCCATGATTTTTAAGCGCGAGATGAGGGCGGCGTGTAAAGCCCGGTTGGGCTGAACGACCTCGCGTAAATTTCCATCTACCCGAAAGCGTACGACTGAGTGGCGTTCATACGGTTCGATATGAATGTCACTGGCGCCATCTCGCGCTGCTTGGGTGAGTAAGGCGTTGAGCATGCGGATGATGGGCGCGTCATCCGACGTTTCAAGAAGGTCTTCGATCGCGGGCAGGTCTTGCATCATGCGTTGCAAGTCGGCCTCACCTTCGACTTCGCTGACCACAGCGGCAGCGCTCGATTCGCCTTGCGCATAAGCCGCGCTGATACGTTGGCTCAAGTCCGATAGGTTGTGGGTTTGTACATCACTTACCCCGTATTTGCGCATCACTTCGCTGATGCCACTGGGTGGCGATGCGCTGTGAAGATGCAGCGTCATGCCTTGCGCATCTTCTTCCAACAAAACCTGTTGGGTGCGTGCAAAGGCGTAGGGCAGCGGGTAGCGCATCTTAGTTAGCGCTGGCCTTGGGCGCGGGCTTGACAGCAGGTGTGGCCTCGGGCAGTGTGGGCGCGGAGTTCACTGGGGCCATCACACTGGGAAGGGGTTGTGCGTCTTTCATGCCCGATCGCATTTGTTCGTACCGGTCAAGCGATAGGCGCTCGGTGGCTGCGCCATCACGCACAACCACAGGGCGCAAGAACACCATCAGATTGGTTTTCTTGCGACCCCGAGATTCACTTTTAAATAAATTTCCAATCAATGGAAGATCACCCAAACCAGGAACTTTTTCTCCGCTGCCTTGGAATTCGTCTTGCAACAAACCGCCCAAAACAACCACCGATCCGTCTTCGACCAGCACATTGGATTCAATGGTTCGCTTGTTGGTCGTGGGGCCGTTGGTGGCGTTCACTGTAGAGGCTTGCACGCTAGAGACTTCTTGAAAAATCGTGAGTTTGACGGTGCCGTTTTCACTGATTTGGGGCTTGACCTTAAGTGTTAAACCGACGTCTTTGCGCTCAATGGTTTGAAAGGGGTTGACTGCACCGTTGCCCGTGTTGGTATTGGTGAATTGCCCCGTTACAAACGGAACGTTTTGGCCAATCACAATCTTCGCTTCTTCGTTGTCTAAGGTAAGCAAGTTGGGTGTGGACAAAACATTACCCGCGCCACTCTCTTCTAAAAAGCGGGCCAAAAACCCCAAGGCGTAAATGCCATTGGTTTGTTGGGCAGCGCCGATGTTGATTCCCCGCGCAGGCGCCACGGTGCCTGAGGCAGCGCCGGCACCGAGGCTCACAATGTTTTTGCCACCCGCGCCAAAGTTGGTTCCCAGTAAGCCAATCACGCTATCGCCGTTTTTACCTAAAACGCCTTGCCATTGAATTCCAAACTCGGCGGCGCGATCCGCGCTGACCTCGGCGATCAGGCTTTCCACAAACACCTGAGCGCGGCGGGCATCCAGCCGTTCAATGACTTCACGCAATTGGCGGTACTGCGGTTCGGGCGCGGTGATGATGAGCGAGTTGGTCGCGGTGTCGGCTTGGACTTGGCCGCCGGAGGTCGCTGCGGGTGCGGATGCGTTCGCGCTGGCAGTTCCTGGTGCGCTTGGAGTGGCGCTGCTTTGGGGGTTGGTTGCCGCGCTGCCCATCGCAGCGCGAAGCGTTGCCGCAAGCTTGGTAGCGTCGGCATTTTTAAGGTACACCACATGGATATTGCCCAAAGCGCCGTTGCTTGAAAGGCCGGGCTGGTCGAGCTTAATGACCAAGGACTTGACCAACTCAACCCGCGCTGTATTGGCCGCGCGAACCACCAAGGTGTTGCTGCGTGGCTCGGCAATGACAGTGGTTTTAAAACTGGTATCTGCGGTACCCGGCGCTGCACCCGACGCGGTCGCTGTGGAGTCAATGAGCTTGAGAACCAAGGGTGCGAGATCCACAGCGATGGCATGCTTGAGTTCTAAGACTTCAACCTGCGTTGCGTTAGACACATCCATAGCCGCAATGATGCGGGCGATTCGGCGCAGGTTGTCAGCGTAATCGGTGATCACCAAGGAGTTGTTTCCAGTGTTGGCATTGATGGTGTTGTTGGGGCTGATCAAGGGCCGCAAAACGGCTACCAAATTACTCGCCGATTCAAAATTAAGCTTGAAAATTTGCGTCACGATTTGACCGCCGCTGGCGCCCTTAGGCGCGCTATCGCTGGTTTCTACCGCGCCGCTTTGGAGTTTGGCGTCGGCTTCAGGAACCACTTTAAGTAGCCCGGCAGACTCCACCATGGTGAAGCCTTGCAAGCGCAAGCTGCTTAAAAATTGCGCCATGGCCACGCTGCGGCTCACAGGCTTTTCGGTGACCAAGGTGATGGTGCCTTTGACGCGGGGATCGACCACCACGTTCATGCCAGAAATCAAAGCGATAGTTCGGGCAACAGCTTCAATCTCTGCGTTATTGAAGTTCAAGGTAATGGGGTCGCCCGGCTTGGTGGTTTGTGCGAATGGGACGTTGCAAAGCATCGTCAGCAGCAAGATGCCGGCTCGAAAAAGTGGGAGTCGTGAAGGTGTCATTTGGTTTAGCCCACGGTAATGATAGAACGTGCGCCTTGGCGCTGTCCGATGATATTGAGTAAATTCGATAAAGCGTCCGTGCGCTCAGGAGCGGCCAAGGCTTCTCCCGTAAAGCGCAGTTTCCCGTCCGTCCATTGGCCTTTTCCCGACAGCATCAAACTGCCTTGCAGGGTCGTTAATTCGAGTTGCGCCCTTGTGCCGCCTAAGAGCGTCACGCGGTAGCTGCCCATGGGCCGCAAGGTCGAGAGGCGCGAGGACATATCTTTTGCATCCAACTGCGCTCGGCCTTGCAGTGCCATGGTTTTGCCAGACCATTGCAGGCGCAAGCCCGTGGTTTGAAGCGCGAGTGGGCCTTCAGCGCGAATGGTGTTCCATGGCGTACCCAAGCCGCTGAGCCATTGCGCAGGCCACACCGAAGCGTGGTCATTCCAATGGATTTCTCCGCTTTGCCACCCAGGAACAATCTGTATCGCCATGGGAGTTCGCATACAACATTCAGCTTGGACTAAAACCTGCAAACCCGGGCGAAGTCCTTGGATGTTTGCTGTGAGATTCCATTGCACGCGGCCCGGTAAGGCGCTTGCATCGGTGCTTCCAGGCCCACCGGTCAGACGCAAGTTGGCAGAACCATTCCATACGGAGCCACGGACATCGGTGAATGAAAGACGCGTATTCGATCCGCTTTCAAGCGACTGCGTGAGCCAGCGTGCCGGCGCAAAACACACGAGCGCCAGCGCACCCCCAGCGAGCACGCCCGCCATCGCCCATGCCCACGGAGCGCGAGCAGAGCGGCGTAATGGTGCGGGGTGAAAGGTGCGGCGCATGTTTGGACTCATGGGGTGGGCAGTTGCAATAGGACGCTTCCGCTCCAAGCATTGGCGTTGCGATTGATATGCACTTCAACCGCGCTGGCGCGGGCCTCTTCACGGACCTTGGATAACCAGAGGGCAAATGCTTCAGGTGTGACGTTTTTGAACGTGACAGTGGCTCGCTCACCTGCAACAACCGATCGTGCGTCAGGGCCTAGATTCGGCAAGGCCGCATCCAGCGCGGCTTTGGCGTCAACCCGCGCGGGGTTGGGCAGGGCTTGTAATGTTTTGGCTTGCGCTTGCATTCGCAGCAGTTGGTTCCATTGCGCTTGGAGTTCAGGCGCTTGGGTGCGTGTGGTTTCTAGAATTTGAAGCGCAGGACGAATCGCCAGAAAAACCAACAAAATAACGCCTGCTAAAACCAAAACAAAGGCCATTGCCTTGGGGCTGCGAAATTGGGTGCGAATCAAATGCATCATGGAGCAACCCCTTTTGCCTGAATGACAACGATATCGCCAGACTGGCGAACCAGATAGCCCTGGGCTTGTAGTTTCAGTTGGGCTTGGGCCCATGTTTGTGGGTTGACAGAAAGACCAGTGACTTGCAATTGCCCGTTGGAAAAATCAATGGTGGTGGGCGTGGGTGTGGGCTGCCCTGGCATTGCCAAACTGGCCATGAGCACGCCGAGCAGGCTCTCAAACGAGTGGCCGCTGGTTTGGCCTTTGGCGATTTGCAGGGCGTTGATTTCACGCTGCATCTGCACGGACGCATCAATCACCAGACTGACTTTAGGGAACGTTTCTGTGACCACCGCAGCCATCGCCAGACGCTGCGCATTCAATGCACTGTGCTCTTGAAAAGCCCGCACATTCAAGCCCACCACATTCACGGCCAGCAACACCCAAAGTCCCCACCGGGTCGGCCGCCAGCGCGGGCTCGTAGCGAATATGGAGAGGGCGTTGCTTATGCGTTTGAGAATTCGCGTTTGTTTGGATACGGACATTCCGAGCTGTCCGAGGTCCCAGGGCGACTGGCTGGCATCGATAGCGCGTTGGCCCGGACTTAGCAGCGCGACCGATCGGCCAAAGAGTTTTTCAGCGCGGGCTGCAACCGCGGGCTCTGCCTCAAGGGGCGCGTCGCTAGGCCACGCAAGCAAAGCCACGCTGGCAGCGGTGAGCGGCCAGCGGGTGACACCTTGGGTGCTGGCGTGTAATAGCCAAGCTTCTTCGGCAGAACCGATGGCACACAGAGAGGCACCTTGTTCGGTGGGTGTGGTTTCAGGAACGATGCGGTCTAAGGAAAGCCCCGCCAATTCCAATCCGTCGATGGCTTGGCGCAACCAGGCCTTGTTACAAACGGCGACCCAAACGGGTACGCCAGCGCGGGCGTGGGGCGCAAGCGCAAAGTGCAAATGGGCGGGGTCATCTAATAACTGCTCTTCCAAAAGCCCTTCCAACACCGCCCTTTGCCGACCCGCGAGTGCGCCAATAGGTAAGGTCAGGCGGTGCCAAGACAGTTGGGCGGCAGGGACGATCACGATGGTGTGGGTGACGGTCGATATACGTTCGCCGAGCGTCTGTAAAAGCAAACCCACGGGGACGCTGGACTGCATCCCTAAGCCTTGCCCATCCGGTGAAAGCACATACCCAAGCGCAGAACTCGCTTGCAGGGTTTCTGTAGGTAGGCTTAGGAGGAGCGTGGCCATGGATCACACACCGCGTGAAATGTCATAAATCATTGTAGGTTGCGAGCCTGGGGCTTCCTGCAGCTGCGCCCACAGTCCGCTTGCGCCAAAGGGTTTTGACTTGCAGCCCATCGCGCTGGACCATGGAGGTCTCGTGAACCATGTGGTTGTCGATTTGCAAGGTACCGCGCAGTTCAAAAAAGCGCGAGTTAATCGACACGGCTTGGGCGTCAAGCGAGCGCAGAACCGAAGGTGCGACAGCGCGAACCGCCTCCAGACTGTCCCAAGGATTCAAGCTGCGGGCTTGGACAAGTTGTTGTGCTGCCGCGGGGTCAACGCCCAAGCATGCGACCAAAACCAAAGGTGATGCCGTATTGAGATTCACGGGGGTGCGTTCAGGCAGGATGGTCACAAAAGGACGTAAGCGCTCGATGCTGTCGGCATCCACACCAAGCCATGCAAGTTGGTCAATATCGTAGGGCCGCAAAGGCGCTTGAGGCTTGTCACCCACGGACAGGAGTAACTGGGAAACCAGGGTTTCAAGCAAGCGAGGATGAAGTCCCAGTTGGTCAAAGAGCCGAACAAACATTTGTAGTGTGGCGCCGTGGACTTTCCCGCCTTGAATCAGGTTGGTGGTGTTCAGGCGCGATTGCAGGTCCACCATTTGTCCGGATAAAAAAGCGTTTTGGCTGGCCTGAGCGGCCAAGGTATCGCTGCGATCAGCGGCCAAAAAAGTAGAAAGCCGCGCTTGCTCCAAGGCCAAGGCCCACGGCTCGGCCAGGTGGTCTGCGCCGCCTTTGCGAGCATCTTCTTTCAAAATCAAACGCGCCCAATCGAGTGCCCCAATCAAAACCCAGGTGGATTGGGCGCGGGTGCGCTCGGCAGTTTCAACTTCCACCGCACGCCACTGTTGCCACAGCGCCGCAGAGGCCATAGTGGCCACCAAAACGACCGTGAGCATGGCCATCACAATCGCTGCTCCATGTTGTGCTTGGCGTTTCATGGCGGGGTACTGCCTTCGGTGCTCGCCCAGTCGCGGGTGAGTACGCCACTGATCGCTTGGCCCGCTGGCAAAGTCAGAACCAATCGCACGCCTTCTGGCAAGGCGTTGGCGTCGGTGGCTGAAGCCGATGATTGGGGATTCGTCCAGGCGTTATTGCGGAAGTAAAAAATTTGCCACTGGCTTAACGGGCTGATGCGCACTTCGCGTAATTGGTCCTCGTTGCTGGGGTTTTGGCCCCAGCGGGCGGCTTGGGCCCAGGCTGCGTCAAGTTCAGCCAGGGTTCTCAGGCTAGGCGACTGCCAGCGCAGCCAATAGGCGATGCCATCCACTTGCCTTTGCGACCAACCCACTACCCGCAAGCCGTCCCCGGGAGACGCACTGCCGCGGCGCAAAACGCGCAACACCCGGCCATCCCAAGCCAAGCTGGGTGTGTTGGTTTGAAGCGCGATGGCATCTAAATCAGTGGCCCATTGCCCGAGGCCTGCTTGCAAAGCCAAGGTGTCGTCGGCGTGTTGCGCTAAGCGGATTTGGGCCCCTTGCATGCTGCCCAAACCACGCCATGCCATCACGCCCATGAGTGCCATCAACGCGATCGCTACCAACATTTCCACAAGGGTAAAACCAAGGCTGCTTTGTGCTTTTTTCATACCTTAGTTGCGGCCTAAGAGGGTACTTAAACGCATCACCGGCTCTTGGGTTTGCCCCACTGCGATAGAAACTTGCACATCGACCCGCACAAAATTAGGATTGGGCGTGGCTTGCACCGTTCGGGTGACTTCCAGCGATTGACCGCCTTGCGTACAGATACTTTTTGTTTCTCCTATTCCCGGAATTTGGTGAAGCAAGCGCAAGGAGACCAATGCATTTTCAGCGCACAGCTGTCCCAAAAGTTGTGCGCTTTGGCGTTGCGCGTTGTGGGTGAGTGCGCCGGTGGCCTTGAAGCCAGCGATCAAGGCGATGCCCACGATGCTGAGTGCCACCAAGACTTCGATGAGGGTAAAACCCTGTTGTTGGCGAAGTCTCATGGTCGTACCACTGCAAAAGGGCGAAGTCCGTCGGTGGACAACTGAACGCGTGTAGCGGTTTGCCGGCGCGATTCCAAAACAATCGTCTGCGCGTCGATCACTGGCTCGGGGCCTAAGACGACGGCTGGGCTGCTGCTCTTTGTATCTGGGGAAAGCCATGTTTGTGCGGCTTGCGGGGGCTGCAGCCCATCGATCAAAAACCCGGTGGGGCTGGGGCGCCACCAGACGGGTGTGCCCTGCATACGCGACTGTACGCGGGCAGAGGCGAGAACCGCGCCTAGGCGCTGCGCATCGCGCTCCAAATCGGTGACAGTGTTGTCACGCAAGGTCAATACCACGCCAGCGCTGGCAATTGCCACGATGGCCAACACAACCAAGAGCTCAATCAGCGTAAAGCCAGACGCAATTTGGGTGGAGCCTGGCCCTCTGCCAAAACGCTTAGGGCTGCCAGCTTCCAATGTCTGCATTTTTCCCCTCGCCGCCGCCTTGTCCGTCGGCACCCAACGACATGACGTCAACCTCCCCTTGGATGCCCGGGTTTAAGTACACATACGGCTTGCCCCAAGGGTCGTTGGGCAATTGGTCTAAATTTTTTCGCCAGTTGACGGGGATGGGTTCGGTCGTGGGTTTCGCTACTAAAGAGGACAAACCTTGTTCGCTGCTGGGGTAGCGCCCGTTGTCTAAGCGGTAGAGCTTGAGGGCTTGGAGAACGTTACGCACATCGGTTTTTGCAGCCATCGTCTTGGCATCATCTGCCCGGTCTAAGACGTTGGGAACAATCAAGGCCGCTAACACGCCGATGATAAGCAGCACCACCATCAACTCGATCAGTGTGAAACCATTTTGCGTGTGGCGGCGAAGTGACGTGCGAGCGTTTCCCATGGGTTTTCTTGTGAAATTGGTAAGTGACAGATTGTGCCTAAAAACTTCCGCTTCATTGATAATAAAAGCATGCAAAAAACCACTACCCAGCGAGGCTGGCTTCACTTCGTGACCTTTGTGACCGCTGCAGCAAGCGCTGGGAGTGCGGTATTTTGGTTATTGGGAGGGGCGACAGGGAGCGCTTCGATCGCAAACCCTTCGGATTTTCAGTCAACGCCTGCGGCCTCTTCAGTTCCAAATGCTTTGTCTTTAGCGCAAAGTTTGGGTGCGTCATCGAGGGCGCCTTCAGCTGAAACCGCTCCCAGCCAAGCATCGCGTCTGCGCTTGCTGGGCGTGGTTGCAGGCAGCTCGGATGACAAGCCTGGCTTCGCTCTGGTGTCAGTGGATGGCGCTGCTCCCAAAACCTATGCGGTGGGTGCCAAGGTGGCAGACGCGTGGGTGCTGCAATCGGT
>CAMDAN010000031.1 GCA_945888535.1 Bordetella parapertussis
GCGCCGTCCACGCCCAGCGCTAAACCAGACACCACCGTAAGTCCCGACTGCGCCAGCGTTTTTGCAAACTGATGGGCGTTGGTTGCGCCTTGGGGCGTGGGGTTGCGGCTTCCAACGACCGCGATACATGGCGCTGTGTTCCAAACAACGGACTCCCAAACGCTGGGTGCGCCAATGGCGTAAAGCAACACGGGCGGATCTTCAATGTTGAGCAGGGCTTGCGGGTAGGCCGCATCGCCCAACGTCAAAATCCGCCGCCGCTCTGGGTCGGCTTGAAGCCATTCCCACGTGGTTTCAAGCGTTAACGCTAAGCCCTCCGGTATGCGGGATAAAGCCTTAGCCTGGCGCTCCGTAACGACCTCGCGCAATGCGCTTTCAGTTTGAGAAAAAAGGGACTGCGGCAACCCAAACGCTGTTAAAAGGTGGCGTGCGGTGGTGTTGCCAACGCCTTCGGTGCGTTGCAAACGCAGCCAGTAGCGAAGTTCTTCGTGGTCCATAGTTCGACTTATGAATAGAGGTAGATTCAGGAACTCAGGGCGCTGTCAGGATGTCGCCAACCCGCACACTGTCTTCAATGTGAACGACTAGGGCGTATGACACTTTCGCAAACGGCAACAGCACCATTGCCAGCCCGTTGCGCTCGGGCGGAAGGGCGGCCCCATGGGCGCGTTTTTGAATGGCCATCACATGGCCGGCCTCAACCCCATCGGCGCTTCCTCGGTTGATTACCACCACTTGGTTTTGTGCGGCATGCGTCACCGCGCTGGCGTAAATTGACACTACATGGGCTGGCGTGGGAGATACAAACGCGTGGGGGATTAAATCGTTTTGAGTCATTGCAGTGGACGCGATCAACTGGTCGCCCACTCTAATTTCTTCTTGTGCGCTCAAAATTTCCAAAGTGGCCGCCGCTTGATTTTCTCCTTCGCTTCTCACGAGCCGAGCGGTCCCTAAAAATTGCGCCTCGTAGCCTAAGACGGTTCCGTTATTCGGATCTTTTAAAGGGGTTGCGTGACGAAAAATATCAAACCGTTGCTCATGAAGCGGGTCCAGCGCCAACCGCGTACCCGAGAGACTGGTGGCATGCACACGGTCTCCGCGGCTCAGCAGGGTGCGTTTATCGGGCGCTGACACAATTTGGGCCGCAGCGTTCAATGCCTGCGCATCGATGACTTTGGGCGCAACCAAAAACGGCGCAATGATTCGCGCTTCAAGGGCGACGGGTGGGGTAAGAGCCAGCGTTTCGATGCGAACTTCGGGGCTTAAACGCGCACTGGCGAGCGTGAAGTTTTCAGCTGATTCCGTAGCCGATTCTGCAGCGAAAGCGCCCTGCGCCAAAACACAGGCCAATACGCAGGCCAAAGCATAGGCGAACAGAACGTCGGGCGCGAAAGCACCAAATTGCGGTTTTGTCATAAATCCATCCCTGAATTTGTAAATATATCTTTTTACGCATTATTACCGGAAGTCCGCGTAAAAACCGGTGCTTTTTTGACACCCCAGAGATTTATTGCCTTAAAAAAGCGAAAATACGACCCGCTGTCCGAAATATGTACGTACCTTCCATGGCTTTACTTCCCATTCTTGTTTATCCCGACCCCCGATTGCACACGGTTGCCAAACCCGTGGCGGCGGTGGACTCCCGCATCGAGCGATTGGTCGATGACATGCTCGAGACCATGTACGAGGCCAAAGGGATTGGGCTGGCGGCTACGCAAGTGGATGTGCACCAGCGCGTGATCGTGATTGACACCTCAGAAGAGCGCAATACCCCTTTGGTGCTGATCAACCCCGCGTTGGTTTGGACCAGCCCAGAGACTCACCTGAACGAAGAGGGGTGTTTGTCTGTGCCAGGAATTTACGACGGTGTCGTGCGATTTGATGCAATCCACGTGCAGGCCCTGGATAAAAAAGGCCAAAGCCAAACCATCCAAGCGCAAGAATTGTTGGCGGTGTGTATTCAACACGAGATGGACCATTTGCTAGGCAAGGTTTTTGTGGAGTACCTCTCGCCCCTTAAGCGCAACCGGATTAAAACGAAAATGATCAAGGCCCAGCGCGAGGACGCGCGTTGAACCTGATTTTTGCAGGAACACCCGAATTCGCCCGGATTGCGCTTGCGCAGTTACACGCGGCAGGCCACCGCATCGCCTTGGTCTTGACGCAGCCCGATCGGCCCGCAGGACGAGGTATGAAAATGCAGGCCTCACCCGTCAAGCAATTTGCCCTCGAAAACGCCATAGCGCTGGCCCAACCGCACAGCTTGCGCCGAGACGGACCCTACGCGGAAGAAGCCCAAGCGGCGCAACAAGCGATCTCCCATGCGATTACCCACGACGGAGCAACCGCCATGGTGGTCGCCGCCTACGGTTTGATCTTGCCCCAGTGGGTGTTGGATACCATGGCCGGCCCGGGGATGTGGGGTTGCCTAAATATCCATGGCTCGGTGTTGCCACGCTGGCGTGGTGCCGCGCCAATCCACCGGGCCATTGAGGCCGGCGACAGCCACAGCGGCGTGACGATCATGCAAATGGATGCCGGCCTAGACACCGGCGCCATGCTCGCTCAAGAAAATATCGCCATCTCTACAACCGACACTACCTCGAGTTTGCATGACCGCATCGCAACATTGGGCGCACACATGATGGCGCAAGCCTTGGCACAACCTGAGGCACTGAGTGCGACAGCGCAACCGCTAGAAGGCATCACGTACGCGCACAAAATTGAAAAATCCGAAGCGGCGATTCAATGGCATCAAGATGCAGCGCAAATCGCTCGCCAAGTTCGTGCCTTCGATCCCTTTCCTGTTGCCCAGACAAATTTTCAAGGTGAGACATTCAAAGTGTGGGCGGCGCAGGAGTTGTCATCGACCGAAATTACGGAGTTGACTTCTTTGGTCGGCTCTGCCAATGCATCGGCGGGCCAAGTCATTGCAGCTAACGAGAAAGGCATTGTGGTGGCCTGCGGTCACGGCATGCTGCGGCTGACGCAACTCCAACGCCCGGGAAGTAAGCGCATGCTGGCGGCTGATTTTTTGCGTGGATGTGCTGTCGCTGTGGGAAGCCACTTTTCCTTAGGAAAAACAAACTGATGTTCCCTTTGTCTGCCAACTGGCGTCGCCCTGAATTTCGCCAAGGATTTTTCGACATGCTGAGTGTCGCTCCTGGTATTGCAGCCTGGGGTTTGATGACAGGCGTGGCCATGGTTAAGTCGGGCATGACGACTTTAGAGGCCTTGGCTATGAGTCTGTTGGTGTTTGCCGGAAGCTCACAATTGGCGGCTATTCCTTTGTTGCTGGCGGGTGCGCCGATGTGGATTATTTTGGCGACTGCGTTTTGCGTGAACTTGCGCTTTGTGGTCTTTAGCGCCCACATGCGACCCTTCTTGATGCACCTGCCGCGCTGGCAGCGTTTGGTGATGGGCTACTTCACAGCAGACCTGACTTACGTTTTGTTTGTGAAGCGTTTTGCCAAGCCTGCAGAGGACGAAGAAGGCCGTGCTGCCCAAATGGCGTACTTAGCAGGCAATGGAGGAATCAACTGGTTTAGCTGGGTCAGCTTCAGTGTTTTAGGGGTGGTCTTGGCAAACTTTATTCCCACTGCGTGGGGCCTGGGGTTTGCAGGCGTTTTGGCGTTAACCGGCATCTTGTGTTCGTTGGCCACGAGCCGCCTGCGCTGGGTGTCGGCGGGCGTGGCGGGAACCGCCGCAGTCGCAGCCTTTGCCTTGCCGTTGAAACTTAATATTTTGGTGGCCATTGCAGCCGCAGTGGCGCTGTGCTTGCTTTTGGAAAAACTCCCCAGCCAAGCACCCGAGGTGGAGACGCCATGATGGAATTTTTCAACTCGGGCTTAAGTGCCTATGCCGATACCAACACCTTGTGGACGATATTTTGGATGGCGGTGATTACTGTGATTTCGCGCTCATTTTTCTTTATCTCCGAAACACCCTGGACCTTACCCGCTTGGGCGCAACGGGGTTTGCAATACGCGCCTATCGCTGCGCTGTCTGCTGTGGTGATTCCTGAAGTAGTGATGACCCAAGGCTTGTTCATTCATACGCTGATGGATGCGCGGCTTTATGGTTTTGTGGGTGGCGCGGTTTATTTTTTCTGGCGTAAAGGCGCGGGCCAAGCCGTTCTAGGCACCATCATCTCTGGCATGGCGGTCTACCTGCCTTTGCATATTGGCTTGGGTTGGTAAATTAGTTTTTTCATTTTTCAATATTCACATCGCTATGAACTTCCTTCGTTTTTCTGATCTTTGTGCCCAAGGCAAAGTCACTGGCCAACGTGTGTTTATTCGTGCCGATCTCAATGTGCCGCAAGACGCCAACGGAGCGATCACGGAAGACACCCGCGTGCGTGCCAGCGTTCCGTGTATCCAAATGGCTTTAGACGCGGGCGCCGCCGTGATGGTGACTTCCCACTTGGGTCGGCCCACCGAAGGGACTTTTAAACCTGCGGACACCTTGGCTCCGGTGGCAGCGCGCTTGAGCGCGTTGCTTGGGAGCGAAGTGAAGTTGGTCTCGCAATGGCTTGACGGTGTGGCGGTTGCGCCCGGTCAGGTCGTGCTGCTCGAGAACTGCCGGGTGAATGTGGGGGAGAAGAAAAACGACGAAGCCTTGTCGCGAAAAATGGCGGGGCTGTGCGATATTTTTGTGCACGATGCGTTTGGCACTGCGCACCGCGCTGAGGCTAGCACCTACGGCATTGCACAGTTCGCAAAAACAGCCTGCGCTGGCCCGTTGTTGGCTGCGGAGATGGATGCGATTGCAAAAGCCCTGTTGGCACCCAAGCGGCCGCTGGTAGCCATTGTGGCGGGCTCTAAGGTGTCAACCAAGCTCACTATTTTGCAAAGCCTGGCCGCCAATGTAGACCAACTCATTGTGGGCGGCGGCATTGCCAATACCTTCATGTTGGCCGCTGGGCTCAATATCGGAAAGAGCCTGGCAGAACCTGATTTGTTAGACCAAGCCAAAGCCGTGATTGCTGCAATGCAGGCCCGCGGCGCTGCCGTTCCCATTCCGACCGATGTAGTGACAGCAAAAACATTTGCGCCGGATGCCGTGGCCAGTGTGAAAGCGGCAAGCGATGTGGCGGACGATGATTTGATTTTGGACATCGGCCCCCAAACGGCGCAACGCTTGGCGGCTCAACTCAAGCAAGCGGGCACCATTGTCTGGAACGGCCCGGTGGGGGTGTTTGAGTTTGCTACGTTTGAAAATGGCACGAAAGTGATTGCCCAGGCGATTGCCGAGTCCAGCGCCTTTAGCATTGCCGGTGGCGGAGATACGCTTGCAGCCATTGCGAAATATGGCATCGAGTCGAAAATAGGTTATATCTCCACGGGTGGCGGTGCATTTTTAGAAGTCTTGGAAGGTAAAACCCTTCCCGCTTTTGAGGTTTTGACGCGCCGGGCTCTCGGGTAATTCCAACCCGTTGCCGAGTGACGCCCAAGGGTATTGATTTGAATCAATCCCAAGCCCTAGGCAAGCGATAATAATTGCCGCTGCGCAGCTATGGTGCTGCTGGCTTTACTTCATTGGAAAAAATACCATGTCAAATCGTCGTGAATTCGTAGCGCAACTGGGTTTAGGTGCAAGTACTTTACTTGCGGGTTCCGTATTTGCTGCGCCGCCCATGCTGGCCGAGACAGATCCCGCCGCTGTAGGCTTGGGTTACAAAGCCGATGCCAGCAAGGTTGACAAAGTCAAGTTCCCTAAATTTGCGGCCGGTCAAAACTGCATCACCTGTGCTTTGTACCAAGCCAAGGCTGGCGACGCAGCAGGTGGCTGCCCCTTGTTTGCGGGCAAACAAGTCGCTGGCAAAGGCTGGTGCAGCGCCTACGCTAAAAAAGCGTAATGGCACTTGGCTGGCGTCGCTAGAAACGACGTTCCAGCAGGTTCAGCAACTCGGGGCAAAATCGGGGGTGTGAATCCTGAATTTTTCAGGAGTCGCGCCTCATTGATTGTTGCCCCGAATGCCTTTTTCTCTTCTTGGTTTGTCTCCCGCCTTGTGCGCTGCCGCCCGTGCTGCAGGCTTTAAGGAGCCCACCCCGGTTCAAACCCAAGCCATTGCCGCTGTGCTCCAAGGCCAAGACGTTTTGGCCTGTGCCCAAACGGGCTCAGGTAAAACGGCGGCGTTTGCTTTGCCGCTTTTGCAGCGTGCTTTGGAAGATGCCCTAGCAGGTCGAACTGCCTCAGGCGAGCGCAGAGCCCATACGTTGGTCGTGGTCCCGACCCGCGAACTGGCTGTTCAGGTAGGTGAGGTTTTCAAAGGGCTCGCGCAGTCTTTGCCGCAGCCTCTCAAAATCACGGTGGTTTTTGGTGGGGTGTCGATCAACCCGCAAATGATGGGCTTGCGCCGGGGAACCGATATCGTGGTGGCTACTCCGGGAAGGCTATTGGACTTAGTTGACCATAACGCTTTGGCCTTAGGCGCAGTCCGGACCCTGGTATTAGACGAAGCCGACCGCATGCTTGACGCCGGTTTTAGCGAAGAGCTGCAACGCGTAGTGGCAATGCTGCCCTCTAAGCGCCAAAACCTATTTTTCTCCGCCACCTTCGCGCCGTCAGTCAATGCGCTAGCGCAGAGCCTGTTGCACACGCCGTTGCGCATTGATGTGCTGCCCCAGGCAGGCTCAGCCCCAGACATCACCCAACGCGCTATTGCGGTCGATCCGCGCGTACGAACCCAGCTTTTGCGGCATTTGTTGCAGCACTCAGGCTGGAGCCGCGCTTTGGTGTTTGTCGCAACGAAATATTCTGCAGAAATTGTGGCAGACAAACTGCGTAAAGCGGGTATCGACGCGGAGCCCTTGCACGGCCAACTCAGCCAAGGCAAGCGGACCCAGGTCTTGGATGATTTCAAGGCCTCGCGGATTCGCGTGGTGGTTGCGACCGATTTGGCAGCGCGGGGGATCGACGTGGTGCAACTGCCCGTGGTGGTTAACTATGACTTGCCGCGATCCGCCGATGATTACACCCACCGCATTGGCCGCACCGGGCGATCCGGCGAAGCGGGTTTGGCGGTGAGCTTGGTCAGCGCCGACACCCAAGCGCATTGGCGTTTGATTGAAAAGCGCCAAAGTTTGGATGTGGCTTTGGAAACGGTGGAGGGTTTTGAGCCGACCTTGATTGCCATTTCGACCGCAACATCAACTACAACAGACATGAGTGGCAACGGCGGCGTCAAAGGCAAGCGCCCGAGTAAAAAAGACAAGCTTCGCGCTGCAGCCCACGCGGCAGCTTTGCCCCGTGCCTAAACGCTGGCGGCCTTGGGTGCTTGGCTGCGCCTTGGCGCTGGCTGTTTTTTTGGGGCATCTCGGGGTTTTGCAATCGTTGTCAGAGGCTTTGCGAGTATGGCCCCAAGCCCAACCCCAGGGCGAAGTGAACCGCGCTTTCACTACCCGCAGCGTGCGCTTGGAGCGCCCCGCCCCCGCTGTGCCCGCGAAGATAGTGGCCCCGCCGGTGCGGGTAGCAAAAAAACCGGCAAGCGCCGCGACTCCTATTGCATCTGCTGAAACAGTGCAACCTGCAACCGAACTAGCGTCTTCGGAGCCGCTACCGTCGGCGTCAGCGTCCGAATCTTCAGCCCCAAGCCCTTCGCTTGAACCCGCCTCGTCGCCCGCTGCAGCTGCTGTTGTTGCGGAGGTAGACGCAAGCCCCCCTCGATGGAGTCTGCTGCTGCCTGGCTCTACTCGTTTACGTTACAAAGTTAACGGTGTGATTAAGGGCTTTAATTACTACGTCAATGGAGAGTTGCTGTGGTTGCACGATGGTAAAACTTATGACGCGCGTTTAGAGATCAGCCATTTTTTACTTGGTGCACGGGTGCAAACCAGTAAGGGGCAAGTCACTTTAGACGGCTTGGAGCCGCTGCGTTTTGGCGACAAAGTGCGCTCCGAAGTAGCCGCCCATTTCGAGCGCCAAAAAGGGCGGGTGAGCTTTAGTGCCAACACGCCGGACGCGCCGCTGCAAGCCTTGGCCCAAGACCAGCTGAGTATTTTTATGCAATTGGCGGCGATGTTTGCCGGCGATCCCACCCGCATCAAGCCAGGCATGCCCTTGCCGTTTCAAGCGGTCGGCCCCCGCAGTTCAGAAAACTGGGTTTTTCAGGTTGGAAAGTCGGAGATTTTGAAACTTGATGCGGGCCCCGTGCCTGCGGTGGCCCTGTTGCGCGAGCGAACTGGGGAATACGACACCCGGGTCGAACTTTGGCTGGCCCCCCAACTCGATTACCTGCCCGCCCGTATCCGTTTAACCCAAAGCAATGGCGATGAAGTGAATATGCAATGGATTTCAAGCCAAAAACCCTAAAAAATCCTGTTACCCTTGAAATGTGAGATGCTCACCCCATGTCTTTTCCTGAAGGCAAACCACAAAGACCACCGCATGCACACGCTCTACGATTCTGAAACTTTCACCGTCACCCACATGTTGGCCAACGCCCAGTCGCAGAACATGAGCCCCGAGGCGGCCTCGGGCCCAGGAAATACGGCGTTGAGTGACGTTAAAACCGACCAATACCCCCAAGGGGTGCCGATGCTGGCCCGCCACGGCTTTGAGATTGTGGACAAACGCTCCGGCAAAGAGGTGTACCTTGATGGCTCGTGGGCCGAGCTTTTTCAGCAGCACATCGTCGCTTGGCAGGTCAATATGCCGACCCAAGAAGAAGTAGAAGACACGCTCTCGCAATACGCAGAGTTAGCGCAGAACCCCGTCTTGGTTCATTAAAACGGATTTGATCGGCTGCCCTACTGGGCTTGCGCCATGGCCTCGCCCATGCGCACCGGCAAGGTGGCTTGCCATTTCGCGTTCCAATCCAAAGCGCCTTTGGGAAACAACATCACCACAGTGGAGCCTAAGAGAAACCGCCCTAGCTCTTCGCCTCGCAAAAGGGAAATGTTGCTCTCGTCGTAATGCCATTCAGTGACCTGCGGTAAGCGCGGCGGGTTGACGACGCCGTGCCAGACGGTGGCCATGCTGCCGACCACGGTCGCCCCCACCAAGGCCATCACCAGGGGCCCAAATTCGGTGTCAAAGACACACACCACCCGCTCGTTTCGCGCAAACAAACCGGGTACGCCCCGCGCGGTTTTTGGGTTGACGGAGAACAGGTCGCCGGGCACATAGACCATGCTTCGAAGCCGGCCCGCGCAAGGCATATGGATACGGTGGTAGTCGCGCGGGCTTAGGTACAACGTGGCAAAACTGCCGTCTTGAAACTCGCAGGCCAGCTCTGGGTCGCCCCCGACCAGCGCTGTGGTGCTGTAGGCGTGGCCCTTGGCTTGAAAAATTTGGTCGGCTTGGATGGTGCCAAATTGGCTGATCGCCCCGTCTACCGGGCAAACAAAAGGAGCATTGGCTAGCGGCCGCACACCCGGGCGCAAAGCGCGGGTAAAAAAGTCATTAAAGCTGGCGTAGCTTGCCAGATCCGGGTTGGCTGCTTCGTTCATATTGACGTCGTAGCGTTTGACAAACCATGCAATCAAGCGGGTGGTTGCTGTGCCCCAACGGCGGGTGGCAACCCAACCGCCAAAGACGGTGAGCGCGCGTTTGGGCAGGAGGTACTGCGGCAACACCGCGATGAAATCAGACACAGCAACTCCGGTTGGATGAAAGAGGCAAAATAAACATGTAAAGCCCCTTTATTTGCAAGGGTCGGGAATTATAGTGAGCGCTATGAGCCTTGCCCGCATTCCCCCTATCCAATGCCTGCTAACGTTTGAGGCCCTGGCGCGTTTGCGCAGCGTGACCCAAGCCTCGGAAGAATTGTTTGTCACCCCGAGCGCGGTCAGCCACCGGGTACGCCAGTTAGAGCAAATCATTGGCACCAAGCTGTTTGGTCGAGCGGACTTTTCTCTGACGACCGAGGGCAGCGAATACCTCGCCCATGTTCGCGAAGGTTTGGCTATTTTGCAAAAGTTCCCTAGCGCAAGCGCCGTGTCTGGTAAGCGCAAGCTACGCTTGGCAGTCACTCCCACTTTTGCCCGCTCGATTGTGATTCCCCGCTTGCGCGAGTTCACCGAAGCCTATCCGGAAATTGACGTGACCATGCAGGTCTCTATCCCTTTGTTGGATGTGGTTGCCGAAGATGCAGACCTGACCGTGCGGTTTGGCGCAGGGCGCTACGCTGACTTGGAGTTTGTGTGTTTGACGAAAGACGTCATCACGCCCTTGGCCTCACCCACCTTTGTGCGCGAACACGGGCCCTTTGAGACAGCCCAAGATTTAGAGCGGGTGGCTTTGTTGCGCAGCCCTTTGGAGCCTTGGCGTAGCTGGTTTGCTGCCAACGGTTTGGATTGGCCCGAGCCAGTGGATGGATCGCAGTTCAATGACATTGGGTTGATGTGCGACGGCGCGGCCGCAGGCATGGGCGTGGCGCTGGTGCGCCTGAAGTTGGGCGCTCCTTGGTTAGACAACGGCTCGCTGGTTCGCTTAGGCAGCAGTGCGCCTTTTGTCACCAATGTACCGAGCCCCCACGCCCATTACCTGTGCTGGCGCACCGGAATGATGGACCGCTGGGAGTGCGCCGCCTTTGCCGAATGGCTCAAACAAGTGTTGGCTTAGACCAGCCTGGCGTCCGCCGGGCGCACCTTCAAGCTCTCAATTTCACGCAGCGCTGAAAGATTCTTCACGCACTACCGGGCCGAGTTCCCTTACAGTAAAGCCAATGAACGCCCCTCTTCCTTCTGCTGCCCATGCTGCCACCCAAGCCATAGGCAACGACCTGCTTGATAAAGCGGCTTTGCAAGCGCTGATTGTGCAAGCCTTGCACCAGGTTTTACCTGCCCACGCCCTGCTGTACCAAACCGAGGACACCACGCCGTATGAGTGTGACGGCTTAACCGCCTACCGCCAGCGGCCTTTGGTGGTGGCTTTGCCAGAAGACGAAGCCCAGGTAAAAGCTGTTCTTCAAACCTGCCACGCCCTGCGCGTGCCGGTTGTCGCTCGGGGTGCGGGAACGGGCTTGTCGGGCGGGGCCATGCCTCACGCCCGCGGCGTGACCTTGTCTTTGGCAAAGTTCAACCGCATCGTAAAAATCGACGCCCGCAGCCGGACGGCGCTCGTTCAATGCGGTGTTCGCAACCTCGCTATCAGCGAAGCCGCAGAGCCCTACGGCCTTTACTACGCGCCTGACCCGAGCAGCCAAATCGCTTGCACCATCGGCGGCAACGTTGCTGAAAATTCTGGCGGAGTCCATTGTCTGAAATACGGTCTAACCCTGCACAATATTTTGAAAGTACGGGGCTTTACGGTAGAAGGCGACCCGATTGAATTTGGCGCAGACGCCTTAGACACGCCCGGCTACGACCTGATGAGTTTGGTCATCGGTAGCGAAGGTATGTTGGCTGTGACTACCGAGGTCTTGGTCAAACTCATACCTAAGCCGCAACTCGCCCGCTGCATCATGGCCAGCTTTGACGATGTCCGAAAAGCGGGAGACGCGGTGGCTGCGGTGATCGCCGAAGGCATTATTCCCGCGGGTCTCGAGATGATGGACAAGCCCATGACCGCTGCGGTTGAGGATTTTGTTCACGCCGGCTATGACCTCAACGCTGCGGCGATTTTGCTGTGCGAAAGTGACGGCACGCCTGAAGAAGTCGAAGAAGAAATTGGCCGCATGAGCGATGTCTTGCGCCAAAACGGCGCGACCGCTATTGCGGTAAGCCAATCGGAAGCAGAGCGTTTGAAATTTTGGAGTGGCCGCAAAAACGCGTTTCCGGCGTCGGGCCGCATCAGCCCCGATTACATGTGCATGGACAGCACCATTCCGCGCAAACGCTTGGCCGATATTTTGTTAGCGATTGCCGAGATGGAAAAGAAATACCAGCTTCGCTGCGCCAACGTGTTTCACGCCGGTGACGGAAATTTACACCCGTTGATCATGTTTGATGCCAGCGACCCCGATCAACTTCACCGCTGTGAGCTTTTTGGCGCCGACATCTTAGAGACCAGTGTCGCCATGGGCGGAACCGTAACAGGCGAGCACGGCGTCGGTGTGGAAAAACTCAACAGCATGTGCGTGCAATTCTCAGCTGAAGAAAACGCCCACATGTTTGCGATCAAACACGCCTTTGATCCGCACGCATTGCTCAACCCCGGTAAAGTTATCCCGACCCTGCAGCGCTGTGCTGAGTATGGAAAGATGCTGGTGCGCGGCGGGCAAATCAAGCACCCTGATTTGCCACGGTTTTAAGCTACGCCGGCCAATTTCCCGTGTTTCTAATTTGTCTATTTCAATAGACGAAACCCTGTACGATGCATTCGCAGCGTCTTATCCCCGTAGGCGACTGGCAGTTCACAATCTTATAAAGAGGAGAGACTTCTTATGTTGAATTCCAAACATTTGCTTCAGCGACGCAGCCTGCTGCAGTGGGCCGCGGCCGGCGCAACTGGCTTGACACTTCCGAGCTTTGCACAAGCTTCATGGCCAGCCAAGCCGGTCACCATGGTGGTTCCTTTTCCAGCGGGCGGCGGCACGGACGCCTTTGCCCGTCCGATGGCAGCGCAGTTTGCGCGGCTGACAGAAAAACAGCTCATCATTGATAACAAGGGTGGCGCAGGAGGAACCTTGGGCGCAGGCATTGCCGCCAAGGCAACGCCAGACGGTTACACCTTGTTTATGGGCGCGGTACACCACACGATTGCACCGTATATGTATCCCAAGCTCGATTACGACATTGAGCGTGATTTTTCGCCCCTGATTTTGGTGGCCAGCGTCCCTCAAATTTTGGTGGTGAATCCCAAAAAAGTTCCAGTGAACAACTTCAAAGAGTTCCTCGACTTTGTTCGTAAAAACCCCGGCAAACTCAATTACGGCTCTGCTGGTGGTGGAACCTCACACCATTTGGCCGGCGAGTTGTTTAAGCTCCAAACGAAAACTTTCATCACCCACATTCCCTACCGCGGCGCGGGCCCCGCCTTGCAAGATTTAATTGCGGGTAACGTGGACATGATGTTCGATGGCCTGGGGTCATCCGCTGCCCATATCAAAGGCGGGCGTATCAAGGCATTGATGGTTTCTGGTGCCAAGCGCAACGCGGCGTTTCCTGATGTGCCTTGTTCAGCCGAACTGGGATTACCTGACTACACCGTAAGTACCTGGTACGGCATATGGGCGCCTAAAGCCACACCCACTGATGCCCAAGCGCGGGCTACGGAAGAAATTCGTCGCGCCTGCCTGACCGACGAAGCCAAAGCAACCTGGGCCAGCCAAGGCGCCGAATTTCCCAATTTGGCCGGAGCGCAGTTTGATGGCTTTATCAAAGGAGAATTGGCCAAGTGGTCTAAGGTTGTTAAAGCCTCTGGCGCTAAATTAGATTGACGGGGTCTATGCGCCGCACCATTCTGAATCTTGAAGAGTCCAAAATACGTGAAGTCGCCAATGCCGGTTTAGGGCGCAGTGATGTTTTGGCTTTTTGGTTCGGGGAAAGCGATGAAGTCACGCCTGACTTCATTCGCCAAGCGGCGATCGATTCATTGCAGCGGGGCGAAACCTTTTACGCCCACAATCTAGGCCTTCCTGAGCTGCGCGAATCGATTGCGAACGCGATGACGGCGAAGCACTCAGCACCTGAGGGGCTCGCGCCAATAGGTGCCAATCGAATTGCCGTGACCGCCGGTGGTGTGAATGCCTTAATGCTCGCGGTGCAAGCGCTGGTCGATGCGGGTGACGAGGTGGTGGCGGTCACGCCGGTGTGGCCCAACCTGACGGCGCAGGCGGTGATCATGGGTGCGAAACTGAGGACTGTTGCCTTGGCTGCGCAGACGCAGAAAAACGCCGCTGGTGATAAAGGGGCTTGGACGCTGGACCTGCCTAAGCTGTTATCTCAGATCACGGCGCATACCAAACTGCTGATCGTCAACGCGCCCAACAACCCCACCGGCTGGACGCTCAGTCGCGAAGAACAAAGCGCTATTCTTCAGCATTGCCGCAAAACAGGGACGTGGATTTTGGCTGACGAGGTGTATGAAAACCTGTATTACGAGCCGACCCATAACGACTGTGCTCCAAGTTTTTTAGATCTTGCTGCGCCCGAAGACCGCTTGGTGGTGGTGCACAGTTTTTCAAAAAGTTATTTGATGACAGGTTGGCGCTTAGGTTGGTTGGTGATGCCGCAAAGCATGGAATCAGCCATGGGCAAGCTCATTGAATTCAACACCTCGTGTGCCAGCGTGTTTACCCAACGCGCAGGCTTGGTTGCCTTAGAGCGGCGCGAAGAAGTCACGCCGCGTTTGGTGCAACACCTTAAAGCCTGTCGCGACACCTTGGTCCCCGCGCTGCAATCGTTGCCGGGCGTTCAAGTGGCAAGCCCCAAGGGCGGCATGTATGCTTTCTTTCAACTCCCAGGCCATACCGATTCTCTAGAAACCGCCAAGCGTTTGGTATCAGAAGCAGGGCTGGGCTTGGCCCCAGGGAGTGCGTTTGCTCCAGAATCATCGGCGTGGTTACGCTGGTGTTTTGCGTCTAAAGATCTGGCGCGTTTGACCGACGGTGTGGGGCGTTTGGAGCGTTGGCTCAAAATCCAAAGTTAAAGCGTATTCATTACCAGCTGTCGATGGCGCCGCCGCGCAGTTCCTTGATCCGCCCGGAAGCCAGGCCTTGAACTAGCCATGCGCGGGTCTGCGCGGGGTCAATCACCGCGTCAATCTCCAGGGTGGTAGCCATCGCAATCGCGCTTCCGTTTTCAATGTGTTGGGTCAAGAGTTGGGCAAACAGCGCGTCGCGTTGCGGGCCTTCTTGAAGTGCCTCAAGCTCTTTTTTGTAACCCAAACGCACAGCCCCTTCCAAGCCCATTGCGCCAAACTCCGCGCTGGGCCAAGCGACAGTGCACAAGGGCGCGTGGAACCCGCCCGCCGTCATCGCCATCGCGCCCAAGCCATACCCTTTACGTAACACGACGCTTAAAAAGGGAACGCGCAAATGGGCGGCTGCAATAAACATGCGGCTGACGTGGCGCACCTGCGCGGTCGCCTCGGTGTCAGGGCCCACCATAAAGCCTGGCGTATCGACCAGGCTCACTAACGGCAGGCCATGGGCGTTACAGAGTTGCATAAAGCGGTTAGCCTTGTCGGCTGCGTCAGCGTCAATGGCACCGCCTAGGTGTTGGGGGTTATTGGCGATGATGCCAACCGCGCGGCCTTCGATCCGCGCCAGTGCGGTGTGAATGCCGATACCAAAACCAGTTCGCAGGCTTAAGACGGTGTCGGTATCTGTTATGGCGTGAAGTGCCGCTAAGCTGTCGTACACCCGCAAGCGGTTCTCAGGGACTACGTTGCGCAGGAGTTCTGCGTCTGGGGCATGCCACTGGGGCGCGATACCTTGAAAGAAGGCGAGGTATTTTTTTGCTGCTGCAACCGCCTGCGCTTCGTCTTCAACCAGAATGTCGATCACGCCGTTGGCGTGTTGTACCGGACTCGGGCCAATCGCTTCTGGCTTGAAAACTCCCAAGCCCCCACCTTCGATCATCGCCGGGCCGCCCATGCCAATATTGCTGGAGCGCGTAGCGATGATGGCATCGCAACACCCCAAGAGTGCCGCATTGCCGGCAAAGCAGCGCCCGGTGGTGATGCCGATCACCGGAACTTGGCCGTTGAGTTTGGCAAAACTGGCAAAGGTTGCCACATGCAAGCCCGCCACGATGGGCATATCGACATCGCCTGGGCGTCCGCCACCGCCTTCAGCAAAAAGCACCACAGGCAAATGGTGCTCTAGCGCCAGACCTAAAAGTCGGTCTGTTTTTTGATGGTTACGCATGCCTTGCGTGCCCGCAAGCACCGTTGCGTCATACGCAAGAATGGCGCAGCGTTGTCCATGGATGCTGCCTATCCCCGTCACCATCCCATCGGCTGGGGTATTGCGCATCAAATCGTCGGCTGTGCGGCGTTGGCTTTGGGCGGCAACCGCAAGCGCGCCATATTCAGAAAAGCTGTCCGGATCACACAGGTCGGCAATGTTTTCTCGCGCAGTGCGAAGCCCCAGTGCGTGGCGTTTGGCCACCGCTGCGGGGCGGTTAACGTCTAGCGTGTGTTCAAGTCGGTGTTGAAGGCGTTTGAGGTCGCTGCGAAGTGCAGCAGGGCTCGCGACGGATTCTTGTTGCAAGACAGGTGCAGCAATGGATGCACTTTTTTGCATCGTCACCAAGACATCGTTCTCACCCACAGCCTCGCCTTCAGAAAAATGCAGCGCACGAATCTCTCCATCCACAGGCGCAGTAATTTCATGCTCCATCTTCATAGCCTCTAAGACCATCAATAACTGCCCCGCCGTGACTGCGTCACCCGGCTGCACTAGGCATTGGACGATGTGGGATTGCAAAGGAGCGTGGATTTCGAGCATAGTGACCGGGCTTTCAGTGGGACTAAGGAGTATTGTCCCGTAGCTGAATTTTTAGTTGTTTTGCCGAGTGGGTAGATTATGGGACAACAACTAATGCACACTGGTAATATCAGAACCATGAAAAACTTTTTTTTAAAGCATTCAGAAAAAATCGTAATCATTTCTGTTTTCTTGGCACTCGCGCTACTTTTAGGCCAGCACTGGGGGATGACGCTTTCAAATTCAGATGACCCGTGGATTGTCCGAGCGACGATGGCTGAAATTTTTAACACAGCGTCAGTGCAGGGACGTTTTTGGTTGATCCCAATTAACCTGATGGCGCAGGCCCCATATCACTTAGGGAGTTGGGAAGCTGCAAATGCAATAAAAATCAGCGTAAATGGCTTAGTGTTTATTCTGTTTTTAGTTTTTTGCACACTACTAACAAATCGTTGGGTTGGGGTTCTTATAGGTCTGATTTGGTTGGCGTTCATCGATGTGAGTCCTGGCTATTACAGCCCTTTTCACGGTTACTTGATGATGTTCAATTTGCAGTTTGCAGCGTTGTTCGGAAGCTTCATTTGGTATTTGAAAATACTCGATAGTGATACGCCAAAACGTATCGTTATTGGCCCTTACATTCTCTATGCCTTTTCACTCTTGGCCTACGAACCCATGCTTTTTTATGCGGCTGTTTACCCGTCTTTAATGCTTTTCCGCTATTTTCAAGTAAATGCTTCAAAGCTGAGAATGAGGCAGTGGTGGGATCTAATTGTTCAATTTGGCAAATCGAACTACTTGTTGGCGCTTACGGTTGCCGCGTATTTCTTGACTTATTTCGCTTACCGTCGCTTTCAGCCTACGTCTGGAAGGGGGATTGACACGGATGGGAATGTTTTAGACATCGTCAAAACGATTTACCGCTTTTCGCTGAATGGTTTTCACTTTCAGCCCAAGGCGTTTACTAATTACATGGAAGGCTTTTCAAGCCCGGCTACGTTGGCTTTGGCGGTTGTCTATGCACTTGTTATTGCATTGGCTTGTCTAGTAGTAATTCCAAGAGTTCACGGGCCGCTGCACCCTTCAAAACTATACGGAAAAGCTGCGTTAGCCATGCTGTTCTTCTTTGTTTTTTGTCCGAACTTGCTTCATGGATTTGTACAAGGTTATCGACAGTGGGCTGCGGAAGATCCGCATTACGTTGGAAATTACTTTAGCTCCTTCCCTCTTGCTATTACCGTGACTTTAGGTGTTTTGTACCTTGTCGGAGGGCGACGTGCTATTCAGGAAAAGATTTTATTTGGAATGTTGTTGATATTGATAGCATGTTCAGCATGCGACAACTACATTCGTTGGGGTAATTTGGCAGACGCCAATCGAAGAGATAGTGCTTTATGGTGGCAAGCGATAGTGGAGCTTAAGAGATCAGAATTAAATCCAAGCGCCACAACCATTATTTGTGGAAAAAACGCGCCTGAAAAAGTGTCAGGAGATGACCGATATTGGTCTTTATATCTCAGCGAAGCGCTCGATAAAAAGGTTGAATTTAAGTCAAAAGCATTAGACACCGTGAATTGCAATAAAACCTTAGAGTTCAACCGTTATAGGTTTACCCAGCCAGCCTTGTAAAACTTATTTCTTGCCTGAGAGTAAAGCAAGCCTATCCTTGTATCTTTTGATTACAGAGGGGTCAGCGTTGTGCATTTCAAGAAGACCAATGGCGAGCCGCATTTCACGCATTGCAAAGTCATATCGTTTTTCGCTTTCCCAAATTTCACTCGCCATGTAAAGCCCCTCGGGGTTTTGAACGAATGACAAAATAAAGATACGGTTTATTTCAGTGTCAAAACGGGTTAACCCGTCCGTATTGGGCGTTAAGAAAGAAACCAAGGCGCCTATAGCGATGGCCAGCACGATGACTTTGGTGACAAAACTTGTACCTGTGTTTTCTTTATCGCTCATAGCTTGCCTTTTAAAAAATCAGTTAATCAAAATTCTAGTTGATCGCGGATGCGATAAGTCCAAAAGTGATGCATTACAAAATTGGCCGGTGGCATAACAAAAACCACTGCTGCAATCCCATAAGGATAAGAAAAGCCCATTTGATCAACCGCCCATGCAACACCCGCAGAAAGGAAAAGGCCTACGAAAGCGACCGTTACATACTTCACAAGAATCAAAGAACTCATTTCGCTTGAAAAACTCCAGAAGGTGTTGATTACAAAAGATACTAAGGTGGCAACGATAAATGCAATGGCGTTAGCTAAGCTAGGGTCATGGGTTACCCAAAGAATCCAAAGGGTTGCGACTACGACATGCACAAGTGTCACAAAAAGCCCGGTAATTGCAAAGCGAAAAATTCTGTTAGTCATAGCGTTTTCTGACGATATATAGAGGCCTGCGTTTTGCCTCCATGTAAATTCGCCCTATGTACTCACCTAACATCCCAACGCTGATCAGTTGCACACTCCCAAAGAAAATGATGGCTACCAGTATGGATGAGTATCCTGGTAGATCAACCCCAAAAATCAACGTCCTTAGCGTAATGAATATTGCATAGCACAAGCTAATTAATGCCCCCAGTCCGCCTAAATATGACCAAAATTTAAGCGGGGCCGTGCTAAAACTGGTGATTCCTTCTAAGGCAAAATTCCACAACTTCCAGCCGCTGAATTTACTTGTGCCCTTCGCCCGTATTTCACGCACATAGTCAACGGTCGTAGTTTTGAACCCAACCCAGGCGAAAAGGCCCTTCATGAATCTTTGCTGTTCTGGAAGTTGCTTGAGGGCGTCTAAAACTACGCGGTCCATGAGTCGAAAATCGCCGACGTTTTCAGGAATTTTTACTGATGAAAATCGATTATGAATTTGATAAAAAAGCTCTGCAGTTTTTCGCTTCAGGAAGGAATCTGAGCTACGGTCTATCCTGCGCCCAAGAACCACTTCGCTGCCCTTAAGCCATGCATCAATAAACGCCGGTATTAACTCGGGCGGGTCTTGTAAATCTGAATCAATCGGAATGGCGGCGTCTCCTGAAGCTGAATCTAGGCCGGCGGTAAGTGCTGCTTCTTTTCCAAAATTGCGAGAGAGCTCAAGAATTTTAAAACGCTTGTCGTTGGCAGCAATCTCAATCAATATTCTTAGGGTTGAGTCTGTACTGCCGTCGTCTACGCAAATAACTTCAAAATCCACGAAAGTCGAGGCATCAAGAACTTGGACCAATCGGTTGTAGAAAACCATAGCCCCTTCTTCTTCATTGAAAAAGGGAGCTATCAGAGAAACTTTTTTCCGTGAAGTTGGCATTTGTAATTCAAAGCTAGGGGCGAGCGAAAGGAGTATCGCACTTTTGGTACTTGTCGGGGAAGATATGCCAAGTCATTGAGGTAGGCGACCCGTGAGATGCGATACTTGCGCTTATGCCCTTGCATCCCTTAGTTGGCCCATTAAATTACCCTCTTTCGACCGAGCCAAAACGCTTGCGCATTGCTGTTTTGAGTCGCAACTTTTCTGTAACAGGCGGCGGAGCAGAGCGTTATTCGATCGCGGTGGTTGAAGAGCTTGCGGCGCGGCATGAGATCCATGTTTTTTCCCAAACACTAGACCACGCCTTCTCGGGCGTTGTTTGCCACCGCGTTGCCTTGCCGATGCAGCGCCCGCGGTGGATCAATCAGTTGTATTTTGCGTGGGCCACATGGCGTGCGACACGGTCCGGTTTTGACATCGTTCACTCGCATGAGAATACGTGGCACGGCAATGTGCAAACGGTGCACGTACTACCCATCAAATACACCTTATTCAAAGATAAACAGGGATTGGCGCTGGCCTTGCGATGGCTCAAAGTCGCAAGCAGTCCGCGATTGCTGGCTTACCTTTGGCTTGAAAAACGCAGGTATGCGTTTGCCCAGAAAAAACAAGTCGTCTGTGCTTCTTCTGCGCTCAAAGAAATTCTTGGAACGACTTACCCTGAAGCTGTACCGATGCTGAGTGTGGTGACGCCCGGCGTTGCGAATGCCCCGGGGTGGGCATCCCAGGAGACTCGTCTAGCGGCTCGCAATAAACACGGTTTACCCCGAGATGCTTTACTGCTTTTGTTTGTAGGCAATGACTTCGTCAAAAAAGGCCTGCCTACGCTTTTGAGTGCCTTAGAAAAGTTACCTGAAAAAACGCATCTTGTTGTTGTGGGAAATTCTGAGGGTGTACAAGCCATGCAGCGCTTGGCGCTGCTTGCCTGCCTAACGCAACGCGTGCATTTTTTGGGAAACTTAGCCGATATGGAGTCAGCGTACCAAGCCGCTGATATGTTGGTTCACCCCACGCTCGAAGATTCCTACGGTATGGTGGTTCTAGAGGCGATGGCCCATGGCTTGCCGGTGGTTGTAAGTGCTGCGCCCTACAGCGGAATTGCACAAGACCTGACAGATGGTGTGAATGCCGTTTTGTTGAAAGATCCAAAGAATATAGAGACCCTAGCGGCGGCAATTGGCAGTCTTCTAAGTAATGTTGTTTTTTCGGAGAAACTTTCAAAAAATGCCGCCGCGTTCGCCATTGAACATTCATGGGTTAAAGCGGCTTCTAGTTATGATGCGATCGCCCAGAAGATCACAAAGAAATACACGCAACGGTGGTTGGTGTTGTCCCATGCTTTTAATATGGATGGTCGCGCAGCCAGTCAAACGATCACGGACAAACTTCCGCACCTTGAGGCCGCAGGAGTTGAATTAGTGGTGCTCAGCGGGGTTTCTGGGCGACAAGATACGCGATACGAGCATTACCGCCTGTGGCCTATGGGCGCTGCAGGAATCCGCTTCGAGTTACGCCATGTGCTGCGTAAGCACATCTCATCCGCGCTTGTATACCGCTTTGTGATGGTAATTCTTTCTTTACCGCTGTTGCCATTTATGCTGGTAGAAAAACTCGTGCGGCCAGTTGAGAGTTCTTGGTCGTGGTGGATAAGTGCGTACCTCAAAGGCCGACGGCTTGTGCGTCATCGCGACTTTGCTTTGATTTACTCGACAGGAGGCGCGTTCGCGGCCCACGTGGCAGCGCAGGCGTTGCAAAAACATTCAGGGATTCGTTGGTTGGCTGAGGTGCATGACCCCTTGGTTATGCCTGGTAAAACGCCTGATACACCGCAAGAACGCATGCAAGCTCGCATTGAGCAGGTCATTTGCACAAAAGCAGATACCGCGATTTGGTTCACGGATCAAGCCCTTGCCAGTGCAAAACGACGCCACCCCCAATTGGGAGAAAGAGGCCATGTGGTTTTGCCAGGGATTGATTCGCCTTTTACAGTGATGCCCGAATACAGACCAGCCGAAAAAATGCGAATTGGTCATTTTGGCGCCCTGTCAACCACCCGTAATTTATTACCTATGTTGGCTGCAATGGAGCAAATTCAAAAAAAGCAACCTGAAGTTTTGGCACTTATGGAGCTTCACGTTTATGGGGGCCCTCTTGATTCGGGGTCAAAGGCGCACCTCGAAATCTCAAATATCCGTAACTATGTGAAGCATTTTGGGCGTATCGAGGCAGACCCGTTACTCGGATTGAGCGGACGGGATCAAATTTTGAAGTTGATGCGTTCTATGGATGTGCTGCTGTTGCTGCATGGCAATGAACCGATATGCACAGAGTACATTCCCTCAAAAATGTATGAGTATTTGTGGATGCAACGGCCTATTTTGGCACTGGTTTATCGCAATCCACAAATGGAGTCATTACTTGTGAAAGAGGGCCATGAAGTGGTGCAAGTGCAAGAGGAAGAAACCCCGTCATTAAAAATGACTAATCAACTTGCGAGCGCTTTGTTGGCCCTTCATGAAAAATGGGCTAACAATAATATAAATGATAATTTTCGGACTAGCCCGTACACCACCAAAGAAACCGTTAATAGGATGCTGAGTTTTCTATGACACGACCGTTACTTTCGCTGGTAGTCCTCGGTTTTCGAAACTTTGAGGTAACTAGCAAAGCATGCCTGGAATCTTTGCGGCCTTGGTTCGGAGATAAAGACATTGAAATACTGGTTGTTGATAACGGCTCCTCGGATGGTTCTGCTGAAAAGACGGCGGATTGGTGTGCTGCATATACATCAATTCGGTGCTTATTGAGCGATAGCAACCGTGGTTTCGCTGGGGGCATGAACTGGGGCGTATCCCACGCGCGAGGTCAATGGATCCTTCTCGTCAATAACGACACCGTTTTTCCTGAATACACCCTGGATGCTTTAAAGCAAGTTATCAGGGAGGCCCCAGCCAATGTGGCAATGCTTGGTCCAGTGACCAATGCAGCTGGAAATGGTCAAAGGCTTTGGAAGCCAGAGGCCACCCCTGCAGACTGGCTGCAAATTGGGCAGTGGCTCAATACCAACCCGAGCCATCATTTGATTCCCACATACCGGTGCGACTTTTTTTGCATCGCAATACGCCATGATGTCTGGCTTGAACTAGAGGGTCTTGATCCCGCATTTGGTTTGGGTTACTACGAAGATTTCGATTTCAGTTTGCGTCTGAGAAAAGCGGGGTACGAACAGATGATTACCGAGGACGTTTTTGTACTTCATGTTGGAAGCGCGACGTTTCAGGGTAGCCAGGAAGCGCGAAAGCTAATTAAAGAGAATAAAAAGTTGTTGCAGATGAAACATCCGGATGCCCGGTTTGAACACACACGACTGGGTAATTTTGTGGCGATAGATTCACAGTTTAAAATTAAACGAAAGAACCAGTGGACATTGGAACTTAATGAGCGCTATTTGTTGCGAGTCAACGCCTTGAAACAGGATGCGCCGAAAAGCCTCATCAAAAGGTTTTTATGGAACCGAAAAATAAATAGGATGCAAGCATGTTGAAGACACTTACATATCGCGATTCTATTTTTTGGATCACATTAAGCTGCGCAACTTACATTGCCGTATT
>CAMDAN010000032.1 GCA_945888535.1 Bordetella parapertussis
ACCGTCATTCCGTGGGCGATTGCGATTTTGGTGGCTTCTATTTTTGTGCGCGGCAACCCGTTGTGGTGGATGGCGTCGCAATGGTTGACATGGTCGATTGCCGGAGCGCGCGTCATTTTGGGAATTCGGGTGAATGTCACTGGAATGGAAAACCTCCCCCATGGCACCAACCCCGCGATATTGTTGGTCAAGCATCAATCTACTTTCGAGACGTTCTTGATGCCCGCTTTGATGCCCCGGCCCTTGGCGTTTGTATTTAAGAAGGAACTGCTGCATGTTCCTTTTTTTGGCTGGGCGATGGGGCGTTTGGACATGATTCACATTGACCGCAGCTTGCGCGCCAGAGCGTTTCAAAAAGTAGTCGCTCAGGGTAAAGAGTTGTTAGCGCGGGGCGTCTGGGTCATCATGTTCCCAGAGGGCACACGCATTCCCCGAGGCGAAAAAGGCGAGTACAAATCAGGGGGCACGCGTTTGGCAATTGCTACGGGCGCACCGGTGATCCCGATCGCGGTAACCTCGGCTACCTGCTGGCCGCGCAAAGCTTTCATCAAACACCCCGGTATCGTAGAGTTATCCATCGGGCCTGCGATTTCAAGCGATGGCCGACACGCTGAAGAGATGATGCGCGAGGTGGAAAACTGGATTGAAACGGAGATGCACCGCCTCGACCCCGATGCTTACACTTCTGCCAAGGCCAAGGCCAGTACCTAAATCTACAAAGCAAGCGGTCTATGCATTCTTTGTTGCGTTACACCCTGGATTTATTTGAGTCACGGACTGATGCTTCCGAGCCACCTGTATCAGCCGGTCACAACTGGGTTCATCCGCAAGCGACGCGCCAAGTGCGCTTGGATGGGGTCATGGTCTCGTATGCATTTACCCGAGCAAAGCGCCGCAGCATCGGAATGGTGGTGGGCCACGAAGGGTTGAGTGTGCGGGCGCCTCGCTGGACGCCCTTGTACGAAGTGGACGCCGCTTTGCAAGAAAAGGCGCGCTGGATTGTGCGCAAATTGCACGAAACCCATGAGCGACATGTGCGTCAAAGTGAGACGCACATTGAATGGCAAGACGGAACCGTTTTCCCGTTTTTGGGTGAATCACTTCGCATCGTTTTAGACCCCGAACACAACTTTGATGGCGTGGGTGCGCACATGGAAACCTCCAACTGCGACTTTGAAGGTGCGACACGTGTTTTGCGCGTCGGTTTGTCACAATCTGCAACACCCGCGCAAATTCGAGACGGAGTACAAGCTTGGTTGATGCGCCAGGCCAAAGAATTGTTTGCCCAACGCTTGGACCATTTCGCCGCATTGCTTGACGTGCGCTGGAAGCGTCTTTCACTGAGCAACGCAGGAACCCGCTGGGGCAGCGCGGGATCTGACGGATCGATCCGACTGAACTGGCGCTTGATTCATTTTCGACCGGCCGTCATCGACTACGTGGTGGCGCATGAGTTAAGCCACTTACGCGTGATGGACCACAGCCCGCGCTTTTGGGACACGGTTCGCACCGTGGTTCCAGACTATGCGGAGTTACGCGGACAACTCAAAGACGATGGACTGCCCAAGTGGTAAAGCTAGGCCTTAAGCCGCCACTTCAGCACTAAAGCGGTACACCCCATCCGCGCCAAGTCGGCGGAGCAGTTTTCCTTCAAACCACAAGGTATGTAAATGTGCAATGGCTTCACCCATGGCAAAAGTCATTTGGTGCATATCCAGCGCTCGCTTGAACATCACAGGCACCACGTCCTTTGCGCTGCACGCTTTCTCAGCGCAAGCGACCATCACTTCGGCTAATCGATCAGCATGGTGGTTGTGCAGTTGCTGGATGCGAATATGCAAACCGGTAAAGGGCTTACCGTGCGAAGGCAGCGTTAAGGTGTTCTCGGGTAAAGCTTTGAACTTATCAATCGAGTCTAAAAAAAGCTTGAGTGCGTCCGCTTCAGGCTCTTGGTCATAAACGCTGACATTGGTGGAAATACGCGGCAGCATCATGTCGCCGCCCAGCAATATTTGAAGCTCTTCACAATACAAGGCCATGTGCTCGGGTGCGTGGCCGTAACCGCTGATACACCGCCAGGATTTGCCGCCGATTTCAACGATCTTTCCATCCATCAAGCGGGTGTATTGGTTCGGTATAGAAGGGACTAAATTAGGAAAATAATTCGTGCGGGCGCTGATCGCTTGAACCGCCTCGGGATCATTGAGGCCATGCATCGCAAAAAATGCGGCAGAACGTTCCCCGCCAAATCCATTGGCTCCCAGACACGCCATCCGTGCAACTTGAAAATCTGTCCCACTGATCCACAAGCCTACATTCCAGCGCTCGCAAAGCCACGCCGCCAAACCAATATGGTCGGGATGCATATGGGTCACGATGACACGCAAAATAGGCAAGCCCTCTAATTCATTGGCAAAAAGCGCTTCCCACTGGGCTTTGGATTCTTCTTTATGGATGCAACAGTCCACCACGGTCCAGCCTTGAACCATACCGATCTCCCCTCTTTGGCTATCGCGCAGCAGCCATAAATTGATATGGTCTAAAGCGAACGGCAAGGCCATGCGTATCCATTTGATTCCGGGCGCCACTTCAATGCAGCGACCGCTTTCGGGCAGGGCATCGCCCAAGGGATAGTGGAGTTGGTTTTCGAGTTCGTTCATGGAAGTGGCTGTTTTTTGCTTCATAATTGACGTTTACGTAAACGTCAATTGCGTCTATTGTAGGCAAGGCCTGTTCATAGACCTGTCACCTTGGTATGCCAACATTCTTGTATTGTCTGTGAACTCCGCATGAATATTACTTTCAGCATCAGCGACCTCGCACGAGAATTCGACTTAACGACCCGCGCGATTCGCTTTTATGAAGACTTAGGGCTCTTGGAGCCTGAGCGCACGGGCCCCGGCGGACGCAACCGGGTTTACAGCGTGCGCGACCGAACACGGCTGAAATTGACCTTGCGCGCAAAACGTTTGGGTTTGAGTCTGACAGAGGCCAAAGACATTATCGAAACCTACGATAGCCCCCGCGATACCGGTGCACAACTGGAAAAGTTTTTACGCGTTCTCGATACCCACCGTAATCAAATCGAAGACCAGATGGCCGACTTGCAAGCCAACCTGGAAGAAATCAAAGTCCACCAGCGCGAAGCCCGCGCCTTGCTTGCTAAAACAGAACCTACACCTTTGAAGCGCAAGGTCAAATCCAAAGGGGCTGTCCATGCCATCGCTTAAGGCAACGCCTGCCGCCCTGTGGCGACGCATTGAAGACAGTCTCAAACGCCAAGGAATGATGATTCATTTGCAAGCGCGTCTCCTTCGGGTAGAGCACGGCTTGGTTGAAATTGCGCTGCCCTACTCCGAAAAAGTGACCCAACAGCGCAACGGATTCCATGGCGGCGCAATGGGAGCGCTTGCGGATATCGCCGGCGGCTACGCAGGACTCACGGTGCTTGACGATGGGATGGACGTCACCACGGTGGAATACAAAATTAATTTTCTAGCAGCCTTTCAAGGCGGCGAACTGCGAGCCACAGGGAAAGTCGTTCGCGCAGGGCGGCGCATTATTGTGACGACGGCTGAAATTTTTCACGTGGATGACCAAGGTAAACACAGCGCGTGTGCAGTGATGCAACAAACCTTGGTTCCAATAACAAAATCCGAATGAACCACACACTGCAAGGAATACCGAAATGAACATGCCTGGACTGAATTTTCAATTGGGAGAAGATATTGATGCGCTGCGTGACGCGGTGCGTGAGTTTTCACAGACCGAAATTGCGCCCCGGGCTGCAGAGATCGATCGCAGCGATCAATTCCCCATGGATTTGTGGCGCAAGATGGGAGACATCGGCGTTTTAGGTATCACCGTCGGAGAAGAATACGGTGGAGCCAACATGGGCTATTTGGCGCACATGATCGCGATGGAGGAAATTTCCCGCGCCAGTGCTTCGGTCGGTTTGTCTTACGGCGCGCACAGCAACCTGTGCGTCAACCAAATTAAACGCAACGGTAGTGAAACACAACGAAAAAAATACCTGCCAAAACTCATCAGCGGTGAACACGTGGGTGCGCTGGCGATGAGTGAGCCAGGCGCGGGTAGCGATGTGTTGTCTATGAAACTTCGGGCTGAGGACAAAGGCGGCTACTACCTTCTAAACGGAAACAAGATGTGGATCACCAACGGGCCCGACGCCGATACCTTGGTGGTGTACGCCAAAAGTGAGCCCGAACTCGGTGCACGCGGCGTGACGGCTTTCCTTATCGAAAAAAACATGCCGGGATTTTCAATTGCGCAAAAGCTAGACAAACTCGGTATGCGCGGCAGCCATACCGGCGAACTGGTTTTTAAGAACGTAGAGGTTCCCGTGTCGCAGGTTCTTGGCGGCGTCAACAACGGCGCCAAAGTATTAATGAGTGGCTTGGACTACGAGCGCGCCGTTCTAACCGGTGGGCCTCTTGGGATCATGCAGTCGGTGATGGATAGCGTCGTTCCCTATATCCATGACCGCAAACAATTTGGCCAAAGTATTGGGGAGTTCCAACTCATCCAAGGCAAGGTAGCCGATATGTACACCGTGCTGCAAGCCGGGCGCTCCTTTGCCTACACAGTGGCAAAAAATTTAGACCTGTTAGGCATCGAACATGTGCGCCAAGTCCGAAAGGACTGCGCCAGCGTGATTCTTTGGTGCGCGGAGAAAGCCACCTGGATGGCAGGCGAAGGCGTCCAGATTTTTGGTGGCAACGGGTATATCAACGATTACCCGCTAGGGCGCTTGTGGCGCGACGCCAAGCTCTACGAAATCGGCGCAGGCACCAGTGAAATTCGCCGGATGTTGATTGGGCGGGAGTTGTTTGCGGAGACGATGTAATGAAATCTTTGGTTTCTCGTTTTTTTCAGTCTTTACTTCAAGGGTTTTGGCGCGGTTTGTTGCGCGCTTGGATTTTGGTCGTCCCCCTGCTCCTAGCGCTTACCCTGATTCGAATGGGGCAGATGGCGTATTTTTGGCCAGCGTCCTTTCATGTGCCGGCCAATGACATTGCTGCAACGCTGTTTCAAGGCTTTCGATTTGACTTAAAGGTCAGTGCCATCGTTGGCGCGCTCCTCCTGTTAATACTTCCTTGGGCCTCGGGGAAAACTAACGCACGCTTGGCGGCTGTGGTTTCCTTTGTTTATGTCATGGCCTCGCTGGTGAACCTTCACTACTTTGGCTTTTATAAAACACCGATTGATTCGCTGGTATTTGGCGTCATGGAAGACGATACCAAGGCCGTTTTTTATACGATTTGGCGCGATTTTCCTGTCATCCCAACGCTCGTTCTTGGCGGACTTCTAACGCTTGCCTCTGTATCGCTTCACCACCGCTTGGTGCGTCGGATTCAACCGGAACACGTATTTCAATCGCGCCATTGGATCACGCGGTTTCTTGCTGTATTTTTAGTATTTTTTGCCTTGTTATTTGCCGGTAAAGGAACGCTCCGCGAAATGGCCTTACAGCGCCAACACCTGACCGTCACCACCTCGCAATATTTAAACGACATGGTTCCTAACGGCATCATTGCGCTGAAGTACGCGTGGGACAGCCGAAAAGAGTCACAAAATCTACAAGACCCACTTTTGGGTTTGCGCGGCATGGGCTTTGAATCGGCTTTAGCGGCGGCTGACGTGTTAGGCCTGCCCCATGACAGTGAGGCCTCTGTCCGTAACGCATTGTCAACACGTCCTGCGCTACCCACGGAAACAGAGAGGAAAAATTTGTTATTTTTCTTAATGGAGTCATGGAGTGCAGAACCCATGCGATACCAGTCCCCGCAGTTTGACGTCATCGGCCGCATGGCGCCCACCTTAGATAAGGCGTGCCATTTCAGCAACTTCGATTCCGCCCATGGGGGAACCCATCCGTCGATCGAAGCCATTTTATTTTCTACACCTATCACTCCGCTCACTATGGGCGAGGTAGGACGCAAGCCTATACCCTGGGCCTTGGCCAAAATTGCCCGTGAAGCAGGCTATAAAACACTTTTTGTCTCCTCGGTGCGATCGGGTTGGCGCGACCTCAACCGCGTACTAAAGGTACAAGGCTTTGACGAGGTTATCGATGCCAACACGCTCAAAGAAATATACCCAGAATCCACACTTGGAATTTGGGGCGTTTGGGATAGCTATGTTTTTAAATACCTAAAAACTCGACTCGCAACACAAGCCAAAGATCAGCCGCTTTTTGTATTCGTCCTCACCTCGACCAACCATCCGCCCTACGATTTACCCAGTGACTACAAGCGCGTACCACGAGATATGACTCTTTGGAAAGGCGAGACCAATTCGGACACCTTGGTACCCAATTTAGATACGTACCACTACGCCACTGATTTACTCGGCGCGTTTGTTCAAGAAGTACAAAGCGGCCCGATGGCTTCGCATACGGTAGTCGCTGCGACTGGCGATCACAACGTTCGCTCGTTTGGTGTCTACGCGCGGCCTGAGCGCAGACACCTAATGCGCCAAGTTCCGTTTGTGATTTGGGGCAAAGGACTGCAGTGCGGAAAGCAACAAGTCTTGCCAGCCAGTCACCGCGACATGTTTCCTACGCTATTGCCTTTGGTTGGAATTGAAGGCCCCTACATTAACTCGGGGCGTAACTTACTAGATGCGCCAAGCGCCAAGCCGATGGAATCACCGCGGACTTTATTTTTTACCGGTGAAGCGCGTAATGCCCAGGGGATGTGGCAGCTCGGTAATCCATCATCCTTTGTTTGCAGTGGTGATCTTCCCCTCCAAAGCCCATGCGAATTCAATGCCAAAGACGACCAACAAGAACGGGCTCGTATTGGACTTTTGGATTGGACAGTTCGCAGCGCCTTGAGGAAGTAGGGTCTTGTGACTCTCCTGCACAATTATTTCTTTTCAATTTTTATACATCGCCATGTCTGACCTCAACGATCTCTTTGCCCGTAACCGCAGCTGGGCTGCTGAAATGGAACGCAGCCGGCCGGGGTTTTTTACCAGCCTCCTAAGCCAACAAAAACCGCGCTATATGTGGATCGGTTGTTCCGACAGCCGCGTTCCTGCCAATGAAATTATTGGCTTAGCACCGGGTGAAATTTTTGTCCATCGCAACGTAGCCAACGTGGTAGTGCACTCGGACTTGAATGCGCTGTCGACGATTCAATTTGCGGTGGAGCGACTGAAAGTCAAGGACGTCATGGTGGTAGGGCACTACGGCTGTTCTGGTGTTCAGGCCGCTTTGGAAGGTGCGCGTATTGGCTTGGCTGATAACTGGCTGCGTCATATTCAAGATGTGCGCGATCACCACCGCTCCATGATCGAAGCGGCTCCTGAACATGCCCGCGCGAACATCCTTTGTGAACTGAATGCGGTGGAGCAAGTTCTCAATGTGGCCCAAAGCACCGTTTTACAAGACGCGTGGTCGCGCGGCCAAGACGTAACGCTGCACGGTTGCGTCTACGGCTTACACGATGGCCTGCTTCAAAATTTACATATGCGCATCACAGGCAATGATGGAATTGAATCGATCTACCGCGACGCTATTGCAGCCATTGGGCGCACGCCGCGTTAGGAGTATCGATGTTTCCCACCCGACTTGACTCGACGCTGGCCTACGAAATAGCCAAGGCCATGATGGATGGTTTTAACCGGCATTACCAACTCTTTAGAACCGAGTCGTCTCGCGCCAAGCAACGTTTTGAAGCCGCCGACTGGCATGGTCAGCAAAAAGCACAGCGCGAGCGGATCGAGTTTTACGATATTCGGGTTTTGGAATGTTCGGGGCGCTTGGAGCGTGAGTTCAAAGCGGGGGAACAAGCCATGGATGTATGGCAGCAAGTGAAGTTGCATTACATCGGACTATTGGTGGATCATCACCAACCGGAGTTGGCTGAAACATTTTTTAATTCGGTCACTACGAAAATTTTGCACCGCTCCTATTTTCAAAATGACTTTATTTTTGTTCGTCCCGCGGTCAGCACGGAATACATAGAAAACAGCGAAGCCCAATCCAAACCGACGTACCGGTCGTATTACCCGAGTCGAGAGACGATGGCTGCGGTTTTTGAAAATTTACTGCGTGACTTTGATTTACAAAAGGAATTTGAAAATTTGCCGCGCGACTCCGCCCGTGTTGCAGAAGCGATGTCTCGACGCTTAGGAGATGCAAAGCTGCGCGCAAACTTTCAAATACAGGTGTTGTCAGGCTTGTTTTTTCGTAACAAGGGATGCTATGTTGTTGGCAAGTTAATCAACGGTTTTAATGAGTTCCCATTTGCTTTACCCGTGTTACACCACAAATCAGAAAAGCTGGTGATTGATGCGGCATTGTTTGGCGAAGATGATTTACTGATGTTATTTAGCTTTGCCCGTGCCTATTTCATGGTCGACATGGAAATTCCTTCAGCCTACGTCCAATTTTTGCGCAGCATGATGCCGCGAAAACCGCGCAATGAAATTTACAACGCATTGGGTCTGGCGAAACAAGGTAAGACGCTTTTTTACCGGGACTTTCTTCACCACTTACGCCACTCAACCGACAAATTTCGGATCGCCCCGGGCATCAAAGGCATGGTGATGCTGGTGTTTGATTTGCCTAGCTTTCCCTACGTTTTTAAAGTCATTAAAGACTTTTATCCCCCTCCAAAAGATACCAGTCGCGAGCAGATCAAGGGCAAATATTTATTAGTGAAGCAACACGACCGGGTGGGTCGAATGGCTGATACCTTGGAATACAGCGAAGTCGGATTCCCGCGTGATAGGTTTGACGACGAATTGATTGCAGAGATCGAAAAATTTGCGCCTAGTCAGTTAGAAATTATTGACAAAGATGGCGACGGCACCACCGAGGTGATCGTCAAACACGTTTATATCGAGCGGCGCATGATCCCCCTCAATATTTACCTACAAGAAGCCTTTGACGCTGGCGGAATGAAGCCAGAAACCAATTCAGCAGCCCAAGAGGCGCATGTCCAAATTGAGCGCGGCGTGATTGAGTACGGCAACGCCATCAAAGATTTGGTCGCTGCCAATATTTTTCCAGGCGACATGCTGTGGAAAAATTTTGGTATTACGCGCCATGGAAAAGTTGTTTTTTATGACTACGACGAGATTGAATACATCACCGATTGCAACTTCCGAAAAGTTCCACTTCCGCGCAACGAGGAAGAAGAAATGTCGGGTGAGGTTTGGTACAGCGTTGGACCCAAAGACGTTTTTCCTGAAACCTTTGCCCCTTTCTTATTAGGTAACCCGGCTGTGCGCGGCGTTTTTATGAAGCACCACGCTGACTTGCTTGACGTCGCCTTCTGGCAGGGCCACAAAGACCGCATCGCCCAAGGCTATGTGCACGACGTTTTCCCCTACGACCGTGAAAAACGGTTTGCTCCCACTTAATTTTTTATCTACTGAAAGTCATTGCCATGAACGACCCCATTGTGATTGTCAGCGCTACGCGCACCCCGATGGGAAGTTTTCAAAGCGACTTCGCCAGCCTCGCCGCCCATGACCTCGGCGGTGCAGCCATTCAAGCCGCAGTAACACGGGCTGGTATTGATCCTGCGCTCGTGACCGAAGTCTTATTTGGCAACTGCTTGATGGCCGGCCAAGGCCAAGCCCCAGCCCGCCAAGCGGCTTTTAAGGGCGGCTTACCAAAAAGTGCTGGCGCAGTCACGCTGTCCAAGATGTGTGGCTCCGGCATGCGCGCTGCCATGTTTGCCCACGACATGCTGATTGCTGGAACCCACGATGTTCTGATTGCCGGCGGCATGGAAAGCATGACCAATGCGCCGTATCTTCTGCCCAAAGCGCGCGGCGGATACCGCATCGGACACGATAAGATTTTTGACCACATGATGCTCGACGGTTTGGAAGATGCGTATGAAGCCGGTCGCAGCATGGGAACGTTTGGCGAAGATTGCGCCGCCAAATACGCATTCACCCGCGCCGAGCAAGACGCATTCGCCACTGCCAGCGTTCAACGCGCCCAAGCCGCTACGGCCTCTGGCGCTTTTGCAGCTGAAATAACACCTGTGGGCGTCAAAGACCGAAGCGGTGAGCGCATCGTGTCTATCGATGAAGGTCCCGGCAAAGTGAAGTTAGACAAAATCGCAAGCCTTAAACCGGCATTCAAAAAAGACGGCACCATTACTGCGGCCAGCAGCTCTTCGATTAACGACGGCGCAGCCGCCATGGTCTTGATGCGCGAAAGCACGGCAAAGCGTTTGGGCTGCAAACCCTTGGCCCGCATCGTTAGCCACGCTACCCACGCGCAGGAACCAGAGTGGTTTGCGACCGCGCCGATTGGTGCGACACAAAAAGCTTTATCTAAAGCAGGCTGGACGGTTGCGGATGTCGATTTGTGGGAAGTCAATGAAGCCTTTGCGGTGGTACCGATGGCGCTGATGAAAGAACTGAACGTTCCGCACGACAAAGTCAATGTCAACGGCGGCGCGTGTGCACTCGGTCACCCCATCGGAGCCTCAGGCGCGCGCATCATGGTCACATTGATTTATGCGCTTAAAGCGCGGGGACTAAAAAAAGGCTTGGCAACGCTTTGCATCGGCGGAGGCGAAGGAACTGCTGTCGCCCTTGAAGTGCTGTAGGCTCATCAAATGTTACTCAACGCCGACCAAGAAATGATCCGCGACACGGTTCGCGCATTTTCGCAAGAACAGCTCTGGCCGCATGCGGCGCAATGGGACAAGCAACACCATTTTCCCAAAGATGCTCACAGGGGTTTAGCGCAACTCGGCGCCTATGGGATTTGTGTTCCAGAAGAATGGGGCGGTGCCCACTTGGATTACCTAAGTTTGGCGGTTGTCTTAGAAGAAATTGCAGCCGGTGACGGCGGCACCAGCACAGCTATCAGCGTGACCAATTGCCCAGTCAATGCCATTTTGATGCGCTACGGCACTACCCAGCAAAAGAAACAATGGCTTACCCCTTTGGCACAAGGCGAACTCTTGGGTGCGTTTTGTTTAACCGAGCCGCATGTTGGTTCTGATGCATCTTCCTTGCGCACCACCGCGGTCAAAGAGGGTGACGCGTATGTCATCAACGGTGTCAAGCAATTTATTACCAGCGGAAAAAACGGCGATGTCGCCATCGTCATTGCAGTTACAGACAAAGGCGCTGGCAAAAAAGGCATGGGGGCATTTATTGTTCCCACTCACACGCCCGGTTATGTCGTCGCCCGCATCGAAGACAAGCTCGGCCAACACTCTAGCGACACCGCGCAAATCAATTTCGATAACTGCCGCATCCCAGTTGAAAATCGGATCGGTCAAGAAGGCGAAGGCTACAAAATCGCGTTGGGTGGTCTGGAGGGTGGGCGCATTGGCATTGCAGCCCAAAGCATTGGCATGGCACGCAGCGCACTCGAAGTGGCCATCGAATATGCCAAACAACGCGAAAGTTTTGGCACCGCCATCTTCAACCACCAAGCCGTTGGGTTTCGCTTAGCCGAATGCGCAACCGAACTCGAAGCCGCCCGCCAGTTGATTTGGCACGCCGCCGCATTGCGCGACGCAGAGCGCCCTTGCCTGAAAGAAGCGGCCATGGCCAAACTTTTTGCCAGTGAGGTCGCTGAAAAAATTTGCACCGTTGCCATCCAAACCCTTGGCGGTTATGGGTATGTCAGCGATTTTCCCGTCGAGCGAATTTACCGTGATGTGCGCGTCTGCCAAATTTACGAAGGTACCAGCGACGTACAAAAAATTATCATTCAACGCGCTTTATAAATACATCACACCGGAGAACGTCTATGCCTATCACCAAAGGGTTCCAAACCCTCGTTGACGAAGCGATGGCCCAAGTCATCACCTATAGCGTGGACCAAGTGCGTGAGCGTTTGACTGACCTCAAGGTCCAAATCGTTGACATCCGAGACCCGCGCGAACTGGAGAAAGAAGGTACGCTGCCAGGCGCACTGCTTGCGCCTCGTGGCATGCTCGAATTTTGGGTGGATCCAGCCTCCCCTTATTTCAAACCAGTTTTTGCCGACGAAAGCAAAGAGTTCATCCTGTTTTGCGGCGCAGGTTGGCGCAGTGCTTTGGCAACCAAGACTTTGCGCGACATGGGTATGACCAACGTAGCCCACATCGATGGCGGGTTTACCGCGTGGAAGAAGGCGGATGCACCCATGGTGAGTTTGGAGCAACACAAAGCAGAGAGCGCTGCGCGCAAGACCCACTGATTGTGGGTGATGTGTTCATTGAAACAAGGCGCTCTGATCTCCATGGGCTAGGTGTGTTTGCCCTGCGCCCAATTGCATTGGGAACCACCGTCATCGAGTATGTGGGCGAGATTATTTCCATGGAAGAAGCGCAAAGACGCCACCCCCATGACCCCGCCAACCCTGACCACACGTTTTACTTTTATATTGATAATTCTCGCGTGATAGATGCAGTGAACGGGGGCAACGCGTCGCGTTGGATCAACCATTCCTGCAAACCCAACTGCGAGCCCTTTGAAAAAAATGGCCGCATATTTATGAGAACGCGACGCGCTGTCTATAAAAACGAAGAGTTAACGTTTGACTATGGATTAGTCAGTGATGAACCTGTAACTGACGCGTTGAAATTGCGCTACGCTTGTCGATGCGGCGCAAAAAAATGCCGCAAATCCATGCTTTAGCTAACTTGAACCATCCCGCCCTCGGTACGCATCGGGCGTTTGCCCAGTCCAGTTTTTGAACGCACGGATAAAGCTTTTTTCATTTTGAAATCCGGCCAAGGCGGCAATCTGCTTGATGGGACGTTTGCTCCGTTGCAACTGCGCAACCGCTACATCGCGTCGGACGGCATCTTTGAGCTGTTGTAACGAAGCGCCTTCGTCTTTCAATTGGCGATGCAAGGTTCGCGCAGAGAGGTTGAGGTGTGTGGCCAAGTCTTCTGCGTTGCGGCTGTGCTCGGGATGGTGGGCGAGCGCGTGTCTTACTTTCTCGACCAGCAATCGGTCGCGCCGGTAGGGTCGTACCGTCAAGAGCAAAGCCCTTTGCAACATGGTTTGCAAAGCCGCTTCATCGCGCCGAATCGGCAAATCCAGGTAGCGGGCATCAAACGTCACGCAATTAGTCTCTGCGTCAAAAACAGTTTCACCTTCAAAGAGCACTTGGTAACTCGCCTGGTGCGCGGGCGCTAAAAAACGCAAGCGCGTCTGGCGCAAGGAAATACGCGAATCAGACAACCAACACGCCACACCCAAGGCGTTACGCAAAACAGAAACAATACAAAACTCGCGCAATGCCCCGAGGTCGCTGCGTTCTTCGATTTTCAAATACGCCAAGCCCTCGTTTTCCGTCAGGGTGATGGCGATGGTGTCGGTCAACAAGCCGTGGTGTCGGCACCATCGCTGCATCGCCACGCCCAGAGTCGGCGCAGACAGCGAAGCCCGAACCAACATGCCATAACTACCCCACGGCAGGCGGCGGTTAAACCATCCCAGCGCCTCATCATCGAGTTCTCGCATGGCCAAGCCCGACACCGCCTCCATTTGCAAGGCGGTAATCCGCGCGCTTGCATTATTCAATATTTTCGGCTCGATTTGTGACTTTTCTAATGCACTTGACGGATCGATATTGCGGCATTTATACGCCTCCATAATGGCATTTACAAAGGCGACAGGTGTCTGCGCTTTGGCCAAAGGTGGGGCGAAGGAAGCAGGAAGCATAAGGACTTCAAATTCTGCCATAAGTTTGGCAGAATTTGCAACCATTGTGGCGCAGCAAAAACCGGCTCAGACTCTACCCTTATGGCACAACGTTAAAGGTCTTCCCATGCCACTTTTACAAACCCAGCTCAACGCCAGATCGGCAGACTTTCAAGCCAATGCTCTGGCAATGCGCGCTTTGGTGGACGATTTAAATCTCCAAACCACGCAGGTGGCTTTGGGCGGTGGCGAGGCCGCACGCGCCAAGCACACAGCGCGCGGAAAACTCTTGCCGCGCGAGCGGGTCCATTTGCTGCTCGATCCGGGAACGCCGTTTTTAGAACTCGCTCCATTGGCCGCCTTGGGCTTGTACAACAACGATGCTCCAGGCGCGGGCCTCATTGCCGGTATTGGGCGGGTCAGTGACGTGGACTGCATGGTGGTTTGCAATGACGCGACCGTCAAAGGCGGAACGTACTACCCCATGACCGTCAAAAAACATCTGCGCGCCCAAGAAATCGCGCAGCAAAACCGTCTTCCTTGCATTTACTTGGTGGACTCAGGCGGCGCCAACCTCCCCAACCAAGATGAAGTGTTCCCGGACCGCGATCATTTTGGCCGCATCTTCTTTAACCAAGCCAATATGAGCGCGCAAGGGATTGCCCAAATCGCCGTGGTCATGGGCTCATGCACGGCGGGCGGCGCCTATGTTCCCGCGATGAGCGATGAGACCATCATTGTCAAAAACCAAGGCACGATCTTTTTGGGTGGCCCGCCTTTGGTGAAGGCCGCCACAGGTGAAGTCGTCAGCGCGGAAGACTTGGGCGGTGGCGATGTGCACACGCGTTTGTCTGGCGTTGCCGACCACCTTGCGCAAAACGACCTGCACGCGCTGGCATTGGCGCGTGAAGCGGTCGCCCATCTGAACCATCACAAAGACGCCATCACGGACCAAACTCCCGCGTTACCTCTGTTCCCCGCCCACGAGTTGTACGGTGTGATTCCAACCGATACCCGCAAGCCTTTTGATGTTCGAGAAATCATCGCCCGCGTCGTCGACGGCAGTACGTTCCACGAATTCAAACCCCGTTTTGGAGCTACCTTGGTCTGCGGGTTTGCGCACATTGAGGGCATGGCCGTGGGCATCATCGCCAACAACGGCATTTTGTTTAGTGAGTCCGCGCTCAAAGGCGCGCACTTTATTGAGCTGTGCTGCCAACGCAAAACCCCTTTGGTTTTTCTGCAAAACATCACTGGCTTCATGGTCGGGCGTAAGTACGAGAACGAAGGCATCGCCCGCAACGGCGCCAAGATGGTGACCGCCGTGGCGACGGCTGCCGTTCCAAAATTCACCATCATCATTGGTGGCAGCTTTGGCGCAGGAAACTACGGCATGTGCGGTCGGGCCTTTAGCCCCCGTTTTCTGTGGATGTGGCCCAACGCCCGCATCAGTGTTATGGGGGGTGAGCAAGCTGCGAGCGTGCTGGCTACAGTCAAACGCGATGGCATCGAAGCCAAAGGCGGGCAGTGGAGCCCCGAAGAAGAAGAGGCGTTCAAAACCCCCTTGCGCGCCCAGTACGAAACCCAAGGCCACCCCTACTTTGCTACCGCTCGCTTGTGGGATGACGGCATCATCGACCCCGCCGATACCCGCCGCGTCTTGGCCTTAGGCCTTAGCGCCTCGCGCAACGCCCCTATCCCGGATACCCAATTTGGTTTGTTTCGGATGTAAGAGGATCCACCATGCGCGCATACAAACTTGTCTTTACAGGGCTGCTTTGGGCTGCGGGTATCGCAATCGCTCAAAGCGTACCCGTTGTAACGGCAGTTGCTGCGGCCTCACCAGAAATTCTGGCTAAAGACTTACAGGAAGAAGTCATGCGAACCGAAGCCACGGTCAAAGACATGTTCGGCAGACAAGAAACAAAGTCTATTCCGATGACGCTATACCGGCCTGCGGGAGACGGGCCTTTCCCTTTGATTGTCTTTAACCACGGTCGCTCAGTTGCATCCAAACGCGCTGACCAAGGTCGCTATCGGCCTGAGAACGTCGCACGCTACTTGGTCAACAAAGGCTTCGTTGTGATAGTTCCCAATCGGATCGGTTATTGGGAAACCTATGGAAGCTTTGACCCTGAATACAGCAACTGCCGAAGCATTGAATCTATGTCCATCGCAGCCTCTGACCAAGTCCTTGCGACGGTGGAATTTGCAAAAACATTGTCCTATGTAGATACAACGCGTTGGATTGTCGCAGGGCAGTCTGTGGGAGGTCTAACCAGCGTAGCAACCGTAGGGCGTGCGCCAGCAGGTCTCATTGGTGGTATCAATTTTTCAGGCGGCACTGGAGGTAATCCAGACCTTAGTCCTGGTAAGCCCTGCGGATCCGATTGGACTTCAATTTACTGGGGAAGCATTGCGCCTCAAGCGAAAGCCCCGATGCTTTGGCTGTATTGGGAAAACGACAAGTACTGGGGCGCAGAGATCCCAAAGACTTGGTACTCTGCTTGGATTAAAGGCGGCGGGAATGCTCGCTTCATTCAGTTTGCAGGGGTGGGTGATGATGGTCACGGGGGATTGAATCAAGACATGGACCACTGGCTACCCGAAGTAGATGCTTTTCTAAATACTTTAGGGTTTCAAAAAACCGCCATCATTTCCAAACCGCAAGCCAGCGCTTTTGCTGATATCGACGACATCCGTAAAGTCCCTGCGAGCGAAAATACCAAAGTAGCGTACGCCAAATTCTTGAGTTCTAAATCCCCGCGCGCATTTGCCTTGAGTACCCGTGGTGGCTGGGGCTCCGCAGCTGGCGATTACGCACACGGGCGCGCAATAGGTAATTGTCAACGCTACGGCCAAATTTGCAAACTCTATGCCGTTGACGATGCAGTCGTCTGGACCTCCCCTTAAAAAAGAATACTGACTTTATTGAAAAGAGAATCGCCATGTTTACAAAAATACTCATTGCCAACCGTGGCGAAATTGCGTGCCGGGTTGCTGCCACTGCCAGGCGCATGGGGATTCAAACGGTTGCGGTGTATTCGGATGCGGATGCGCAGGCCAAGCATGTCTATGCGTGTGACCAAGCGATTGCCATTGGCGCAAGCGCTCCCAAGGACAGCTACTTGCGCTGGGAAAAAATCATTGCAGCTGCGCTTGCTTCAGGCGCACAAGCGATTCATCCAGGCTATGGTTTTTTAAGCGAGAACGATGCGTTTGCCCAAGCCTGTGCGGATGCAGGTTTGGTTTTTATTGGGCCTACACCGGCGGCGATTCGCGCCATGGGCCTCAAAGCGCAGTCCAAACAGTTGATGGAAAAATCCGGCGTGCCATTGGTCCCCGGCTACCACGGCGAGAACCAAGAACCTGCCTTATTGCAACGCGAAGCCGATGCCATAGGCTACCCCGTTTTGATCAAAGCCAGCGCAGGCGGCGGCGGTAAAGGCATGCGCACGGTCGAAAAGTCTGAAGACTTTGCTTCTGCCTTGGCCTCTTGCAAGCGTGAAGCCACCAGTAGTTTTGGCGACGATGCGGTGTTGATTGAGAAGTACGTACAACGACCGCGCCATATTGAAATTCAAGTCTTTGGTGACACATTGGGCAACTATGTGTACTTGTTCGAGCGCGATTGTTCGGTTCAACGCCGCCACCAAAAAGTGTTGGAAGAAGCCCCGGCCCCCGGAATGACACAAGCCATTCGAGACCAAATGGGCCAAGCGGCCGTTGCTGCGGCCCGCGCCGTGAATTACGTGGGCGCGGGAACGGTCGAATTTATTGTGGAAGCGAACCCCAGCGTCCAAGCCCATGGCCCAGCCGGGGTGGGTGCTTTTTACTTCATGGAAATGAATACGCGCTTGCAAGTCGAGCACCCTGTGACTGAAGCAATTACCGGCCTAGACCTCGTGGAGTGGCAGCTGCGTGTGGCGTTTGGCGAAGCCTTGCCCTTGCGCCAAGACCAATTGCAAATACATGGGCACGCGATAGAAGCGCGCATCTGCGCTGAAAACCCCAACAACAATTTTTTACCTGCAACCGGGCGTTTGTTAACGATGGGCTTGCCCGAACACAGTAGTTTCACCCGCTCTGACTACGCAGTGCGTGTCGATGCTGGTGTTCGAGAAGGCGATGCCATCAGCCCGTTTTATGACTCCATGGTCGCCAAACTGATCGTTCATGGCGCAACCCGAGAAGAGGCGCTCAACCGCATGGATGCGGCATTGGCGCAAACGCATATTGCGGGCCTGACCACCAACGTTCAGTTTTTACGCCACGTCGTTCGATCCCCTTCCTTTGCTACCGCCCAGTTAGATACCGCTTTGATTCCTCGCGAAGCAAAGCAGCTCTTTGACCAAGAAAAAGTTGGATTGGCTTGGGCCGGTGCGTGCGCCGTTGCACATCAATTGCACTTTGAATCTCAAGCAAACCCTGGCTGCGATCCTTGGAGCGCGACGGATAGCTGGAAGTCGCATGGGCTGGCGACGCGTAGCTTTCACTTTGAGTTTCATGGCGCAACCCATGTTGCCGCTTGGACGCCAAAACGCAATGCTCCCGCCACACTGGACTGCGGCGGCTATACGGGAGCGTTGCAGGTTCACGCCCTGCCCGGTGGGGTGCTGGATATGGGTTGGGGCGATGAACGCAAAACAGCTCACGTTTACCGCCACGGTGATATTGTCCATGTGTTTATGGCGCATGGAGCGAGTCAGATACTTTGCATAGACCCACTCGCCCATGCAGGTGAGACCCACACCGAAGCGGGCCGATTGACTGCGCCTATGCCGGGCAAGGTGTTGTCATTTGCGGTGAAGGCAGGTGAGGTGGTTCGCCGGGGCCAAACGCTGGCGGTGATGGAAGCCATGAAGATGGAGCACACCATCGCTGCGCCTGCGGATGGCACCGTTCAAGAACTGCTATTTGCGCCGGGCGACCAAGTCACCGAAGGCGCTGAACTTTTGCGCCTAGAACTTGCGGTCGCCACCGCTTGATATTTTCAAGTGCGCGCTAGTGGACAATACGGTTTTGCACCACACACGACGATGCGACTCACCTTTTGCTGTACCGACACCGATGCCCCTGCATGGCTAGACGCTTTGCGGGCGGCTTTTCCGCAGGCAAACGTCAGCGTGTGGAAAGACGGCGATGCGCCAGCGGATTACGCGGTGGTGTGGGCGCCGCCTCAAACTTTTTTTGATCAGCAAACAGCGCTCAAGGCCGTTTTTAATATCGGCGCTGGCGTAGACGCTTTATTGCAAAAACGCATTGCCCCACAGACCCTCATCGTTCGCCTCGACGATGCCGGTATGGCAGTCCAAATGGCAGAGTACGTTTGCCACGCGCTGATTCGCCACACCCGCGAATTCGATATCCATAGCGCCCACATGCAGGCAGGGCAATGGACATTTCGCGAGCCTTTACCGCGCTCGAGTTTTCCGGTGGGTATTTTGGGCATGGGCGTCTTGGGATCGCGCGTTGCAAAGGCGGTTGCGCAGTTTGAGTTTCCGGTACACGGCTGGAGCCGAAGCCCCAAAAGCATAGACGGTGTGCGTTGCTATAGCGGGACGAACGCATTGCCGGAATTTTTGGCCTCCACCCGGGTCCTGGTGAACCTGCTTCCGCTTACGCCCGAGACCGAAAATATTTTGAACCGCACCACCCTATCGCAATTGCAATCGGGTGCTTATTTGATTAACGTCGCACGCGGACGCCATTTGGTCGAAGACGATTTACTTCACTTACTGGCCAGCGGCCACCTGGCTGGCGCCACACTCGACGTGTTTCGCACTGAGCCTTTGCCCATCGCCCATCCATTTTGGAACCATCCCAAAATCACCCTCACGCCCCACACAGCGGCGCAAACCTTGCGTGACGTCACGATTGCGCAAATTGCCCGTAAATTGGCCGCACTGGAGCAAAGCCAAACGATAGAAGGTATCGTGGATGTGCAAAAAGGCTATTGAATTTTAGAAACCCACACCACGCCTATGTCACTTCCATCGCATGTCCAACTGATCGACGTCGGCCCGCGCGACGGCCTGCAAAATGAAAAGCAGACCGTTCCGGCAGCCATCAAAATGGAGTTGGTGCACCGCTTGCAAGACGCTGGGCTCAAAGCAATTGAAGTCACCAGTTTTGTGTCTCCCAAATGGGTTCCGCAGATGGCCGATAACGCCGAAGTGATGGCCGGGATCAAGCGCCAAGCGGGCGTCCGATATTCGGTGCTGACCCCCAATCTGCAAGGCTTTGAAGCAGCGCTGAAATCAGCACCGGATGAAATTGTGGTTTTTGGTTCGGCCAGTGAAGCATTCAGTCAAAAAAATATCAACTGCTCGATTGCAGAGAGCATTGAACGTTTTGCGCCCGTGGTTCAAGCTGCACTGAACGCTGGCATCGCTGTTCGTGGCGCGATGTCATGTACCGTCGGCTGCCCTTACGAAGGCGATGTTGCGCCAGAGCGCGTAGCCTACCTTGCGGGATTGATGCATGGCATTGGTGTCCAGCACGTGGGCGTTGCCGACACCATCGGCATCGGTACGCCGCGCAAAGTGCAGGCCGCGATTGAGGCCACTTTGACGCATTACCCCTTGAGCGCCATCTCTGGCCATTTTCACGATACCTATGGTCAGGCTTTAGCCAATACGCTCATGGCTTTGCAAATGGGCGTGACCCACTTTGACACCTCGGTGGCCGGGTTGGGCGGCTGCCCCTACGCCAAAGGCGCGACGGGAAATGTCGCGACCGAAGACGTGGTGTACATGCTGCATGGCATGGGCATCGATACGGGCATTGATTTAAACAAACTGATTGACGCTGGCATGTTTATCAGCCAATTTTTACAACGCCCAAGCCAATCACGGGCGGCCAACGCTTTGTTCGCACGGAGACACCATGGCGCTTAACACCCGACCCGCTCGCCCAGCGCGGCCTGCAGATCCCACCGTCACGTACCGCCGGCTATTGGCCGCCCGGGTGTCGGAAGCCGCGTCTGCTGTGCATTCACCGCCGTCGCCCTGTATCTCCGTCTGCCAGATGGACAGCCAAACCGCTTTGTGCATCGGCTGTTTGCGCACCATTCCAGAAATTGGTGCCTGGGCCAACAGCACCGACACCGACAAACGCGCGGTGTGGCGTTTGATTGGACAGCGCTTGGAGTCATTTCCATGAAGCACATTACGTTTTACCTGGACTTTATTTCCCCCTATGCCTACCTTGCCTTCAAAGCGCTTCCAAAGTCTTTGCTGGGTTTAAGTTATTCGGTGACTTACAAGCCGGTTTTTTTAGGCGGCTTGCTCAAGCATTACCAAAAAAAAGGCCCCGCTGAATTTCCATCACAACGTGCTTGGCTGTACCGGCAAGTCCAGTGGCTCGCTCAGCAGCAAGGCGTGCCCATGGACATCCCAGCGCAACACCCCTTTAACCCCTTGGGCCTGCTGCGCTTAGCGTTGGCTTGTGATGCACAAGGGCTGCCAAATCGATACGTATGCGAAACCTTGTTTGCACATGTGTGGGTTGGCGGCTTAGATGCGGCTGATTCAAAGCGAGTTCAAGAAGTCACCGAACATCTTGCCCCCAGCCGCGATCCGAAAAGTGAAGCGGTAAAACAAGAACTCAATACCCATGGCGAGGGTGCGATTGCCCAAAGCGTGTTTGGTGTGCCTGCGTTTGAGGTCGATGGCAAAGTCTTTTGGGGGCTCGACGCATTGCCCATGCTTCGAGACTACTTAGAAAATGGTACGTGGTTTGTGGGCGCACGTTGGGATGCGGCAGATAAAGTTGATTCCGCTTTTCCCCTTTGAGCCTTTTATAAATCAACCAACAATAACCCTGAAAATTTAGAGGTACAAAACAAAAAACCCGCCAGAAGGCGGGTTTTTTGTTGCTAGAGAAAACAATCAGTGTGCAGCACTGCCGGCAGAGGTCTTGCCATCCAGACTAGGGTAGCGCACGTGCTCTACCAGTTCCTGAATGTCGCGGCCCGGTGCCTTGGTCAACAGAGACACGATGATGATCACCGCAAAGCCCAGTGGTACACCAAACAGGCCAGCCGAGATGGGCGCAATGTCCCACCAGGTATTGGCCTTGATGATTTCAGGCGTGATGGCCGCACCGCCATGGGTAAGCTTGTACAGCCAAGGTTGGGTCGTCACCATGTAATAGAAGGTGATTCCCAAACCTGCCACCATACCCAGAGACGCACCCCACTTATTGGCACGCTTCCAGAAGATTCCCAACGTCAATGCCGGGAAGAAAGCAGCCGCCGCAAACGAGAACGCCGCCGACACCAGGAACAAAATGTCCGCCGGTTTCTGCGCAGCAACATACGCGGCAGCCAGTGCCACCACCAGCAAGAGAGCCTTTGAAACCATCACACGACGTGCAGTCGAAGCATTGGGATCGAGCACCTTGTAGTACAGATCGTGGGACAACGCGTTGGCAATCGTCAACAGCAGGCCATCAGCAGTGGACAAAGCCGCAGCCAAGCCACCAGCAGCAACCATGCCCGATACCACATAGGGCAGGCCACCAATTTCAGGCGTAGCCAACACGATGATGTCGCCACCAATCGATATCTCTGCCAACTGCAAAATACCGTCCTTGTTGATGTCCACTACCGATAGCAGGGATGCATCCACCATGCTCCAGCGTGCTATCCACTCCGGCAAACTGGCAAAGGGCGTACCCACCAGTACCGTGTAGACCTCAAACTTGGCCAACACCGCCAGCGCTGGGGCCGTGAAGTACAGCAAGAAGATGAAGAACAGCGACCAGCTCACCGACTCACGCGCTTCACGCACCGAGGGTACCGTGTAGTAGCGCATCAAGATGTGTGGAAGTGCAGCAGTACCGATCATCAGACAGAAGACCAGTGCCATGAAGTTCTTGCGTGAGATGTCCTGCGCCGCTTCATCTTTGCCAGGGAACGGTTGGGCGTGGCGAATCGGTGGCGCAGATTTGGCAGCATTGGATGTACGCGCCGCAGTGTAGGCTGCCTTGGCGGCTGCCTCATCCACAGGCAATCCTGCCAATGCTTTCTCTGCAGCCTGAATATCGGCTACCGGTCCATTTGCGGCTTTCAGATCGTCAACCTTCTTTACTGCAGCCGCTTTGTCAGCAGCCATAGAGGCAGGGACGTCTTTGAGCTTCTCGACTGCAGCGTCAGAGCGCGCTTTGAAGATAGCGCGGACTTCCAGCTCCTTGGGGTCTTTGAGCAACAGCTCTTCCTTAGCCGTGACCTTTTCAAGCGTGTAGCCGTAGACAACCTGGGGTACAGGAACACCGGTGTGCTTCACCGACAGCCAGATCACGGGCAGCAAATAGGCGATGATCAAGATCACGTACTGTGCGACCTGGGTCCAGGTGACCGCGCGCATTCCACCAAGGAAGGAGCACACCAAAATACCAGCCAAGCCAGCAAAAATTCCAACCTCAAAGGCCAAGCCTGTCAAACGTGCCGTGATCAAGCCCACGCCATAAATCTGCGCTACCACA
>CAMDAN010000033.1 GCA_945888535.1 Bordetella parapertussis
CGCGGGCCACCCGCTTTAGCGCGGCGCACCAGTTCGGGCAACAAGTCTGCAGCATTGCCGCACAGGCCAATCGACACCGCCTCTTTTCGCGCGGTGTGGTGGGCAATCAGCTCTAGCGCCTCGTCCATATTGGCGGCCTGCTTGTCCAAGTAACGGGTGCGCAGACGAAAGTCAATGCTGCTTTGTTGGCATTCAATATTAAGCGAGCAGGCTCCGGCAAAAGTGGCAGCCAGTGGCTGAGCGCCGCCCATGCCGCCCAAGCCCGCGGTCAAAATCCAGCGCCCGGCCAAGTCACCTTTGTAATGCTGACGCCCAGCTTCGATAAAGGTTTCGTAGGTGCCTTGCACAATGCCTTGCGAGCCGATGTAAATCCAGCTGCCGGCCGTCATTTGCCCGTACATCATCAGACCGGCGCGGTCGAGTTCGTTGAAGTGTTCCCAGCTCGCCCACTTGGGCACGAGGTTGGAGTTGGCAATCAGCACGCGGGGTGCGTCGGTATGGGTGCGAAACACGCCCACGGGTTTGCCGCTTTGCACCAGTAACGTCTCATTGGGTTTGAGCTTGCGCAGGCTGTCCATGATGCCGTCAAAGCAAGCCCAATTGCGCGCCGCCTTACCAATGCCACCGTAGACCACCAGCTCGTCCGGGTTTTCTGCCACCTCGGGGTCGAGGTTGTTTTGCAGCATGCGGTAGGCGGCTTCAATTTGCCAGTTGGCGCAGGTTAATTTGGGGCCGCGCGGTGCGCGCACGGGGCGTGCTTTGGAATCTGAAAAAGGCGAAGGGGTCGAGGTGGCGTTCATGGTGTTTGGACTGAAAGTTTGATGCGGTTAAGGGTTTGTCAGGATAGTTTAGTTGTCTATACAACTTATAGAATAGCGGGAAAACCCTGAACTTAGAATAAATGATGTCCATCAGCCATTTGCCCGCCTTTGAACAGATCAAAACCTTCGTGAAGGCGCAGATCACCAGTGGCGTCTGGCAGTCCGGCGACACCGTCCCAAGCGAGGCGGCCTTGCAACAGCAGTTTGGCGTGAGCCGCATGACGGTCAACCGCGCAGTCAAAGAGCTCGCTGCCGAAGGTTTGGTCACCCGGTTGCGTGGCTCGGGCACAGTGGTGGCGCATTGGAACCGCATTTCAAGCATGCTGGCGGTGCGCGATATCCATGAAGAAGTGATTGAGCGCGGTCACGTCCATACCTGTCGCGTGTTGCATCTGGAAGTGGTGGTTGCTGACGCCGCGTTGGTGCAAGCCTTGGGCGTCCCTTTTGGCGCGCCGGTATTCCATTCGTTGATCGTGCACAAGGAAGACGGCGTTGCCATTCAACTCGAGGACCGTCACGTCAACCCAGCCTCTGCGCCTGACTACTTGACTGTGAACTTTCAGACCACCACCCCTACCCAATACCTGTTTGCCTGCGCGCCGCTGACCGAGGCGCGCTACTCGGTTGAGGCCGCGCTGCCTAGTGCCGCCGAGGCCAAAAGCCTGGGTATTGGCCGCAACGAACCCTGTTTGGTGATTACTCGCTGCACCGTGAGCGGTGCACACGTGGCCAGCCAAGCGCGCTTGGTCTACCCTGGCATGCGCTATAGCCTAAGTGGTAACTTTGCGCTATGAGCTGGCGCACCGTTGCCCTGGCTGATGTGGTGCCCAGCGCCTGGAAAAACGGCGGCGGCGTCACCCGAGAGTTGCTTGCCTGGCCCAGCCCGGCCGATTGGGTGTTTCGCCTGTCGGTGGCCGAGGTACAGGCTGACGGGCCGTTCTCCTGCTTTGTCGGCGTGCAGCGTTGGTTTGCGGTGCTATCGGGCGCGGGTGTGCGACTGAGAATCGGTGCGGCAGCGCCTTATGAGGAACACGCACTCACACCGGCCAGTGCGCCTTTTTGCTTTGACGGCGCGCTCCCTGTAGATTGCACGTTGATAGACGGCATAACACAAGACTTCAACCTCATGGTGCGTGCTGACCAGGCCCGCGCCCAGATGCAGCGCGTGTCCGGCAGCCTGCAAACCGTGGGCAAAGGCCCGTGCACCGTGGCGGTATGGTCGGGTGACGCGGGCGCCACTCTCTGGTTGGGGCAAGAATGCACTCACGTGAGCGCCCACACGCTGACTTGGCAGGATTTGCCTGCCAAAGCGGTTCTCAAAGTAATGGCCTCAAATGCCTTGTTAATGGAGATTGACTTATGTCCATGACACTATGGCACAACGGTACGTTAGCCACCTTGCAGCCCGACGCTGAGCAGCCTTATGGTCTGGTTCCCGCCGGTGCCTTAGTGGTGCAGGGCGGCACATTGAAATGGGTCGGTCCGCTGGCCGATTTGCCCGACGTGCTACGCGCGCAATGCACCACCCAGCATGACGCTGGTGGCGCGCTGATTACACCGGGACTGATTGATTGCCATACGCATCTTGTGTATGGCGGAGACCGCGCGGCGGAATTTGAGCAACGCCTCCAAGGCGTGAATTATGAAGAAATCGCCCGCCAAGGCGGCGGCATAGCGTCCACAGTGCGCGCCACGCGCCAAGCCAGCGCCCAAGAACTTCAATCCAGCGCGGTGCGGCGCTTGCGCCACCTGCTGGCCGAGGGTGTAACCACCATTGAAATCAAGTCAGGCTATGGACTGGCACTCGAACATGAGCGCAAATGCCTGCAAGTAGCGCGCGCCTTGGGCGCTGAACACGCGGTAGCAGTGCGCACCACTTTTTTGGGAGCTCACGCTTTGCCTCCCGAATTTGCCGGCCAAAGCGATGCCTATATGGATGAGGTGTTGCGCATGCTGCCAGCGCTCCACGCAGAAGGTTTAGTGGACGCGGTAGACGCGTTTTGCGAGCGTATCGCGTTCAGTCCAGCGCAAACCGCCCGCCTGTTTGAAGCATCCCGCGCCCTGGGCTTGCCGGTTAAGTTGCACGCGGAGCAGCTCAGCGACAGCGGTGGCGCGCAGCTTGCGGCTAGTTTTGGGGCTCTCAGTTGCGACCACCTGGAATGGTTGTCCGAAGAAGGCGTTAGCGCCATGGCGCAAGCCGGCAGCGTGGCCGTACTGTTGCCCGGTGCTTTTTACTTTTTACGCGAAACCAAGCTGCCGCCCATGGACTCGCTGCGTCGCCACGGTGTGCCGATGGCGGTGTCTACCGACTGCAATCCTGGCACCTCGCCCTGTACCTCGCTTTTACTCATGCTCAATATGGCGTGTACGCTGTTTCGTTTGACGCCCGAAGAAGCGTTGGCTGGCGTCACTCGCCACGCCGCCCAGGCGCTGGGCTTGACAGACCGGGGCGTACTAGCCAGTGGCATGCGCGCTGACTTTGTGCTGTGGGATGTCACGCACCCCGCGCAACTGGCTTATTCTTTGGGCGCCAACCCCCACATCCAAACTGTTTTTGAAGGCCAGGTGCGATGACCGATTCCCCCAGCTATTCCTTGCGCCAGGGTACTTCGCCGCTGCTTGTGAGCATGCCGCACATTGGTACCCACATTCCACTAGAGTTGCAAGCACACTATGTTCCGCGTGCTCTTGATCTGGAAGATACCGACTGGCACCTCGAGCGCCTGTACGACTTTGTACCCCAGCTCGGAGCTAGCGTACTGTGTGCGAAAGTGAGCCGCTATGTGATTGACCAGAACCGCCCGCCTGATGACGCGCCCATGTACCCCGGCGCGTCGAACACGGAGCTTTGCCCCACGCGTTTTTTTACCGGTGAGCCCTTGTACCAAGACGGCTGCGCCCCTGACGCATCCGAACGCGCGCGCCGGCGCACCCAGTATTGGCAGCCTTACCACCAGGCGCTGCAGACTGAGTTAGCGCGTATCACCGCTATCCATGGCTACGCCTTGCTGTGGGACGCTCATAGCATCCGCTCGCAAATTCCTTGGCTGTTTGATGGCGTGTTGCCCGACCTCAATATCGGTACGGCCAGTGGCCAAAGTGCTGACCCGTCTATTGCCCAAGCCTTGCAGGCGGTGTGCGCTGGCGCGCCGCAGACCAGCCACGTGCTTAATGGCCGTTTCAAGGGCGGCTATATCACCCGCCACTACGGTGCACCCGCGCGCCACGTGCACGCGGTGCAGCTGGAGAAGTGCCAAAGCCTGTACATGCAAGAGACCGCTCCCTTTAACTACAACCCAGAACGGGCGCAACTCATTCAGCCCCAGTTGCAGGCCATGCTCGCTGCTGCGCTAAAGGCTTGCAAGGATGTGTATGCAGCCCACTGAAACGCGTTTTTTCGCACCTCAGGCCTGGGTTAACGGTGCTTGGGCCTATGACGTGCTGCTAACAGTAGACGCCACCGGGCACTGGTCTGGTATTAAGCCGGACGCCACGCTGGCGCAGCGTGATGGTGCGCAGTTGCTTGCTGGGCCGGTGTTGCCCGGGGTGGTCAACGCCCACAGCCACGCCTTTCAGCGCGCGATTGCTGGACTTACCGAGCGGCGCGGCGATGCAAGCCTTGCGAACGCTGGCGTCAGCAGCGACGACTTCTGGAGCTGGCGCGAACGCATGTACGCCGCGGCCTTGCGCATTTCACCCGAGCAACTCGAGCACATTGCCGCCTTCCTTTACACCGAGTTGCTGGCCGGTGGTTACACCCAAGTCTGCGAATTCCATTACCTACACAATGCCGCCTTGGGCGCTCCAGCCGCCTCGGCGCTCGAGATGTCCATGGCCTTGGTGCGTGCCGCCCAACGCGTGGGCATGGGCATCACGCTTTTGCCCACGCTTTACATGCGTTCTGGCTTTGGTGCCACTAGCTTGCGTCCCAACCAGCAGCGCTTTGCGTCCACGCCCGAATCCATCTCCCGCCTCATAGACGATGTGCTGACCCATACGAAGGGCATGGCGAATGTCAACGTAGGCGTAGCCGTGCATTCGCTGCGCGCCGCAGATGCGCCAGCCATCACTGAGCTCGCGCAGTTTGCTAAGGTGCGCGGCCTGCCGGTGCACATCCACATCGCCGAGCAAGAGCAAGAAATCAAAGACTGCATTGCTCACACCGGCCGGCGCCCAGTGCAATGGCTGCTGGAAAATCTGCCGGTGAACGCGCGCTGGAACTTGGTGCACGCTACCCACACGACCGCGCAGGAGCTCGCTGGCGTGGCACAAAGTGGCGCGAGTATCGTTATTTGCCCCAGCACCGAAGCCAATCTGGGGGACGGCGTGTTTGATTTCAGCACCTATTGCGCCTTGGGCGGGCGCTGGTCCGTGGGCTCGGACAGCCACGTCACCCGTAGCTGGACCGAAGAACTCCGTCTGCTGGAATACGGACTGCGCCTGGTGCAAAAAAAGCGCAATGTGGCCGCGCATTGTGGTCCCAGCATCAGCAGCGCTGCCAACCTTTTCGAGGCCGCGTTGGCCGGTGGCCACGCGGCTACGGCCCAGCAGCTTGGCGGCTTACAGATCGGATGCCGTGCCGACTTTCTGGTGCTCGACAGTCACGCACCAAGCCTGTTGGGCATCCCTAAAGACCATGTGCTGGACGCACTGGTTTTCTCCAGCCCCGACGTTGCGCACCAAGCGGTGTATGTGGCGGGGAAGGCGGTAGCCCAGCGGGCCGACCCCGCAATGACCCATGCATTCGCGCACACCATGCGCGTGCTATGGGAAACCTAAGCCAACCTAAGCCACTTCAAGCACCAGCTTGCCAAAGTTCTCGCCGTTAAACAGCTTCAATAGTGTTTGGGGGAATTTGTCTAAGCCGCGAACCACGTCTTCTTTGCTTTTCATCTGGCCGCTCTGCAAATAGCCCGCCATTTCTGCAACGGCCAAGTGGTAGCGTGAAGCATAGTCAAACACCACGATGCCCTCCATGCGAGCGCGGTTGACGAGCAAGCTCAAATAGTTTTTGGGTCCTTGAACGGCGGTGGTGGCGTTGTATTGGCTGATCGCGCCGCAAATCACAATACGGGCTTTGCGGTTAATGCGGGTCAAAACGGTATCCAAAATATCGCCACCCACATTGTCAAAATAAATGTCAACGCCTTTGGGGCAATGGGCTTTGAGCCCGTCTTTGACTGCACTCGGTCCTGCTTTGTAGTCAATACAAGCGTCAAAGCCCAGTTCTTTGACCACCCAGTCGCACTTCGCTTGGCCCCCGGCAATCCCAACCACCCGACAGCCTTTGATTTTTGCCATCTGCCCCACGGTTTGACCCACCGCTCCAGCGGCACCAGAGACAACCAAGGTCTCGCCCGCTTGGGGCTGGCCCACATCCATCAAGCCAAAGTAGCCGGTCATGCCTGGCATGCCCAAGACGTTGAGCCATTGGGTGAGCGTTCCCACGCGCAAGTCAATTTTTACCAAGCCACTGTGTTTGAACTCGGTTTCGTTAAGCGTGAGGTATTCCTGCACGCCAAAGCCCGCGCTCACAAAGTCACCGACTGCAAAGTTTTTATTTTTTGAGACAACCACCTGACCCACTCCGCCGGCCCGCATCACCTCACCAATGCCAACGGGCGGGATATAGCTTTTGCCATCGTTCATCCAACCGCGCATCGCAGGATCTAACGATAGAGCCAAGGTTTTTAAAACGACGCCGCCTTCTAAAGGCTCTTGAACGGCTTCTGAAGTTCGACTCCAGTTGGCCTCAGTCGGAAATCCTACAGGCCTTGTGGCCAAACGAATTTGGTGGTTCATCAGAGAACTGAGAGCCAAGGGAGCTGTGGTCATAAACATCTATCCTTCAATATTGATAAATCGAATTATCTTCAGGTCTGCGCTTGAAAGTAGCACATTGGCGACTCTAATCTTTGTAATCAAAAAAAAAGGCTGCGCAGAGGCAGCCTTTTTCGGGGATAAATTTACAAGCTTTTTAGGTCCCTATGAAGCCTCCGTCTGCTTTACGAATCACTACCGTCGCCGAACGTGGACGTCCCGTGGCTCTCTTATCAGGCCAGTTTGAGATGGCTCGAGGGTTCTTAGGATCATTTGTCTCGTTAGCGGGTTCGCCAGGATGTTGTACATTGATAAACATAGTCTTGCCATCAGGGGTACCGGTTGCACCTGTAATTTCGCACGCAGCAGGACCTACCAAAAAGCGACGAACTTCGCCAGTGCGTACATCAGATGCCAACATCATGTTGTTTCCAAAGTTCTTCAAGTCGCCTTTGCCCATGGCCGAGGTAGACATGTCTGTTTGAATCCAAAAGATACCTCGACCATCCACCCAAAGTCCATCTGGGCATGAAAACATATCACCTTTGATATTGCCTTTCGCATCTGCACGATCTAATGAGGGATCACCAGCCAATATGAAGTGGTTCCAGGCGAATGTGCTTGCTCCAAAGTCGCCGTCCTCTCTCCAGCGGATGACGTTTCCTTGGGTGTTGTTCGCGCGAGGGTTTGCTCCATCAACAACAGGTTGTTTGTCGCCCCCGCGGTTGCTATTGTTAGTCAGGGCAGCATAAACCCAGCCTTCTTTGTCAACTTCGATCCATTCTGGGCGGTCCATCTTGGTTGCACCAAGCGAATCGCTGGCTTGACGAGACTTAATCAACACCTCACCTTGATCGTTGAAACCGTTGGCGCTGGTCAATGGACCTTGGCCATGTGTCAAGGCGAGCCATTGCCCTTTTCCATCTGCATTGAATTTGGCTACATACAGAGTCCCGTGATCCAACAAGTTGGCGTTCGCAGTTGCGCCGCCAGGCTTGATGGCGTCACGGCTCACAAATTTATAAATGTATTCAAATCGTGCGTCTTCACCCATATAAACAACAGCACGCTTGTCTTTTGTAATGGCTACTGTGGCGCCCTCATGTGAGCTGCGACCCATTGCAGTTCGCTTCATTGGGGTTGAGCTAGGGTTATAGGGGTCAATTTCCACCATCCAACCAAAACGATTAGGCTCATTAGGATTTTTGACTGCATCAAAACGCGCATCATGCTCGTGCCAGCGATATCCGCCGCCGCCCTTTTTTAAGCCCCAGCGTTTTTCGTGCTCTGACATAGAGTCACCACCGCTGAAATAATTGATGAAGTTTTCTTCTGCTGTTAGGTATGTACCCCATGGGGTGATACCGCTTCCGCAGTTATTCAATGTACCCAATACAACCCGGCCTGCAGGGTCAGCAGCAGTTTTAAGCATCGCATGTCCAACGGCGGGTCCACTGATTTCGGTACGTGTGTTGGCTGTAATACGACGTCCCCAAGGTGAAGGTGTAACCACATTCCATTTGCCAGCTTTGTCTTCAACCTCAACGATTGAAACACCATGCGCTGCTTGTGATTTACGAACTTTTTCAGCAGACCAAGTCGCTGTACCATCGGTAAACAATAGTCCATGGTCTACATACTCATGGTTCATTGCCAACAGTCCGCTTTTAGAGCCTTCTTGAGGAAAATAATGGATGCCATCATGGTGCATTCCTATTTGAGTTTCTTGGTGTGCAGCTGAGTTGCTTGCATCATCTTTGAAAGCGTGGTTCTCGCCAGACATGCCTACTGGATCACCCCATGGTGCAATAACTTGGTAGGTATAACCCTCAGGTACTGTGATCGAGTCAGCAGTAGAAATCGCCACACTTTTAAATCCGATTAACGGACCGCTAGCCATGCCTCCGGTTGCACAACCGGTTAACGCTGCAGCTCCACCAATGGCACTCAAGGGTGCAAAAAAGCTGCCAGCCAATGCGCCTAATCCACCGCGCAAAATCGTGCGTCTTGAGGGATCAGATACTTCATGAATCGTGGGGTTAGAAGAACGATTACTGTCTTCCATCAAGGAAAAATCTTTTGCCATAGTTAATGCTCTCAGTATTTCAAGTATGGGCTTTGCCACATTGCTCAGCCTCCCTGAGGTTGTAATTCCTCTGTGTGTCAATTTCGTTACAAACTCATAGGGTTAAAGGTTTTTGGCCATTTCTTTAGGAAGGTTCTTTCAAACCGATAATGAAATATTGGATATTTTTGCTTTGGATTTCTTTATGCCGCCTTTCTTTTCTTTGCCTGCGTTGTCTGAGGGGGGCGAGTTGTCGTTTACCCTGAAGACCCAAGGGTATGCTGTGTTAAATGCAGATACCGTGCAATGTCTTTCACTGGCCGCTGCGGATCAAATGAATGCTTGGGCTGCCTTTTGGAATGACTTGCCCGCGGATGCCTATCTTCGTGATGGCGGCCGCTACCGCAGGCGTCGCCACTCGTGTTTTGTGATATCAGGTCATGAACTGAGCCAAGCCCCTCACCGTCCCCACTGGCAGCCTGTCGCATACAACGCCTTGCATGGCGGAATGCAGCGCCACTTTGAACCCATGGAAAACGCCATCGTTCAAAGTCCCGCCTGGAAGCAACTTCTGACTTGGTTAGGCCGCGTGTGCACTGACCTCAAGGGCGAGAAAACCTGGTACGCCGAGGCCCACCAATTTCGGATCGACACCACCGACGGAATCGGCCGCCCCACCCCAGAAGGAGCGCACCGAGATGGCGTTGATTTGGTTGCCGTGTTTATGGTGGACCGTCAAGGCGTTAAAGGCGGTGAGACCCGGGTATTTGAGGCCGAAGGGCCACATGGACAACGCTTTACGTTATCTCAGCCTTGGTCGGTTTTATTGTTAGACGACGAGCGCGTGATTCATGAGTCCACCCCCATTCAGCCCCTCACTCAAGGGGGGCACCGCGACACCTTGGTAGTGACGCTACGTGCAGGTGGATTTCAAGAACGCTGACGCTCAAAAATAGCGGCAATCCCTTGGCCGCCACCAATACACATGGTGACCAAGGCGTAGCGGCCGTTTGTGCGTTCAAGTTCATACAAAGCTTTGACGGTAATCAACGCGCCAGTGGCTCCAATCGGATGGCCCAGTGAAATTCCAGACCCATTGGGGTTGACCTTTGCGGGGTCTAAACCTAAGTCGCGCGTGACAGCGCAGGCCTGCGCAGCAAAAGCTTCGTTGGCTTCAATGACGTCTAAATCGTTGACCGTGAGACCGGCTTTTTGCAACGCCAGTTTGGTCGCGGGTACAGGACCAATGCCCATGTATTTCGGGTCAACGCCCGCATGCGCATAGGCCACGAGTCGGGCCAAAGGCTTAAGACCCCGGGCTTTGGCAGTGCTTGCTTCCATCAAAACCACCGCCGCAGCGGCATCATTGATGCCCGAAGCGTTCCCAGCCGTCACGGTACCGTTTTCTTTGATGAAAACGGGTTTGAGCTTGGCCATGTCAGCCACTGTGCAATTGGGACGGAAATGCTCGTCGGTTTGGTAAGCAACATCGCCTTTTTTGCTTTTAAGGATGACGGGTGTAATTTGGCTGGTGAAATAACCCGCCTCGGTCGCGCGTTGGGCGCGGTTGTGGCTTTCAACGGCCAAGGCATCTTGGTCTTCCCGGGTGATCCCCCATTTGGCGGCGATGTTTTCTGCGGTCACGCCCATATGGATATTTTGAAACGGGTCATGCAAAGCGCCAATGACCATGTCCACCATTTTGGTGTCCCCCATGCGGGCGCCCCAGCGCATGTTGAGCGAGGCAAACGGACCCCGACTCATATTTTCTGCGCCTCCGCCAATGGCTACATCTGCGTCGCCAAGCAAAATACTTTGGCTGGCATTGACGATCGCTTGGAGGCCGGAGCCGCACAAGCGGTTAACGTTAAAAGCCGGAGTGCCTTCGCCGCAACCGCCATTGATTGCTGCAACCCGCGACAAATACATATCTTTGGGTTCGGTATTGACCACATGGCCAAAGACAACGTGGCCCACGTCTTTGCCGTCGACTTTGGCGCGAGACAAAGACTCGCGAACCACTTGGGCGGCTAAATCCGTAGGGGCAATATCTTTAAGGCTACCGCCAAACGTTCCAATCGCAGTTCGTACGGCACTGACAACAACAACTTCACGGGACATGGTCAAACTCCTAGACGGGTAATAAACCTAGAGTTTGCTACCCAAAGGATGCACGGGCCTTACAGATTGATTTTTTATAGCCTTATCCCCGAACGTCCGCAACCGCTTGGCTGCCAAAATCAGCCCGTTCTAAATAGGCCAATACCCGCTGGGCCGCATCTTCTGGGCTGGCAAGCTGTCCTTGGGCGTGCAAGCCCGCAAAGTTGCCTTGGTCGGGAAAGGCGCGGGGGTCTGCGCTTCTGAGATCGGTTTGCATGTTCGTATCAATCACGCCTGGCGCAAGCGAGCAAACTTTGGCTCCGTGCGGTCGCAAGGCCTCTTCTAAAGCTAAGCAACGTGTGAAATGGTCCATGCCCGCCTTGGCCGCGCAGTAAGCAGCCGACGATGCCATGGGCCTGCGACCTAAGCCCGAGGAAATATTGAGCACCTTGCGCTTAGCCGTCCAATCTTGGGTGGCATTTAAAAAGGCAGCGCACAGTTGCATTGGGGCCTCTAGCCCTACGCGTAAAGCGTAGGCGAGTTGTGCAGGATCGTTGTCTTGGGTCGGTGCCAGTGGGCCTATGACGCCTGCGTTATTGATCAAAGTGGCGTTTTTTAGCTGGCTTGAATCAAGCGCAGACAGCCAAGTGCTTAAAAGCGCTGCGACACCAACCCCGTCACTTAAATCTGCGCTCCATTGCTCCAAAAAAGTACCGTGTTTCTCGGCTTCTTTGGTCAGGCGGTCGTCTATGTTGCGGGAAATACAGAGTAGCCGCACTTGGGGATGTAAAAGTTGGTGAGCCATGGCCTGGCCCATGCCTTTGGATGCGCCCGTCAAAATAATCAGTGTGTGATGCATATGGACCTTAGTGTGCAATGTTATTTTGACATTCTGAGTGATCCGTCACAATCGGAGCATGGCTATTAAATCAACCATCTTCAAAGTGAATTTGCAAATTGCAGATATCGACAATAGCTATTACGCTGACCACGCCCTAACTTTAGCCCGTCATCCCAGTGAGACTGACGAGCGCATGATGGTGCGGTTGGTTGCTTTGGCTTTGCATGCCCACACGCTCCAATCGGTTTGCGGTGGTGATGGAACCTTGGCTTTTGGCGCGGGTTTGTCGGACCCCGACGAACCTGATGTGTGGCTGAGAGACTTTACGGGCCGAACACGACTTTGGATTGAGGTCGGTCAACCTGAAGACAAGCCCTTGATCAAAGCGTGTGGTAAGTCCGATGCGGTGGTTTTGTATTGTTTTAACCACGCCGCCGAGGTATGGTGGAAAACAATGGAAAACAAACTCAGCCGCCCTCAAAATTTACGCGTTTACCGAATTCCTACTGAGGCTTCCCAGTCGCTCATCGGTTTGGCGCAACGCAGCATGCAATTACAAGCGACGGTCCAAGAAGGCGTCTTGACTCTGGGTGATCTGAGTTCCTCAGTGGACATAGAGCCCATTCTCTGGAAGTGAGCATATCTAGTTCTATGAGTGCCTTTATGCAAGCCAATAATGAATCCATCAATTGGAGCCTCAAGAAAAATTGCGCTTTAGCACCGCATCAGATGGGTTTTGTCTACGGATGCATTTGCGCGCTATCTTTGATGATTGGAACTTTTTTTTGGTTGCTTGGAGCGACCTACGTATTGGCTTTCACATGCCTTGAAATTGTGGTGGTGGGAGTTGCCTTTCTGATTTACGCGCGACATGCTGGGGACGGCGATTGGGTCACCATTACCGAGTCTCAGGTCATCGTTGAAACTGAACGTGCAGGCCAGCGCATCAAAGCGCAATTGGATCCGTACTGGGTAAAAATAGTTGCTCCAAACGATGAAAAAAGTCTGATTGAGCTTTCAGAAAAGGGACGATTTGTTTACGTAGGCCGTCATATCCGACCTGAACAAAGGGTGATTGTGGCCAAGGAAATCAAGCACGCCCTGCGGAAGTTTTGAGCTTTTCCTGCCAACGCCCCCAAAAAGAAATCGCCAAATGCCACGTTTGCATTTGAACTGCCAAAGTCGTAGAAATGTCATGGCCATAGCCGCCACCCATGCAAAGCACCACAGGCAGTTGCTTCTCCCATGTCCAATTCATAACAGCCAAGTCGCGCAAGTGCATGCCCTTGTAGCTCAGCTTCAAGCGTCCCAGTCGGTCGCCCTCGTGCGGATCCGCACCGGCCAAATAGAAGACCAAGTCAGGTTCAAATCTTTCCTCCAAATTTCGGAGGGATTGAGACAGTGCCTTAAGGTAAGTCTCGTCAGTGCAACCGTCGGGTAAGCCGATGTCTAAATCGCTACTTTCCTTGCGAAACGGGAAGTTTTTTTCTCCATGCAACGACAAGGTAAACACACTGGTGTCATTGGAGAAAATATGGGCCGTACCGTTGCCTTGGTGCACGTCTAAGTCGATCACTGCCACATTGATTTTGCGATTTTTGAGGTGCCAGGATTCGGTCTGTAGTTGCCTGGCTGCAACCGCAATGTCATTGAATACGCAAAAACCACCACCCTTATCAGCATAGGAATGATGAGTTCCACCCGCTATATTGCCTGCTAAACCCTCGGCTAAAGCGATTCGAGCTGCGGCAATGGTGGCTCCAACTGAGTGTCTTGCCCGTTGTGCCATGGCAGGGCTCCAAGGAAATCCGATTTCGCGTTGCATCGCAGCGTTAATTCCTCCCGTAGCGATACCTTGAATGTAATCTTTGCTATGGACCAGTTCTAATTGCTCATCGGTCGCTGCCTGTGCTTCGCGGATTTGGATAGCGTCGATTTCATTGTCTAGCCGGTCCCTGAGCTGGCTGTACTTACGCATAGGAAAGCGATGGCCTTCTGGCAACGGCAAGACAAATTGGTCAGAGTAGTAGGCGTGCATGAAATAGGCGTTGAAGGTATGATTTTAGAAAATATTTTTAACATTTTGGAACCCGTGTTATTTTCTCGTTGCCCCTTTATGGGCTCAATCCACGAATGAAACGTCATGTCGCTCTTTCAGTTCTTGGGGTGCTCTTTTTCTTTATTGTCGATAGCCATACCGACATAGTTTCCCGCGATGGAGGAAAACTCTTGGAAATTAGCGGCAATACCTATGACGCCAAGGGTTGGCTATCAGAAAAACTACGTCAATGGACTCAAAATTGCAGTCCGGTTAACGTTGAGGCAACGAATGGCGCTTTAGCCGTTTCTCTTTTAGAAATCATTGAGCAACATAGCCTGCCAGACTCGATGAATGCAAAGCTACTCCAACTACACGTGCAAGGCGATTGGGCCATCGCCAAAGTGATATTTCCAACCCTTAATCCAAGCGTCGTCGTCATGCATCGTGTTAGCGATACATGGCAAATTCAAGATGGTGCGGTATGGAGCGGTAGCACCGCACCTTGGAATGAAGCCGACTTTGTACGACGCTATTTAAAAAATAAAAAGCCAGAGTTACCGCAAGCCTTGCTCAATTGCACGCCAATCGGCACTTATCGTAATTTACCAAGTGCTGAAAGGACGAGGCCATGACCTACCGCGTGGTTTGGTTCAAACGCGACCTTCGCTTGCACGACCATGCTGCGCTCGCGCACGCTGCACAACAAGGGCCGGTGCTGTGCCTGTACATCGCTGAGCCAGGTCTGTGGGCCCAGCCCGATGTGGCTTTGCAGCACTTTGAGTTTGTGCGCGAATCTTTGATCGAACTCCACCATGATCTGCAAGCCTTAGGCGGCAGCTTGGTGGTACGCACAGGCCACGCTGTGCAGGTGTTGTCCGCTTTGTATGAACACGCCCCTTTCATTGAACTGGTGGCGCACCAAGAAACCGGCAACGCTTTTACCTACGAGCGCGACCTGCAAGTGGGCGCGTGGTGCCGCAGCTTGGATGTGGGCTGGACAGAAATGCCGCAGTTTGGCGTGGTACGGCGTCTTAAAAGCCGTAACACCTGGCAAGCCCGCTGGGAAGCGCACATGGCCGCGACGCAAGCACAGCTGCCAGCATTGCACTTTGTTACCCCCGCACACCACAGCGGCCCCGAAGCGATGACCCCGCCGCCCGGCCTGCAGCACAACCCGCTGCAGCGCCAGCGAGGTGGCCGCAGCCAAGCGCTCGAGACCTTGCACAGTTTTCAAAATGCGCGTGCGCTGAGTTACCGCGGCGGCATCTCATCGCCGCTCTCTTCGCCCACCGCATGTTCACGCATCTCGGCCTACTTGGCTTGGGGCTGCATCAGTATGCGCGAGGTGGTGCAAAGCACCCGCGCCACGCTCGATGCCCTGCCGCCGCAGGCCGCTCGGCACCGTGCTGGTTTGGTCGGGTTCATCAGCCGCTTGTATTGGCATTGCCACTTCATCCAAAAGTTGGAAAGCGAGCCGGAGATTGAATGGCGCAACATGCACCGGGGTTACGACGGTTTGCGCGAAGACGGCTGGAACGACGCCCACTTTGCTGCCCTGACTTCGGCCCGCACCGGTTGGCCCATGGTGGATGCTTGTGTGGTCATGCTCTACCAAACCGGCTGGCTCAACTTCCGCATGCGGGCCATGTTGGTGTCAGTAGCGGCCTACCCGCTGTGGCTCGACTGGCGTCCGGTGGGCCATTGGCTGGCCACGCAATTTCTCGACTACGAACCCGGTATCCACTGGAGCCAACTGCAAATGCAGTCGGGCACCACCGGCATCAACACCACGCGGGTGTACAACCCCATCAAACAAGCGCAAGACCACGACCCCAAAGGCATCTTTGTGCGCCGCTGGCTGCCCCACATGCGCCGCGTACCCGACACTTGGTTGTTCGAGCCTTGGTTGATGCCGCCCGAGGTGCAGCGCCACTGCGGCTTGACGGTGGGCAGCGGGCCTGAGGCCGACATTCCACTGCCCGTGGTGGACTTGGCCGAGGCCACGCGCACGTCCAAAGCCGCACTGCACGAGCGACGGGCCGAACCCGGTGTGAAAGCGGGCAAAAAAGCCATCGTCGACAAACACGCTTCGCGTAAATATGGCACTGGCCAACAACGTGACGTGTTCACCCGCGACTCAGACACCCCCAAGACCGGCCGCCGAAAAGCCGCCAAGCGCGATACCGCAAATACCCCACCCAGCAACCAGTTGGGCTTTGATTTTTAAAACCATGCGCACCACGCTTTTCTGGTTTCGATGCGACTTGCGCCTGCACGACCAACGCGCACTCCAGCAAGCCATAGCCCACGCCCAAGCGCACAAACAAGCCTTGCTGCTGGTCTATGTACACGAACCCATACAAGACGAGCCCACGGCCTGGGGCTTTCGCCGCATGGGCGGGCACCGCAGGCGGTTTGTGGCCGATGCGCTGCAAGACCTGCAAGCTTCATTGAAGGCCATGGGGCAGCCACTGGTGTTGCTGCACGGCAGTGCAGCCGATGTGCTGCCCGCCTGCGCCCGCCTGGTGCAAGCCGACACCGTGTTTTGTGAAGACATCGCCGCGCCCGAAGAAGAAGCGCAGGTGCAAACCCTGATCAACGCAGGCCTCACCGTCAAAACCCTGTGGCAATCGAGCCTGATCGAACCCGACGCTCTGCCTTTTTCGGCCGAAGAGATGCCGCAGGTCTTCACCGAGTTTCGCCAACGCATCGAATCGGCGCGACTCAAGCCCCTGGCACCGCTGCCCGCACCCACCCAATTGCCTAGCCCTGCGAACGACAACTTGATCGCCTTGATCACCTTGCCAGGTTTTACCGACAACCCCTTCACGCTACTGCAAGCCCACACCGAAGGCGATGCGCAAGATGACTCGCATGTGCGCTCGAACTTTCCCTATACCCAAGCGCAGTGCCGGGGCGGGGAGGCCAGCGCTTTGGCACACCTGCAAAACTACCTCACGCCGCCTTGGCCCGACCGCTACAAACAAACCCGCAACGCCTTGCAAGGTGAGCACACCAGCAGCCACTGGTCGCCCTGGCTGGCCACGGGGGCGGTATCGGCCCGCCGCATTTGGGCAGATCTGCAAGCCTACGAACAAACCCACGGAAGTAACGACGGAACCTATTGGCTGTGGTTTGAGCTGCTGTGGCGCGACAACTTCCGCATGCTGCACCTTCAACACGGCCCGCAACTTTATGCCGCGCGGGGTTTGTCGAGCATGCCCAAGCCCAAACACTTTCCCAAAGACTTTCAGCGCTGGTGTTCAGGCCAGACAGGGGAAGCGATTGTTGATGCGGGTATGCGCGAGTTGGCTGCTACTGGCTTTACCTCTAACCGGATGCGACAGATCGTGGCGAGCTATTTGGTGCATGACCTTTCATGCGACTGGCGTGCGGGTGCTGCGTGGTTTGAGTCACAGCTGGTGGATTTCGATGTCTGCAGTAATCAGGGTAACTGGCTGTATATCAGCGGCCGTGGAACCGATCCAAGAATGGGTCGGCGTTTTAACCCCACCAAACAAACGCAGGACCACGACCCGCATGGCCATTACCGAAAAATCTGGCTCTAAAGCAGCCGATTAGCTTCTGGGTTCCCTCCAACTTCGAGGAACTTAAACTTCTAAAGCTTGTGCGCCTTCTACTAAAAATCGCACGCGTCGAACGCCATTCCACTCATCCGCATCCAAGCGAAAGGCCAAAGTCACCTTGGCCGGTAAGGGTTCAGTATGGCTAAACCAAATGGCATCAATGGGTTGGCCTTGGTGTTTGAGCTTGAGAGCCAAGTGTTTTTCACCCACCAAGCGCTGAGAAATAATTTCAACCTCTTCGCTAAACGTAGGTGCGGCAAATCCCTGCCCCCACACTTCATGTTGCAAGGTGTCCACCAAATCGACCCGGCGGTATTCGGCTGCGAGCGGCCCGTCGGTGGCAAGTTGACGCTGCAAGGTAGCAGCGTCTAGCCATTCATGTGCGACTTCACTCAACGCGTTTTCAAAGGTGTCGAAATGTTCCTCAGCAACCGTGCAGCCTGCCGCCATCGCGTGACCGCCAAACCGCAGCAACACGCCGGGATACCGTTTGGCGACCAAGTCCAAGGCGTCGCGCAAATGAAAACCTGGAATAGATCGCCCTGATCCTTTGAGCTCATGCTCTTTGCCGGGCGCTTGGCTAGCTGCAAAAACGAAAGCAGGGCGGTGCAGTTTGTCTTTGATGCGTGACGCCACAATACCCACCACCCCTTCATGAAAATCGGGATCGAAGACGCAGATAGCGGGTGGCGGCTCGTCGCCTTCGTCAAAGAGGGATTCAGCGACTTGCATCGCCTGCTCGCGCATGTCGCCTTCAATCACGCGGCGTTCGCGGTTGATGGTGTCCAACGTGCGGGCCAGTTCATCGGCGTGGGTGGGATCGTCCGTCAACAGGCATTCAATACCCAGCGTCATGTCCGACAGCCTACCCGCTGCGTTGATGCGTGGGCCCAAAGCAAAACCAAAGTCAAAGGTGGTGGCCGTAGCGGCTTGGCGACCGGATGCCACAAACAAACTGGCCATGCCAGCAGGCATCGCTAAAGCGCGAACGCGCTTGAGCCCTTGGGCAACCAAGCGGCGGTTGTTAGCATCAAGCTTGACCACGTCTGCCACCGTTCCCAGCGCAACCAAAGGCAATAAGGCGTCGAGTTTGGGCTGCTGGGCTGCAGTTGCAAAAAAGCCGCGATTCCGCAGCTCAGCGCGAAGGGCCAACAGCACATAAAACATCACACCCACACCTGCCAACGCCTTGCTCTCAAAAGGACAGCCCGGTTGGTTGGGGTTCACGATCACATCCGCGGTTGGCAAGCTGGCTGCGGGTAAATGGTGGTCTGTGACAAGAACTTGCAAGCCTAAATCTTTGGCGTGGGCCACGCCTTCCATACGGGCAATTCCGTTGTCAACCGTAATCAAGATATCGGCGCCTTGGTCAAAGACCCGCTGGGCTATCGGAGCGGTCAGACCGTACCCGTCGACCACCCGATCGGGCACCAGATAACGCACGTTTTTGGCTCCAAGCAATTTGAGTCCACGGACCGCAACCGCACAGGCCGTTGCGCCGTCACAGTCGTAATCAGCCACGATACATAGGCGCTTGTTATTTGCAATCGCATCCGCCAATAAAGTGGCCGCGCTGTCAATGCCAAGCAAAGTCTCCGGCGGCAAAAGCTTGGTCAAAGCGTTGTCAAGCTCATCGGGATGTTGTACCCCGCGGGCGGCGTACAAGCGCGCGAGCAAGGGGTGAACCCCCGCTTGTTCAAGCGCCCAAACGCTACGCGGAGGGATATCTCTGGGGGTGATATTCATAAGGAGAGGAGGATGGAAGCCACAGAGGGCGGTTGAATTCGGTTGCGCAAACGCTGCCACAGGTTTTGGGGCTGGTACCCAAAGGTTTGCGCTTGGGTTGCGCCGCAGAGCGAAATTTGCGCTTTCTGTACATCGGAAAAAAGCGCTTTCAAAGGCCCTTGGTCAATCGCATGCCAAGCCGCCATCCATGCGTATGCGTCATCTTGCAGGGCGGGCCCTTGCAATTGATTCAGGACTTCGACGTCTGGCATCGCGGGCAAGCTGCTTTCGGTAGTTGTCAAACTCCCAGTGCCACTGAGCCAAAACGAACTCACTGGCAAAGCGCTGCGAGCGGTTCGCGCATCGTTGATGGGGTGGGTATAGAGCAGCATTTGCATTTCGTTTTGCAAACGGCGAATCGTCTTGGCTTGGGCTTGCCTTGGAATCCACGCGTCCACGGGCTGCCCTCGAACGCGCTCTAGAGATGCGCTCGGAAAATCACGTAAAAGCGGGCCTTGCGCAATCCAAGTTCCTGCGTCTAACCACTGCAAAGTCAGACCATCTTCTAAAAAGTAGGGCGCCATCGCCTGCATCAAGGCCTGGGATTCAGAATCTTCAAGTGCGAGCTCGGTTGGATCGGTCATCGCGACATGGTCCGCTTGTACCTTAAGGTGACACGGCGTGATCAACGCACTGTCGGAGAGGCCGGTTTTCAGCGCAGCCCAAGGAATGAGGCCATCGGCAAATCGGTCACCGGTCGCAATTCGCTCCGACAAGGTCGATAAATCAGTGCTGAGACCGCTGATCCGAGAGGCCAAAGGCATAGCCAAAAGTAATTGATGAAAGTGGGGCAGTTGTAGCTGAGCCACAGCCAAACGGCATTGGTTTCCAAGAGGGGCGGCAAACGGAATCACGAGGTGCATCCTTGCATTGTCTCGCACTGGAAAAACCCGGCCGCACAATGCCACAATATCCGGGTGAAACAAATTCCCTACGAACTTCTTATCGGCTGGCGCTACACCCGCGCAGGCCGCTCAACCCGGCGTAACGGCTTTATCTCGTTTATTTCGGGCGTGTCGATGCTGGGTATCGCCTTGGGTGTTGCGGCGCTCATTATTGTGCTCAGCGTGATGAACGGATTTCAAAAAGAGGTTCGAGATCGCATGCTCAGCGTGGTCTCACATATTGAGATTTACGCCGCCGGCGGAAATGCTTTGGCCAACCCTGCGCAAACCTTGTTAGAGGCCAAATCCAACCCCCAAGTCATTGGGGCGGCTCCATTTATTGCCGCCCAAGCGCTTTTGGCCCGTGGGGACGAAATGAAAGGCGCTTTGGTTCGCGGAATCGATCCGGCTTTAGAGCATGAAGTTACTGATCTGGCGCACGGCGCTCAGCAGCAGTTGCTTAGCCAACTGGTGCCCGGAAGTTTTGGAGTGGTCTTAGGCAACGAGTTGGCCCGCAACATGGGCGCGGTGGCCGGTGACAAAGTCACGCTGATCGCCCCGAGCGGCCAAATTACACCGGCAGGCGTGGTACCCCGCTTAAAACAAATGACCGTATTGGGAACGTTCGACTCCGGACACTTTGAGTACGACTCCACCTTGGTCTTGGTGCACTGGGAAGATGCGGCCAGGATTTTTCGTTTAGAAGGGCCAACGGGGGTTCGCTTGAAGTTACGCGATCTCCATCTGGCCCGCCAAGTGGCCACCGATTTAAGCAAATCATTAACCGGCGATTTGTTTTTGCGCGATTGGACTCGCCAAAACCGAACCTGGTTTGCAGCAGTCCAAGTAGAAAAACGCATGATGTTTATTATTTTGACCCTGATCGTTGCGGTAGCGGCGTTTAACTTGGTGAGCACCTTGGTAATGACGGTCACAGACAAGCGGGCAGACATCGCCATCTTGAGAACCTTGGGTGCTAGTCCAGCCAGCATCATGGGGATTTTTATGGTGCAAGGGGCGATGGTGGGGGTCATTGGTACGTTGGCTGGGCTTGTTTTGGGTTTAGGTATTGCTTTGAATATTGATGTGATCGTCCCGGGCTTGGAGCATTTGCTTGGAGCGAGCTTCTTGCCCCAAGATATTTACCTTATCAGCCGCATGCCGAGTGACCCGCAACAGGCCGACATCGTGCCTGTGGCTGTGATCAGTTTATTGATGGCATTTGTAGCAACGCTGTATCCGAGTTGGCGAGCCTCGCAAGTGAATCCGGCGGAGGCCTTGCGCTATGAATAAACCTAATGAGATCTTGTTGGAATGCAAGGGCTTAACCAAGCGTTTTGTTGAAGGACGTTTGGATGTCTCCGTCTTGCAAGGCGTGGATTTGCAAGTGCAGCGCGGAGAAACGCTGGCGATTGTAGGAAGCTCAGGCTCCGGAAAAAGTACTCTCCTTCATTTACTTGGTGGCTTAGACGCACCTAGCAGCGGAAGCGTAACTTTGTGTGGCAACAAACTAGCGGGGCTGGATGCAGCAGCGCAAGGGCGCCTTCGCAACGCCCATCTCGGTTTTGTGTACCAGTTCCATCACCTGCTTCCAGAATTCAGTGCCTTAGAAAATGTAGCCATGCCCTTGACCATTCGCCGAATGGATACGGGGCAGGCCAAGCTTCAGGCGCAACATATGCTCGAAAGCGTTGGCTTGGCAGATCGAATCCACCACCGCCCGGCCGAACTTTCCGGCGGTGAGCGCCAGCGCGTGGCGATTGCCCGTGCCTTGGTGACCCAACCTGATTGCGTTTTGGCCGATGAGCCGACGGGCAATCTCGACCGCACTACGGCCGATGGCGTATTTGAATTGATGATGCGCTTAGCCAAAGAACATGGGACTGCTTTTGTGGTGGTGACCCATGACGCGACATTGGCAAGTCGCTGCAGTCGGCAGTTACTGCTGGACCAAGGCCGTTTGCAAACGCACTAATGTGGATTGATACCCACTGTCATTTAGACGCAAGCGAGTTTGATGCAGACCGAGACGCCGTGCGCTCCGATGCTCGCCTTGCGGGTGTAGGCCACTGCGTTATTCCTGCGGTCGGCGCATCGAACTGGTACACGGTGCGCAACTTGGCGCACCAATTCAATGACTCGTATTGTTTAGGCATCCATCCGCTGTATGTGGATCGAGCCAACGAGGATGACTTGGTTTTACTCGAAAAAGAAATTCAACTGCACATCGAAGATCCCCGTTTGGTTTCCGTGGGTGAAATAGGATTGGATTACTTTGTACCAGCCCTTACACAAAGCCCATTGCGAGAGAAGCAGGAGTTTTTTTATCGCAAGCAATTGCAGTTGGCAGCTCAGTTTGAACTGCCGGTGGTGCTTCACGTTCGCCGCAGCGCAGATCGCCTGCTTAAATATTTACGCGAAGTGCGCCCCAAATCTGGCCGCTGGAGCGGAATCGCCCATGCGTTCAATGGCAGCGACGTTCAAGCGCAGGCTTTTATTGATTTGGGCTTCAAGCTTGGCTTTGGTGGATCGGTTACGTTTGAGCGGGCCTTGCAATTGCGCCATTTAGCAACGTCGTTGCCACTTGATGCGATGGTTGTGGAAACCGACGCGCCCGATATCGCCCCCCATTGGCTGTATGCCACTGCGCTCATGCGCTCCCAAGGAACTCCCCAAGGCCGCAATTCCCCGTCTCAAATCCCGCGTATTGCTGAAGTGATAGCGCAGTTACGCGGGATCAGCGTTGAAGAATTAAAAGCTGCGACGACTTTTAACGCACAAGCCACATTGCCCCGCTTGGCCGCACTGTTATAAACCTCCATGCTTAAAAACCCCATACCACTCATTGCTTTTCCTGAAGTTAATTTTTCTGAGGAAGGCCCAGTTCGCCATCTGCACTTAGGCAGCGAGTGGATTCAGGGCTCCATGCTCTTGGATGAACCCAACGCCCTTGTGCATGAATACATTCAACGCATGATGGCTTGGCTGTTGTTGATCGACCCAACCACCGCCCCTCAACGCAAAGCCGTTCAACTCGGTTTAGGCGCAGGCTCCTT
>CAMDAN010000034.1 GCA_945888535.1 Bordetella parapertussis
AGCCCTTGGCCGATCAAATCTCCATCCAAAGTTTGGCACTTGCCGCCTTGTTCTGTGATCTTGCCTTGGGCTTAAGCGTATGGTTTTTCCCCGTGGCTTGGGAAATATGGGCGGCTGCTTTAGCGGCGTCTGCGATTGCTTTTTGGCGAACTTGGCGCTTGTTTGCGTTTCGTTTACAAGGATTTACGGGCGACTGCTTAGGGACGACACAACAGGTCTCAGAATTGGCTTTTTACCTTGGATGGGCTTTGGCCCTGGGCTGGGCGGCCCGCTGAGATGGCCTTGTGGATTGTTCGGCACGCCAAGCCGCTGATTGACGCAGGTATTTGTTACGGCGCTCTTGATATTGAAGCGGATAAGTATGCAACCAAAGTAGCGGCCTTGGCGCTTGCTGATGTGTTGCCCAAAGGCCTGAAGGTAGAAGTTTCCCCTCTTCGCCGCTGCCTTCAACTTCAAGCCGCCTTACAAACGCTTCGACCCGATTTGGGTTTTACCCTAGAGCCGCGTTTGGCAGAGATGAATTTTGGTTTGTGGGAAGGAGTGGCTTGGGATGCAATCGATCCTCAGGCCTTGAGCGCTTGGACCGATGATTTTGGCAACCACCGCTTCGGTGGAGTTGAAAGTACCAACAGCGTTTTGGAGCGTATAGCTCAGGTTTGGGATCGGGCCGTGCTCAACAATTCACAAGACCACGTTTGGATCACCCACGCAGGCGTAGCACGCGCCGCAGATTTAATTTCCAAAGGCATACGAAAAGTGAGTGATGCCAGCCAATGGCCAAAGCTTGCGCCTGGTTATGGGGATTGGGTTACTTTGGTTCTATAAGCACATTAATTAGCACTAAATGATGCTATTATTTGTGCCTTACTATCGCCATAGAGACATAAACCATGCGCACCACACTTGCTATTGATGATCTTTTACTCAATCAAGCCCAAGTACTGACTGGCCTAAAAGAGAAATCAAGCCTCGTAAGAGAAGCGCTTAAAGCTCTGATTGAAAGAGAAAGCGCTCGCCGATTGGCGCTTTTGGGAGGCACTGAGCCTACCTTTGAAGCCGCTCCCCGACGCCGTTCAGCCACCTAAATTTAGACCGTGTTGTGGTTTTAGTAGATACATCGGTGTGGGTAGACCATCTGCAACGTACCAATGCAGAGTTAACTGTGCTTTTGAATAGCAACCAGGTATTGATCCATCCGTTTGTTGTCGGTGAGTTGGCTTTAGGAAGCCTGCAACAACGCAGTGTGGTGATAGAGGCACTTTCAAATTTACCCTTGGCAACGCATGCCAATGACAGCGAAGTCATGCAGTTCATCACCGCCAACGCTTTACACGGCATGGGGATTGGCTATGTGGATGCGCACCTATTAGCTGCTACGAAGCTCACGCCCACGGCAAAGCTATTGACGTTGGATAAGCGACTGCAAGCTGCGGCCCATAAGCTGGGTTTGGATTTTTTGGTCAGTCACTGATACGCTTCGGATAAAGCAAAATTTGTCCTCTTAGGAGGGATTCATTGCTTTCTCTTTATAGCCACAAACCGAAGAGACGGAACACTTTCCGCACAAAGGCTTTCGTGCCTGACACACATAACGCCCATGCAAAATCAGCCAATGGTGTGCGTCTACCAGGTATTTCTCAGGGATGCGTTTGAGGAGTTTGCGCTCCACATCTAGAGGCGTTTTACCCGGCGCCAAGCCGGTTCGGTTTCCGAGGCGAAACAAGTGGGTATCCACAGCCATCGTCGGCTCACCAAACGCCACGTTCAAAACTACATTCGCAGTCTTGCGACCTACGCCCGGGAGGGCTTCAAGTGCTTCACGGGTTCTTGGAACTTTGCCGCCATGTAAATCCACCAGCATGTGGCAGGTTTGGAGCAAGTGTCGGGCTTTACTTCGAAAAAGACCGATGGTTTTAATGTGGTTTTCCAAGCCTTCCAAACCCAAGTTAAGGATTTTTTGTGGAGTAGGGGCTACGACAAATAATCGGCGCGTTGCCTTGTTAACCCCGATGTCCGTGGCCTGCGCGGAAAGCAACACGGCGGCTAACAACTCAAATACGCTCGCAAAGTGCAACTCCGTTTGTGGATGGGGGTTGGCCGCTTGCAGGGTGGAGAAAAAAGTTTCGATCTGGGAAGGGGTCATAAAAGGAGGAAGACTAAGGCGACAATAGAGAAAAAACACCACCGCGAAAGATACACCATGGCTTTGCAATTTGCCGATCGCTTGAACCAAATCGAAACCTCTGCCATTCGGGAGCTGTTTAAGCTTCTGGGTAAGCCTGGAATTATTAGCTTTGCGGGTGGCTTTCCCGACCCCGCCTTGTTTGATGTGGAAGGGCTTCGAATCGCTACGGACGCAGTTATGACCCACAACCCGGGTCCGGTGTTGCAATACGGCGCGACCGAAGGGTGGGAGCCCTTGCGTGAGCAAATCAGTTTTTTTATGGCGGCCAAAGGGGCCACTGTCACGCCGCAAGGCTTGATCGTGACCACCGGCAGTCAGCAGGGCTTGGACTTGGTTGGGAAAACGATGATCTCCCCCGGTGACAAAGTGATTGTCGAGGCGCCCACCTTTTTAGCCACGATCCAATGTTTTCGTTTGTATGGCGCACAACTGATAGGCGCCCCCATTGATGCGGACGGCGTGGATGTGGACCGGTTGGAGCAGTTAATCGAGGAACACCGGCCCAAGCTGGTTTACCTCATTCCTACGTTCGGAAACCCCAGCGGCGCAACATTGAGCCTAGAGCGACGCAAGCGTATTTTGGAAATCGCGGCGCGAACCCACACCTTAATCGTTGAGGACGACCCTTACGGCGAGTTGTACTTTGACAAGGCACCGCCGCCCAGCCTGTTGGCGCTCAGCGCCGAAGTCCCAGGCAGTCGGGAGTATTTAGTCCACTGCGGCAGCCTCAGCAAAGTCTTGAGCCCAGGCTTGCGCGTGGGCTGGATGATTGCCCCTCCGGAATTATTGGCTCGGGCAACGATGTGCAAACAATTCAGCGATGCCCATACCAGCAACCTGACCCAGGCTATTGCAGCCCACTACCTCACCCTTTCGCGTATAGACAAAGCTTTGGGCGTTGTCCGAACGACTTATGCGGAACGCGCCCGCATCATGGGCGAATGTTTGAAAACCACCTTGGGCGAAGCTATCGCCTTTAACGCCCCCGAAGGTGGCATGTTCTTTTGGGCTCAACTCACAGGAAAGGGCGGCACATCCGACAACGCCGCCGAGTTTGCCCGCCGGGCGATCGACAAATTGGTGGCTTTCGTACCTGGCGCCCCTTTCTTTGCTAGTGATCCTGACCCATCGACCTTTCGCTTGAGTTTTGCGACGGCTGATGTTGAAAAGATCAAAGAGGGGGTTGCCCGCTTGGGTCAGGCTTTGTGACACTAGACCGCAGACAGCTGCTTCGGCTGATCACGGCAAGCAGCGCGACGCTGTGCTTGCCCCGCAGTGCGCAAACTCAATCGCGAACGCTTCACTATCCTTTTTTCTGCGGCGTAGCCAGCGGTTCGCCAACCCATGAAGGCGTTGTACTGTGGACTCGGCTTGACCCGCTGGCCCTTCGACTCGCGGTGGACGGGCAAGCAACCGTTCGCTGGGAAGTGGCCCACGACGATACGTTCCAAAACATTGTCCAAAGCGGCACATCGCAAGCCGTATCCCATTTGGGTTTTTCAGTACATATCGAAGTCCCCAACTTAGCGGCAGATCGCTGGTACTTTTATCGATTTATGGTGGGGGATGCGGTGAGCCCTGTGGGGCGGACACGAACTTTCCCGCATGAGGAAGCAGCCCCTAAGCGACTGCGCTTGGCGTATGCATCCTGCCAAAAATGGGAGGATGGATACTTCAGCGCCTGGCGACATATGCAATCGGAAAATCTAGACGCTGTTCTGTTTTTAGGGGATTACATTTACGAATACCCCGGAACAGGCAGTCGTTTTCGCAGCCCCACAGGCGGTTGGGTGTTAACCTTAGAAAACTACCGTGCCCGATATGCGTTGTACAAATCCGACCCGGATTTACAGGCTATGCATGCGGCGTGTCCTTGGCTGATGACCTGGGATGACCACGAAGTTCAAAACGACTACGCGGGTACCCAAGCGGGCGATGGGTTTGTCAGCGCACCAGATTTTTCTCAGCGCCGCGCTGCGGCCTATCAAGCGTATTACGAAAATATGCCATTGCGTTCAAGCGTTTTAACCAAGGCCATGGCTGGGCTTTCCCAAGGCGCTGAAATGCGTATTTACAGCCAAGTGAGTTTTGGCCGGTTAGCCGCTATGCGACTGCTTGACGCACGCCAGTACAAAGACCCGCAGGTTTGCAGTCTCAATAGAAAAACGGGATCTAGCATTGTTCGCCCTGAGTCCTGCCCAGAATGGAACGACTCCAAACGCTCGATGTTGGGAGCGCAACAAGAACGCTGGCTCAATACGGCTTTGGACAGCCCCTCGGCCAAACAAACCACTTGGAACGTGTTGGGGCAACAAAGTCTCTTCGGGCCACGGGATTTTTCAGTCGGCCCTTCTCAAAAAATGTGGAATGACGGCTGGGACGGCTACAACGCAGCGCGGATTAAATTGACCGATGCGTTGACCAAATACGCAACGCCCAACCCCGTGATTTTCGGAGGCGATGTGCATGAAAACTGGGTAGGACATGTGCTTAGCGATTACGTTAATCCGAAAAGCAAAAAAATAGGTGTTGAGTTTTGCGGCACGAGTATCACGTCCAAGTCGGGTAGCTCGGATTCGCTGTTGCCGATGATTCAAGAAAACCCGCACTTTGTATTTGCCGATTCGCGTTACCGGGGCTACGGCGTTGCAGAATTCACGCCTGAGCGATTGAACGTGAACCTACGCGTCCTTGACGATGTTCAACGCAAGGACAGCACAGTTCGCACCCTTGCGGCTTTTGTTGTTGAAGCTGGGCGGCCCGAAGTCTTGATGGCTTAAAGTAAAAAATATACGATGCAGCCCGAAGATTTACAGCGCCTTGTGAGCCTGCCCATGCCCTTTGGGAAACACAAAGGAGTCCTCATCGCAGACCTTCCTGGCAACTACCTTAACTGGTTTGCCCGAGAAGGCTTCCCGAAAAGCGAGATTGGCCGTTTGCTGCAGCTTATGCATGAGATTGACCATAACGGTTTATCGGATCTTCTCAAACCCTTGCGTTAAACCAAGACTTCCAACAAACGATCTAACCCGCCTTCGGTAATTGCCACCATCGCTTGCGCTCGGACTGCGGGTTTCGCGTGGTAGGCGACGGATAAGCCGGCTTCTTGCATCATGGGGAGGTCGTTGGCCCCGTCTCCCATAGCAATGGCTTGGCTGGGAGAGATGCCCATACTGGCGCAGGTTTGCAACAACATCTTGCGTTTTTCTTCGCCGTCACAAATATCGCCCCAGTCTTGGTCGACCATCCGACCTGTGAGTTCACCGTGTTGAATTTCGAGAACATTGGAGCGGGTCCAGTCAATCGCTAAACGATCGCGCACTGCGTCTGTAAAAAAAGTAAACCCACCGGAGACCAGAAGTATTTTCAATCCAGCGGCTTTGCAAGCCTTGACTAACTCGGCAGCGCCGGGGTTGAGTTGGAGTCGTTCATTGAGAACTTGCTGCATCTGCGCAACCGTAACCCCTTTAAGCAATTGAACTCTCTGGCGCAGGCTTTCTTTGTAGTCAAGAATTTCGCCGCGCATGGCGGCTTCGGTAATAGCGGACACCTCCGCTTTGCGGCCTGCTGCGTCGGCAATCTCGTCTACACACTCGATATTGATCAACGTGGAGTCCATGTCGAACGCAATCAACTTGAACTGGGACAGCGAAAGAGGCGGGGTGAAGCCTTGAATGGTCAGGTTTTGCAGTTGTTGTGGGGATGTTGTCATTGCAAGGTATTTTCTAACTTAAATCATCAAGCAGTATTGAGTAGCATTAAGCAGGATCATGCGCGAGAACCGGCTGCCCCAGACTCCGCAAAATATCGCGCACCATCTGCGCCCGGGCCTTGGCTTCGGGCAGTTCACGCTCGATGCGCAGCTTTTCGTTGCCGGCGAGTTTGATGTGTTTGTTTTTTTGGATCAGCTCGATGATTTTCATCGGATCAATAGGCGGATCTTTCTTGAAGGTGATACTGATCACGCCGGGCGCAGCGTCCACTTTAAGAACGCCAAAGGGTTTTGCCAAAACGCGCAGTCGGTGGACATCAATGAGCGTCTGCCCTTGGGCAGGGAGTTTGCCAAAACGGTCCACAATTTCTTCTAGCAGTGCGTCGATCTGATCGGCGTTTTGTGCCGTAGCCAGTTTTTTGTAAAAGCTCAAGCGTAAATGCACATCGCCGCAATAGTCATTCGGTAAAAGCGCGGGAGCGTGTAAGTTGATTTCCGTCGTAACGTTCAAAGGGCTGAGTAAGTCGGGTTCGATTCCCGCTTTTAGACAACGCACCGCTTCGCTGAGCATTTCGTTGTAAAGCTGAAAGCCCACTTCCAACATATTTCCACTTTGACTTTCTCCCAAAACTTCTCCGGCCCCGCGAATTTCAAGATCATGCATGGCCAAATAAAAGCCTGAACCGAGTTCTTCCATTTGTTGAATCGCATCCAAGCGTTGGCTGGCTTGTTTGGTCAGGCCTTCCAAATCAGGAACCATAAGGTAGGCGTAGGCTTGGTGGTGGCTCCGGCCAACACGCCCGCGCAATTGATGCAACTGGGCCAGTCCAAATTTATCAGCGCGGCTCATGACAATGGTATTGGCGGTAGGCACATCGATACCCGTTTCAATAATGGTGGAGCACAGCAACAAGTTGTAACGCTGGGCCACGAAGTCACGCATCACCGATTCAAGTTGGCGCTCCGGCATTTGCCCATGGGCGACCGCAATACGGGCCTCGGGCAGGAGTTCTTCGAGTTTGGCGCGTCGGTTCTCAATCGTTTCCACCTCGTTGTGTAAGAAGTAAACCTGTCCGCCGCGTTTGAGTTCGCGCAGCACGGCCTCTCTGATCACGCCTGCGCCTTCGGTTCGAACAAAGGTTTTAATCGCCAAACGCCGCTGCGGCGCGGTCGCGATGACGCTTAAATCACGCAACCCTTCCAAAGCCATTCCAAGGGTCCGAGGGATCGGTGTCGCAGTCAGCGTAAGCACATCGACCTCGGCCCGCATGGACTTCATCGCTTCTTTATGGCGAACCCCAAAACGGTGTTCTTCGTCAATGACCAAAAGACCCAGGTCGTGAAAATGGGTATCTTTGCTCAGTAGTTTGTGGGTTCCCACCACGATGTCGATGGTTCCATCGGCAATGCCTTTAAGCGATGCGGTGACTTCCTTGCCAGAGCGAAAGCGGCTGATCTCTGCCACTTTAACGGGCCATTTGCTAAATCGGTCTACCAGGGTTTGGTAGTGTTGCTCGGCCAAAAGCGTTGTGGGGGCCAACAGTGCGACTTGTTTGCCCCCGGTGATAGCGACAAAGGCAGCCCGCAGTGCCACTTCGGTTTTACCAAAACCTACGTCGCCGCAAATCAGTCGGTCCATGGGTCGGGGGCTGATCATGTCTTGAATCACCGCGTGGATGGCAGCGCGTTGATCCGCGGTTTCATCAAAGCCGAAATCATTGGCAAAAGTTTCGTAGTCTTGGGCGCTGTAGCGAAACGCATGGCCTTCTCGCACAGCGCGTCGGGCGTAGATGTTCAAAAGCTCGGCGGCTGCGTCTCGAACTTGTTCGGCCGCGCGGCGTTTGGCTTTTTCCCATTGACCGCTGCCTAAGCGGTGAAGCGGTGCTTCATCCGCACTGACACCGGTATAGCGGCTAATGAGTTGGAGTTGGCTGACTGGCACATACAGCGTGGCTTTGTCGGCGTATTCGAGATGCAAAAATTCTTGTAACTCGGGCTCGCCGGCAAGGTTGAGTTGGCCCAGGTCGAGATGGACTAGGCCGGTGTAGCGCCCGATGCCATGGGCGGAGTGAACGACAGGGTCGCCAATTTTGAGCTCGCTGAGGTCTTTGATGAGTGCCTCAACATCACTAACCTGCTCTTGTTTTTTTCGTCTCCGCGTAGTCGGCCCTGCGGCGAAGAGTTCGGTCTCGGTAACGAGATCGATGCCTTGGTCTAACCAGCCAAAACCCACGTTGAGCGCAGCGGTGGCAATGCCGACCTTTTCATCGCTGTCTAAAAACTCAGCCAAGGTATCAAAAACAGGTGGAGTCAGGCCGCTGGCATGTAAAAAGTCAAGCAGGCTGCTTTGTCGCCCCGTGCTTTCTGCCAAGATCAACACCCGATGCTTGGTGCTCTGAATATGGGCTTTGAGTTGAAGCAAGGGGTCGGGCGCACCGCGTACCGCCGCGACCATGGGCATGGGTTCAAACTCGGCGAAAGCGTTTGCAGCGTCAGACCCCGAGGTCGGGCGAATGGACAGTTGGGCGTAATCTTTGGCGCGGGTGTGGAATTGCTCAATCCCTAAAAACAAGGCCTCGGGTGGAAGCACAGGGCGTTCCGGGTCGCCTTGAACCAAGCGGTATCGGTCTTTGGTGTCTTGCCAAAAGCGTTGAAAAGCCGGCTCTAAATCGCCATGAAAAACCACCGTTGCGTGTTCACCCAGGTAATCAAAAACCGTAGCTGTTTCATCAAAAAACAATGGCAGGTAGTACTCGATGCCTGCTGTAGCGACGCCCGCGCCCATGTCTTTGTAAATGCGGCTTTTGGTTGGATCGCCTTCCAATAACTCGCGCCAGCGGCTGCGAAACTTTGTCCGCGCGGCCTCATCCATGGGGAACTCGCGCCCAGGCAACAAACGCACATCAGGAACCGGGTAAAGGCTGCGCTGGCTATCGGGGTCAAAAGTGCGGATGCTGTCAATTTCGTCGTCAAATAAATCCACCCGAAACGGGACCAAGGAGCCCATAGGAAAAAGATCAATGAGTCCGCCGCGCACTGCGTATTCACCAGGGCTGACGACTTGGCTGACATGGCTGTAGCCTGCCAGCGTAAGCTGGGCTTTGAGCCGTGCTTCATCGAGTTTTTGTTTGACCTTGAACTCAAACGTATAGCCCGCTAAAAAGGAGGGCGGCGCCAAGCGGTACAAGGCCGTAGTCGCTGGGATCAAAATGACATCTGCGCCTTGGTCTTTGTCGCGTTGGCTGATTCGCCAAAGCGTTGCCAAGCGTTCGCTGATTAAGTCTTGGTGGGGTGAAAAAGTATCGTAGGGGAGGGTCTCCCAATCGGGGAATAAGGCATATCGCAACTCGGGGGCAAAGAATCCCATTTCGTCGATGAGTCTTTGCGCGTCACTGGCGTCTGCTGTCACGATCGCTGTGATTCGGCCTGCTGCTTTATCGCGCTGGGCTAACTGGGCTAAAAGGACTGCGTCGGCCGAACCCACAGGGCGGGGCAGGGTGAAACGTTTGCCCACCGAAAGGGACGGAACAGCGAAGGAAACAAGGGTCATGGAGCAGTACAAATACAAAAACCCCCGTGCGCCCCAAGAGGGGGTGTCGGAGGGTTATAAACAGGGAACGACGCTGATTTTAGAATGGTCCTCACGCTATGAATCCAAACACGCCCAAATCACCTTCCTTTACTGCCCCTCAGGGTTTCAGCGCTGCAACCCGTTTCTTCGCTTTGGTTCCTTGCGCTGGCTCCGGCGCACGGGCTGAAACGGCTCAGCCTAAACAGTACCAGTTGGTTTTGGGAGAGCCGATGGTGGCGCACACCCTTCGCGCGTTGTCTGCGGTTGAGCGGCTTGCGGGTGGAATGCTGGTGTTGGCACCCGACGATACGTTTGATTGGCCTGTGAACGCAGAGTGGCCCAACCATTGGAGTCGTCAAACCTGCGGCGGTGCAACCCGGGCGCATAGCGTGTTCAACGGATTAATCGCCCTTCGTGAACACGGGGCCTTTGATTCGGATTGGGTATTAGTGCATGACGCAGCCCGATGCTTAATCACGCCGCACATGGTGAATACGCTGATCGATGCCTGCGAAGGTGATGCAGTTGGCGGGCTTTTGGCATTGCCTTTGCCTGACACTTTAAAGTTAGAGTCCCACGGTCGGGTTGACTCAACGGTGGCGCGTGAAGGTAAATGGCTGGCGCAAACGCCGCAGATGTTTCGTTTGGGCGCTTTGCTCAAAGCTTTACAGAGCCAAATAGCAAGCGATTTTCAAGGGGTCACCGACGAAGCCAGTGCGATGGAAATGGCGGGCCACCACCCGCTTTTAGTCAAGGGCAACGCGATGAATTTCAAAGTCACTTACCGCCAAGATTTTGAACTGGCCGAGGCTGTTTTAAAAAGCCGCCACACAGGCGAAGATTTGAATACGCAAGGAATTAAAAAATGACTATCCGTATTGGGGAAGGCTGGGACATTCATGCCCTGGTCGATGGTCGCAAGCTGATTTTGGGCGGGGTAGAGATTCCTTTTTCTAAAGGCTTGTTAGGTCACTCCGACGCCGATGCTTTGTTACACGCAATCTCTGACGCTTTGTTAGGCGCTGCAGCCATGGGAGATATCGGAACGCATTTCCCAGACACCGACGCTCAATGGAAGGGGGCTAATTCCGCCCTATTACTTAGTGAGATTGCCAAACGCGTCCGCGCGAAAGGCTTCGAAATTGGCAATGTGGATAGCACTATCATTGCCCAAGCGCCTAAGCTGGCACCCTATATTTCGGCCATTCGGGAAAGCATTGCGCATGCGCTCTCGGTATCCGAGAACCAAGTGAATGTCAAAGCCAAAACAGCTGAAAAATTAGGGCCGGTTGGCGAAGGCTTGGCCATGGAAGCCCGCGCTGTTGTATTGTTGACTTTGAATTAAAAAAGGAAATTGCATGTTTGGTATTACTCCCTCTTCTCGGTTGCGTCCCTCACCGTTTTTTGCAGCAACGCAAGCCGAAGGCGTTTGCGCCTTTACCAGTTACAACAACATGCTTATGCCCACCAGTTTTGGGCATCCTGAGGAAGAGTATTGGCGCATCATCAACGGCGTTTCGCAGTGGGACGTCGCAGTAGAGCGCCAGGTCCAATTGCTCGGGCCAGACGCTGGGCGGTTGGCGCAAATACTTTGCGCAAGAGAATTGTCGAAATGCCAAGTTGGTCAAGGCAAGTATGTGCCTCTTTGTAACCACGACGGTATTTTGATTAACGATCCGATTCTCTTAAAGCTCAACGACGACCGCTACTGGCTCTCCATTGCAGATTCCAATATTTGGTTTTGGGCTCGCGCTATTGCGGCTGAGCGGGGTTTGAAGGTTGAGGTGAGTGAGCCGGATGTGTCGCCTTTGGCTGTGCAAGGACCCAAGGCCGAAGATGTGATCGCTTCTATGTTTGGCGATTGGGTTCGCACGCTGAAGTATTTTTGGTTTCGTGAAACCAGTATTGACGGAATCCCCCTGGTGTTAGCGCGATCGGGTTGGTCTAAGCAAGGTGGCTTTGAGCTATACCTCATGGACGGTTCCAAAGCAACTGCACTTTGGGATAAGGTGCGTGAAGCCGGAAAACCTTGGGGCATCGGGCCCGGCGCACCGAACGCCTGTGAGCGTATTGAAAGCGGTCTGATCTCCTACGGCGGGGACACTGACGGGACGACCAACCCCTTTGAAGTGCGCTTAGGTAAATACATTGACCTCGATGTGGCCGATGACGTGGTTGGTATCGCTGCGCTGCGTCGCATTCACGGAGAGGGCGTTAAACGCCAGCAATTGGGCGTGCAGCTCGATAACACCACGCCCACCGAATTAGGTTTTCATTGGCACGGTATTTACAAAGGCGACCAGCGTGTGGGCGATCTCACCAATTGCGTTTGGTCTTACCGCCTGAAACAAAATATCGGATTCGGTCTTGTTGCATCCGATTGTGCCGCCGGAGACCGGGTCATGGTTCAAAAGGACGGTCAAGCGATTGGCGCAACCCTCAAAGCGCTGCCCTTTATTTGAATTACTGCGCGGCCCAGCCGCCGTCCATATTCCAAGCCACACCGCGGACGTTGTTGGCCGCACTGGAACACAGGAACACCGCGAGTGCGCCGAGTTCCTCGGGGGTGGTGAATTGCAGGGACGGTTCTTTTTCACCGAGCAGGAGTTTGGTGGCCTCGGCATTAGAAATTCCTAAGGCCGCGGCCTTGGCATCGACTTGCTTTTGAACCAAGGGGGTCAACACCCACCCCGGACAAATCGCATTACAGGTAATTCCGGTTGTGGCATTCTCAAGCGCCGTCACCTTGGTTAATCCTACCAAGCCATGCTTAGCAGCCACATAGGCTGATTTCTCGGCGGACGCAACGAGCCCGTGAACTGATGCGACGTTAATGATGCGACCCCAGTTGCGGGCTAGCATTCCTGGTAGCGCAAAGCGGCTGGCGTGAAACGCACTGCTGAGATTGATGGCAATGACAGCGTCCCAGCGCTCTGGTGGGAAATTCTCAACCCGCGCGACATGTTGAATTCCGGCGTTATTAACCAAAATATCGACCGCTCCAAAGGTGGTTTCACAGTGGCGCACCATCGCTTCAATCTCGTCGGTGTGGCTCATATCTGCGCCGTGGTAGCTGACTTTGACGCCCAAGGCTGCGACTTCAGCTTTCGGACCCTCGATGTCACCAAAACCATTCATCACGATATTGGCACCTTGCGCGGCCAGCGCTTTGGCTAAGCCCAAGCCGATACCGCTGGTCGAGCCGGTCACGATGGCTGTTTTGCCTTTCAACATGGTTTTATCTTTCAAAAATTTGGGGGAGATCAATTAGGATGGTGCCATTATCAACACCCGCACTTACGGCTACTTTTCAACATGGCATCCCCAACACTGGTCTATTTTTCGTGTGAAACCCCTGAGCCCCATCGCATGGCCTATTGGCAGTGGGGCAATCCAGATGCCGATCACACGGTGTTGTGTGTGCACGGCCTCTCCCGCCAAGGGCGAGATTTTGATGTTTTGGCCCAAGCCTTGGTTCAAAGAAGTGAAGGTGCGATTCGCGTCGTTTGCCCGGATGTGGTGGGGCGCGGGAAAAGCGATTGGTTGAAGGATACGCTGGGCTACCAGGTGCCTGTATATGCGGCAGACATGTTGGCGCTCTTAGCCCACCTCCAAACGAAAACCTTGGACTGGGTCGGCACCAGTATGGGCGGGCTCATTGGGTTGGCGGCTGCCAGCCATCTGGCCAGTGTGGGCGTTCACTTGCGTCGCTTGGTTCTGAACGATGTCGGCCCGGTCATTGAATGGTCTGCTTTGCAGCGCATCGGAACGTATTTGGGAAAAGCAGGGCATTTTCCTAGTGAACAAGTCGCTGCCGATGCGATGTGGGCTATCTCCAGTAGTTTTGGGCCGCATACCCCTGAGCAGTGGTTGCAACTTTCAAAGCCGATGCTCAAACCGGTCAAAAACGAAGCGGGGCAAGACGTTTTCTCGCTGCATTACGACCCGGCGATTGCGACGCCCTTTGCGTCAGTAACCCAAGAGATGGCCGCGCAGGGCGAGGCGCTTTTATGGCAAGCCTATGACGCCATCACGGCGCAGACCCTTTTAGTACGGGGTTCAAATTCCGATTTGCTCTCCAAAGAAACGGCTCAAAATATGACCGAGCGCGGCCCACACGCCCGTTTGATCCAGTTTGAGGGAGTGGGTCATGCGCCAACCTTAATTGCACCGGACCAAGTCGATGCCGTGCTTTCATTTTTACTGGCTGCATAAAAAGGTAGCGCAAAAAGTACGATGAAACGTTTGACGACCGACCCTGCGGAGGGGCCAACCCTGGCAGTAATTACTGCAACGACTGACAGCTTGCCCGAACTTGCAGATGCTTTAGTCCGCGCCCGTGCCTTTGCTGAGCCCTTGCTTTCTCAGCAAATCCTGGACACAGGTGAAAACGTCTTGGCCCATGCTGATGCGGTTGCTGAAACTCTGCGCTCCATTGGCGGCTCACAGGCCATGCAAGCCGCAAGTTACTTGGTCTACGCCTGCGAACACTTGAATAAACCCCACGAAGTCATTGCCAAAGCCTTCGGAGATAGTTTTGCCGATTTGGCGATAGAGACCACCAAACTGGTGCGCCTGCAACGCATGGCACGTATCGCTCAAACCGCAGCCAGCAAAGCCGGTCAAGTCGCGCCGATGGCCCAAACGGCAGCCACACAGACGGAAAGCGTGAGGAAAATGTTGTTGGCGTTTTCGCGTGATTTGCGCGTGGTGATGCTGCGACTGGCCTCCCGTTTGCAAACCTTGCGTCATTTCGCTTCCAGCAAATTACCTGTTCCCCTTGGCATGGCCGCGGAGTCATTACATGTTTTTGCACCTTTGGCCAACCGCTTAGGGATCTGGGAGGTGAAGTGGGAAATTGAAGATTTAGCTTTTCGTTTTTTAGAGCCTGAAACTTACCGTCAAGTTGCAACGTGGTTAGATGAAAAACGCACTGAACGAGAAGCTGCGGTGGAAAAAATACGTTCGCAATTGGAAACCGAGCTTACCCACCAAGGTATAAGGGCGCAGGTTCAAGGTCGCCCGAAACACATCTACAGCATTGTCAAAAAAATGCGGGGCAAGTCGCTGAATTTTGATCAAGTTTTTGATATTCGCGCATTGCGCATTGTTGTTCCTACTGTGCCTGATTGCTATGCGGCTTTAAGCTGGGTTCACAGTCAGTTTGCCCCGATGACCGCTGAGTTCGATGACTATATTGCCAAGCCCAAAGGCAACGGTTACCAGTCTTTGCACACCGTGGTGAGAGACTTAGCGGGGCAGGCGATCGAGGTGCAGATCCGTACCCAAGAGATGCACCAGCACTCCGAGTACGGGGTCGCGGCGCATTGGGTTTATAAGGAAGCCGGCGCCAAGGGATATGCCGGTGTGTCTGCTGGGGGGGCGTATGAGGCAAAAATTGCGGTGCTGCGCCAGCTGCTTGCGTGGGAACGTGATTTATCAGGGGCCGCTGCTGCGCCTAGCCCTCAATCGGCCGCCGTGTTGGACGATCGAATTTATGTGCTCACACCTGAAGCGGCCATTGTGGAGTTGCCCCAAGGCGCTACTGCCGTGGACTTTGCTTACAGCGTGCATACCAACGTCGGACACCGTTGCAGAGGAGCGCGCATTGACGGTGTGATGGTCCCGCTCAATACACCGTTAAAAAATGGCCAAACGGTAGAGGTGACCACGGTCAAAGAAGGCGGGCCATCACGGGACTGGCTCAACCCCGAGTTGGGCTATTTAGTCAGTCACCGCGGACGAGCCAAAGTGCGCGCTTGGTTTAACGCCTTGGCCTTAGGAGAAACCGTTGCCAAAGGCCGTGAGTTGGTTGAGAAAATCTTGCAACGGGAAGGCAGGACCAGTCTTAAATTGGAAGACTTAGCCTCTGATCTCGGATTTAACTCGGCCGAGGACCTGTTTGAAGTGGTCGGTAAAGACGAGTTTTCATTGCGCAATATTGAAATTCTGCTGCGCCCGGTGGAACCGGTTATTGCACCAGAAGACACCGTTTTATTGCGCAAGCCTCGCCAAACCAGCAATACGGGGAAAGGCGGTGTGTTGGTTGTTGGTGTGGATTCGCTGATGACGCAGCTGGCTAAATGCTGTAAACCCGCCCCGCCGGATGTAATTAGTGGTTTCGTGACCCGAGGCAAAGGGGTGAGTGTGCACCGCGCGGACTGCTCGAATTTGCGCAATATGGTGTTGCGAAGTGCGGACAGGGTGATCGAGGTTCAGTGGGGCGCTAATCAGGGCCACGCGGGGAAAGATGGCAGCGTGTATCCCGTTGATGTTTCTATCGAGGCGGTTGACCGCCAAGGCCTGTTGCGGGATATTTCCGAGGTTTTTACCAAGGAAAAAATGAACGTTATTGGTGTTCAAACCCAAAGCATCAAAGGAATGGCGTGGATGACGTTTACGGTGGAGGTTCCAGACTCAAGTCGTTTGCACAAAGTGTTGAGTGTGGTGGGCGAGCTCAACGGGGTACGAAGCGCCCGCAGGCGCTAGGCTGCCCCCAAGGCCGATTATTGCGTTCCAAAAATACGGTCGCCCGCATCTCCCAGGCCTGGCAAGATGTAGCCATGGTCGTTGAGTTCTCGGTCAATCGCTGCGGTAAATATCTCTACATCGGGGTGGGCCGCATGCAAAGTATTGATCCCTTGTGGAACCGTCAAAAGGCATAAAAATTTGATCGACTTGGGCTTGCATTCTTTCAATCGACTAATGGCCGCTGCTGCCGAATTTCCAGTGGCCAGCATGGGGTCAACCACAATAATGTCGCGCTCTTCCATGTTTTTCGGCATCTTGAAGTAGTACTCCACCGCCTGCAAAGTTTTGGGGTCACGGTACAAGCCGATATGGCCTACACGCGCACCTGGAACGACGGATAAAACCCCATCCAAAATGCCATTGCCAGCGCGAAGAATCGACACAAAAACCAATTTTTTTCCGTCAATCATTTTGGCTTGCATGGGCTCAAGCGGTGTTTCAATCTCAACATCTTGGGTCGTCATATCGCGCGTCACTTCGTACGCCATCAGGCTGCTGAGTTCTCCGAGCAAGCGGCGAAAGCTGTTGGTACTGGCTTCTTTTTTTCGCATCAAAGTCAACTTGTGTTGAACCAAAGGATGGTCAATCAGATGCACATGGGGTTTGGCTGAGGCGGAAATGGTAATCACGGTGTTCCTTGGAAAAGTACAATCTAGACCGTAGGGTAACGAATTTTTGAAGGATATTTCGTGGCAGGACACAGTAAATGGGCCAATATTCAACACCGCAAAGGTCGCCAAGACGAAAAGCGCGGCAAGGTGTGGACCCGAATCATCCGCGAAATTACCGTAGCGGCCCGCTCGGGTGGGGGTGATTTAGGGATGAACCCGCGTTTGCGCTTGGCTGTTGAACGAGCCAAGGCCGCCAATATGCCGGCCGACCGGATCAAATACAACATTGACAAGGCCACAGGAAACCAAGAGGGCGTGAGCTACGAAGAAATTCGTTATGAGGGTTATGGGATCGGCGGCGCTGCGATTATTCTGGATACGATGACAGATAACAAGGTTAGAACAGTCGCTGAAGTTCGCCACGCTTTTAGCAAGCACGGTGGAAACATGGGTACGGAAGGCTCAGTGGCTTTTCAGTTTAAGCACTGCGGCCAGATGATTTACGCTCCCGGAACGAGCGAAGACAAGGTCATGGAAGTGGCTTTAGAGGCCGGCGCAGAAGATGTCATTGCGCATGACGATGGCGTCATCGAAGTCCTTACCGCCTATGCTGACTTTGAAGCAGTTAAAGCAGCCTTAGACGCAGCAGGCTTGGTGGCAGAGGAGGCCGTCGTGACCATGCGGGCTGAAAACTCGATCGAACTCTCAGGCGAAGACGCATTGCGAATGCAAAAATTATTGGACGTTCTGGAAGACCTGGACGATGTGCAAGAGGTTTACCACAACGCAGAATTATGAATATTCTTGTCATTGGCGCAGGCGGCAGAGAACATGCTTTGGCTTGGAAATTGGCACAGTCGCCCAAAGTGCAGATGGTGTATGTTGCCCCTGGTAACGCAGGCACGGCCACTGATATTCGCTTAAAGAACATTCCAATTACCGATCTGGTAGCGCTGCGAACCTGGGCGCTAGAAAACAAAATCGACCTTACTGTTGTAGGCCCAGAAGGACCACTGGCTTTAGGCATCGTCGATGATTTTCGGGCCCACGGCCTGCGTATTTTTGGACCCACCCAAGCCGCTGCCCAGTTAGAAAGTTCCAAGGCCTTTTCTAAAGCCTTTATGCAGCGCCACGGTATTCCTACTGCGGTATTTGAGACTTTCTCCGATGCACAAGCGGCCCATGCCTATGTTGATGCCAAGGGAGCGCCCATTGTGGTCAAGGCCGACGGTCTAGCCGCAGGAAAAGGCGTTGTCGTGGCGATGACGCTTCAAGAAGCCCATGATGCGGTTGACTTTATGCTGCTTGAAAATACTCTAGGCGTTGTCCACAACGGCGGTGAAGCCCGGGTGGTGATTGAAGAATTTTTACAAGGTGAAGAAGCCAGCTTTATCGTGATGTGTAACGGTAAAAATGCCATTCCCTTGGCGACAAGCCAAGACCACAAGAGGCTACTCACTGGTGACAAAGGACCTAACACCGGCGGCATGGGTGCTTACTCCCCCGCACCGGTTGTGACCCCAGAAATCCATGCCCGTGCGATGCGCGAAGTCATTTCTCCCACCCTCAAAGGCATGGCCAAGGATGGTATCGAATTCACTGGTTTTCTTTATGCTGGCTTGATGATCGATGCCAAAGGCCAATTGAAAACTCTGGAATTCAATTGTCGGATGGGCGATCCAGAAACCCAGCCCATCATGGCGCGGTTGAAAACCGACTTGGTCGACGTTTTGTGGGCAGCGACGCAAGCTTTGGATGACACCACGTTTGCCGATTTAGAGTTGCAATGGGACCGTCGAACCGCATTGGGCGTGGTGTTAGCCGCGAATGGTTACCCAGAGTCCCCACGCAAAGGGGACGCAATCACCGGAATTCCAGCATCTAACGAAGATGTGTTGGTATTCCATGCCGGAACGGCGCTTCACGATGAGGTGCTTCAAACATCGGGCGGGCGGGTTATATGCGTGACCGCCTTGGCCGCTACGGTGAAAGCTGCACAGCTGCATGCCTATGAAGCCATCAAAGGTATTCAATTCGAGGGCATGCAGTTTCGATCCGATATTGGTCACCGGGCTCTCAAAGGTTGAAGGTGCATCCGGTTCAATTGCAAGGCAACCGTTTGGCTCGCTGGCTTTTGGCGTGCTGGGGTTGGCGTGTTGAATTCAATGGCTTACCGTGTTTGCAAGGCATTTTTGTGGTTTATCCCCATACCAGCAACTGGGATTTTGTGGTGGCGGTGATGGCCAAATGGTCGATTGGTGTGCAATTGCAGTTTTGGGGTAAAGACAGTTTGTTTCGAATTCCCTTGTTCGGCCGTTGGTTGCGTTGGATTGGTGGAATCCCCGTGGACCGCCATGTTCCCGGTGGACTTGTCGGGCAGGCGATCGAGGCATTTGCCACTGCCAAGTCAAATAACCACTATTTTTGGCTAGGGCTCTCGCCCGAAGGCACCCGTAAAAAAGCCCCGGGCTGGCGCAGCGGCTTTTATAAGACGGCAGTGCACGCAAATGTCCCTGTGTGTTTGGTTAAGCTTGACTTTGGCCTTCGCCGCATCGATGCGACCCACTTTTTGCATTTAACTGGCGATGAAAATCTAGACTTCACCCGAATTGCAGAGTTTTTCTCTACCGTACAGGGCTGTATTCCTGAAAACGCGACACCCGTGGTACTTTTGGCTGACAGAACGAATTCGCGTTCCTACACCTCGATTTAATTGCAATGACCCCCCAAGCGCCAGCCACCCCCGAAGCCGTTCGCAAGTATTTGCTTTCGCTTCAAGAGCGTATTACGTCGGCTGTGGAGCAAGTCGATGGTGGCTCTTTTCTTGTGGATCCTTGGGAAAAAGCGCCTGAAGATGTATTGCAGGGCGATGGCGTCACGCAGATTCTCGAAAATGGGGTCGTTTTTGAGCGGGCGGGCTGTGGGTTCTCGCATGTCACAGGACCCAAGCTCCCTTCAAGCGCAACCCAACACCGCCCCGAGCTGTCAGGTGCTCCTTTTGAGGCGATGGGTGTTTCTCTGGTCTTCCATCCCCGCAACCCGTATGTACCTACGGTGCATATGAATGTGCGCATGATTGCTGCAAAAACCGCCGAGGGCCAAAACGTCTGTTGGTTCGGCGGCGGCATGGACCTAACGCCTTTTTTTGGGTTTGAAGAGGACGCAACCCACTTTCATCAAACCTGCAAAGTGGCGTTAGACCCTTTTGGCGCAGACAAGTATCCGCGCTTTAAGACTTGGTGCGATGACTACTTTTTTCTTAAACACCGGATGGAAGCTCGCGGCATTGGGGGGGTATTTTTTGATGATTTTTCTGAGTTAGGGCAAGGCCAGAGTTTTGCGATGTTGCAGTCAGTGGGGGATGCATTTTTAAGCGCTTATATGCCCATCGTTGATCGCCGCAAGGACATGACGTATGGCGCTCGCGAAAGAGAGTTTCAGCTGTACCGGCGCGGACGGTATGTTGAATTTAACTTGGTGTGGGACAGAGGCACACACTTTGGTCTTCAGTCGGGGGGACGCACTGAATCCATTTTGTTGTCCATGCCGCCCCATGCCACGTGGTCCTATCAAACTGTTCCAGCGTCTGGAACGCCAGAGGCAGATCTGATTGAAAAATACTTACCGCCAAGGAACTGGGTTTGAGTCACGTTCTCAAAATAGGAATCTTTGGGGGCGCGTTTGACCCGCCGCATTTCGGGCATATGGCATTGGCCCAAGCGGCTATCGAGCAGCTACAGTTGGACGCCTTGCACATCATTCCCACGGGCAGCGCTTGGCACAAGGATCGTCCCCTCAGTGATCCAGAGCACCGACTAGAAATGTGTCGCCTGGCTTTTGCAGATATCACTTGTGCGGTCATTAATGATTGTGAAACCCTGCGCTCTGGGCCGAGTTACACGATGGATACGTTGGAGCACTTGCGCAGCCAATTCCCAGCGGCCCAGTTTTTCCTGCTGGTGGGTCAAGACCAAGCTATGCATCTGTCAGAGTGGCACCGGGCCAAGGAAATCCCTGGGCTTGCTATAATTACGGTTGCTTCACGTTCACTTTCAGTGGGCGCTATCAGCACGGTTGGCAATGAAAATGACGCGCTTTTTGCTATAAAACGCTTAGAAATGCCAGCCATGCCCCAGAGTTCAACCCAAATTCGCTCCTGCGTACAACACAACACCCGCATCGATTTGCTGGTGTGCGAGCCGGTTGCGCGCTATATTGCCAACCATCAACTTTATCGAATGGCCAGATGACTACTTCAACCCTTGTAAAAAAAGACATTCAAAAACTTCAGCGCGTCATTGTGGACGGCTTAGAGGATGTCAAAGCACAAGACATTCAAGTTTTCGATACGGAAAATTTATCCGCTTTGTTTGAACGGGTCATCATTGCCTCGGGTACCTCTAATCGCCAAACCAAGGCCTTGGCTGCGAGTGTTCGCGATTCGGTACGCGAAGCAGGGTTCCCCAAGCCACGCGTTGAAGGAGAAGGCAACGGTGAGTGGATCATTATTGACTGTGGTCAAGCCGTTGTTCATGTGATGCAGCCTAGCTTTCGGGCGTATTACCATTTAGAAGAACTGTGGGGCGAAAAGCCTGTGCGTCTAAAGTTAGGCGTTGCCAAGCCTGAGGCGGTTAAAAAAGCGGGGGTGGAGCCAACCAAACCAGCAACGACCCTGCGTCGCTCTAACGCAGCCAAAATTGGAGTGGCAGAGGCGTTCCCCTCTAAAGCGCAGATCAAGAAGAATTTAGCCACTAAAGCCGCAACGGCTAAAAAAACGGCTGCTAAATCGGCAGGAGCAAAAAGACCTGCGGTTAAAGCGCCTGTCGTTCCTTTGAAGAAAGTTATCGTCAAAACGAGCGCACAAAAACCAGCGGCCAAATCTGCCGCCAAGCCAGCAGCGAAGCGAGCACCCGTTCGCACGGGTTGAAACGCCCATGCGTTTGGTGATTGTTGCGGTCGGTCAGCGGATTCCTGACT
>CAMDAN010000035.1 GCA_945888535.1 Bordetella parapertussis
GATCCCAGCAAAATGAATTTTTCTGGCGACAAGACCAAAGCCTGGAAAGACATTTGGGGTTGTGGCCAAGGGATCGGCGCCATCGATAAAGTGCAGTCCACTGCCGACTACGTGGCCCAACTCAAACGCCAATACGCAGCCGCTAAAGCACGTGTCCTCGCCTAGGAGTTTTTATGCCGAAGTCTCTAGTTACCCAACCTATTGATACCACCATCGATCCCGCCATTTATGCCTTGTACGACGAGTACTGCCATAGCTCCATGGACCGGCGGGACTTTTTGGCCAAGGCCAGTGCCCTGACCGTGGGCGGTTTGGCCATGGCGCAAGCTTTGTTGCCGCGCTACGCCCAAGCGCAGACGATTTCTTTTACTGACGAGCGCATCAAGCCCCAGTATGTTCAATACCCGTCCGCAGGGGGAACCTCAGGGCAGATGAAGGGCTATTTGGTCCAGCCCAGCAAACCCGGGCCGCACCCTGCGGTTTTGGTCATTCACGAAAATCGCGGACTTAACCCTTACGTTGAAGACGTCGCTCGCCGCTTAGGTGCTGCCGGGTTTTTAGCGCTCGCGCCCGATGGCTTGGCGCCTGTGGGCGGCTACCCGGGCAATGACGAAGAAGGTACAAAACTTCAAGCCAGCCTCGATCCACAAAAACTCTTGCGCGATATGTTCAACAGCGCCGTGTTTCTGAAAAATCACGCCCGCTCCAACGGCCGCTTAGGCGCGGTGGGATTTTGCTGGGGTGGCGGAGTGGTGAATTACCTAGCTGCAGAGATGGGAGCAGACTTGCGTGCTGGGGCTCCTTACTACGGCGCAGGGGTGGATGCAGCCAAGGTGCCACAGATCAAGGCCGAGCTCGTGATCCACTTTGCAGCGAATGATCCTCGGATCAACGCTACATGGCCTGCGTATGAAACGGCGCTGAAATCCCATGGCATTCGCTATACCGCTTATAACTACGCCGCAACCCAACACGGGTTTCATAACAATTCCACGCCGCGCTACAACGCAGAAGCGGCGGAGTTATCGTGGACGCGCACCCTAGAGTTGTTTAAGCAAACGCTCAGTTAGTAAACAGGATGCTTTTGCATCACCGCATCAAAAGCTGGCGATGCCACAAAGTTGGAAAGCCACAGGCGCAGGCTTGCCCAAGCTTGACTCTCAAACCACTGGGCATCTGTGTTTGCAAATTGCCTAACAAAGGGTGCAATAGCTGCATCGGTATAGCCCCAGTGGGGGCCTGCGAGAAACGGTTGCGAGTTCAACTGGTGGTTAAGCTGTTCTAGAAAGTGAGCGCCTTCGCCTCTCGAATCTAAACCATTGTTTAAGCCAAACCTGTGGGGGTATTTGTAGCGGTCGAGATGACCTTTAAAGTCGCCGTCGTTTTGTGCAATCAGGTCGTTTGCTGCTTGCAGGGCGGAAGCATCTCTAGGCCACCAATCCAGCGGATCATTTTTCTGCAGTGCCCATTGCATGATGTCTAGGCTCTGTTCCAAAACGAAGCCATCGGGCAATACCAAAACCGGAACCGTGCCTTTGGGTGATACGTGAAGCATCGCTTCCGGTTTATTCTTTAAAACAATTTCGCGGTGCTCAACTGCCTGCTGGCTGGCCCACAAAGCCAAGCGTGCTCGCATGGCGTAGGGACAGCGGCGAAAAGAATACAGGATCGGTAAACCCTGAGTTTGTTGCAGCGGCATTTTATGAATCGGCACGCTGAGATGGGGTAGGTAACGGTCTGGTGGGAAGAGTCGCGCCGATATGCGTTTGCGATCGCTGCTTGGCCAGCGTCCATTGGCGCTGTCGCTCCCGTGCGCTGTCTTTTTGCGCCGCGCTGCTCGTTGCGAAACACCGCGGGCAGCTCACGCCCAATTCAAACTCAGGAGACTCCAGCGCTCCTGGGGGAAGCGGTTGCCGGCAGCAGCGGCACAGCTGTTGGGTTCCGACCGACAAACCGTGGCCAACCGAAACGCGTTCATCAAACACAAAACATTCACCTTGCCACAGACTGTGTTCTAGCGGTACGGTCTCCAGGTATTTCAAGATGCCGCCTTCCAAATGAAAGACCTCATCGAACCCTTGGGCTCGCAATAGCGCAGTGGATTTTTCGCAGCGAATACCGCCGGTGCAAAACATCGCCACTTTCGGTTTGACGCCGGACTGCGCTTGCAAGGCTTTTGCTTGCGCAACCCAAGCGGGAAGCTCGGCAAACGATTTGATGTGGGGATCGATCGCACCTTCAAACGTACCGATAGCCACTTCGTAGTCGTTGCGGGTATCGACCAGTACCACCGAGGGGTCTTGGATCAGAGCGTTCCAGTCAGCGGGTTTCACGTAGGTACCGGCCATCTGCGTGGGGCTGATTCCCGGAACGCCGAGGGTCACGATTTCTTTTTTCAGGCGCACCTTCATCCGGTGAAAGGGCGCTTTGTCTGACCAAGATTCTTTATGTTCAAGGTTTTCAAAAAGCGGGTCGGAGCGCAGGTAGGCCAACACCGCGCGAACGTCTTGCGGTGCGCCTGCAATGGTGCTGTTAATACCTTCGCGGGCGAGAAGTATCAGGCCTTTGACGTTTTGTTCTTCGCAAAAAGCGAACAACGCGGGTTTGCGAAGCGCGAAGTCGGGCAAGTCGACAAACTGGTAGAAGGCCGCCGTTAAAAAAGTGTGCGTTTGCATGGGGCGGCCTGCGCTCAATTGTTTAAACCACGTCAGCTAAAAAAACTCTTGAGGCGGTCGGTCCAACTGTCGCCAGTGGGCGAATGTTTGCTGCCGCCTTTCTTAAAGGACTCATCGAGTTCTTTCAGCAGTTTGCGCTGGTGTTCTGAGAGTTTGACCGGGGTTTCAACTGTGATGTGGCAGTACAAATCACCCGGATAACTGCCGCGTACGCCTTTGATTCCTTTGCCACGCAATCGGAATTGTTTTCCGGTTTGGGTGCCTTCAGGCATATCGATTGCGGCTTTGCCTTCTAAAGTAGGCACATCAATTTCGCCACCCAAGGCGGCAGTCACCATGCTGATGGGAACCGAGCAGTGGAGGTCATCGCCGTCGCGTTCAAAAATATCGTGCTTCTTGAGACGAATCTCAATGTACAGGTCGCCGGGCGGCCCACCATTGGTTCCGGGCTCGCCGTTGCCCGAGCTGCGAATGCGCATGCCGCCGTCGATACCGGCAGGAATTTTGACTTCCAGCGTTTTTGTTTTTTTGATTTGCCCCTGGCCTTGGCACGCGGTACACGGGTCGGCAATGGTTTTGCCTGCACCTCTGCAGGTGGGGCAGGGTTGCTGCACACTGAAAAAACCTTGCCGCATCTGGACGGCGCCTGCGCCGCCGCAGGTAACGCAGGTTTTGGCTTGGGTTCCCGGTTTGGCGCCAGTGCCGCTGCAAACTTCGCAGTTGTCGTGGCTGGGAATCCGAATTTGTGCATCCTTGCCTTTAGCGGCTTCTTCAAGTGTGACTTCCATAGCGTAACTTAAATCACCGCCGCGGAACACCTGGCGTCCGCCGCCAGAGCGTCCGCGCTGTTGGCCAAACATGTCACCAAAAATATCACCAAAGGCTTCTGCAAAACCACCAAAGCCTTCACCGCCGCCGCGCATATTGGGATCGACCCCGGCGTGGCCGTGTTGGTCGTAGGCCGCACGTTTTTGCGGATCAGAGAGCATCTCGTAGGCTTCTTTGGCCTCTTTGAATTTGACCTCAGCGTCTTTGGCGCCGTTGTCCTGGTTGCGGTCCGGATGGAACTTCATTGCCATCTTGCGGTACGACTTTTTAATCTCTTCGTCGGATGCGTTTTTTGGCACGCCCAGCACTTCGTAAAAATCTCGTTTGGCCATGTGTAATCTGCGCTCAGTGGTAACAGAAAAGCCGCGTGAGACCTTTTGCAGGGCTCAACGCGGCAGGGTTTAACGCAGCGGTCGCTGCAAAGGCTTAGCCTTTTTTAACTTCTTTGACTTCTGCGTCAACAACGTTGTCGTCGGCCGCAGGCGCTGCTTGCGCACCGGCTGCCGCGCCTTGCGCTGCTTCTTTGGCTTGCATATCGGCGTACACCTTCTCGCCGAGTTTCTGGCTTGCCACCATCAATGCCGCGCTCTTGCTGCTGATGCTCTCTTTGTCGTCGCTTTGGATCACGGCTTCTAAATCTTTGATCGCTGCTTCAATTTTTTCTTTCTCGCCCGCATCGAGCTTGTCGCCGTGCTCGGTCAAGCTTTTCTTGACGCTGTGGATGTTGGCATCGGCTTCGTTTTTAGACTGAATCAACTCCAGCTTTTTCTTGTCGTCTGCGGCGTTGAGTTCAGCGTCTTTCACCATTTGCTGGATTTCAGCTTCAGTCAAACCGGAGTTGGCCTTGATGGTGATTTTGTTTTCTTTGCCGGTGCCTTTGTCTTTGGCGCCGACGTGCAAGATGCCGTTGGCGTCAATGTCAAACGACACTTCAATTTGTGGCGTTCCACGCGCTGCTGGCGCAATGCCTTCGAGGTTGAACTCGCCCAGCGATTTGTTGGCTGATGCCATTTCACGCTCACCTTGGAATACCTTGATCGTTACGGCGGGTTGGTTGTCATCGGCCGTTGAGAACGTTTGGGCAAACTTGGTAGGGATTGTGGTGTTCTTGGTGATCATTTTGGTCATCACGCCACCCAAGGTCTCAATACCCAAGCTCAGTGGAGTGACGTCCAAAAGCAACACGTCTTTGCGGTCACCGGATAGAACTTGGCCTTGAATCGCAGCGCCAACGGCCACGGCTTCATCGGGGTTCACGTCTTTGCGAGGCTCGCGGCCAAAGAGCTCTTTCACCTTCTCTTGTACCTTGGGCATACGGGTCATACCGCCGACCAAAATCACGTCATGAATATCAGCTACGTTGACGCCCGCATCTTTGATAGCGGTACGGCAAGGAGCGATAGTGCGCTCGATCAACTCTTCAACCAAAGATTCCAGCTTGGCGCGGGTGAGTTTGATGTTCAAGTGTTTAGGACCTGAGGCATCCGCTGTCACGTAGGGAAGGTTGATATCGGTTTGGGCGCTGCTAGAGAGCTCGATCTTGGCTTTCTCAGCGGCTTCTTTCAAGCGTTGCAGAGCCAACACGTCTTTGCTCAAGTCAACGCCTTGGTCTTTCTTGAATTCGGCAATGATGAAGTCAATGACGCGTTGGTCAAAGTCTTCGCCGCCCAAGAAGGTGTCACCATTGGTGGACAAAACTTCGAATTGTTTTTCACCGTCGACATCGGCTATCTCAATAATGGACACATCAAACGTTCCGCCACCCAAGTCATACACGGCGATCTTGCGATCGCCTTTTTCGTTTTTGTCTAGGCCAAACGCCAGCGCAGCAGCCGTTGGCTCGTTGATGATGCGTTTGACGTCCAAGCCGGCAATACGACCGGCGTCTTTGGTGGCTTGGCGCTGTGCGTCGTTGAAATAGGCGGGGACGGTAATCACCGCGTCAGTGACTTCTTCGCCAAGGTAGTCTTCGGCGGTTTTCTTCATTTTTCGAAGAATGTCAGCGCTGACCTGTTGGGGAGCCATGCGGTTGCCACGCACTTCAACCCACGCGTCGCCGTTATCAGCCGCCGCGATGGTGTAAGGCATCAGATCGATGTCTTTTTGAACTTCTTTTTCGCTGAATTTGCGACCAATCAAGCGCTTCACCGCATACAGGGTATTGCGAGGATTGGTGACCGACTGGCGCTTGGCGGACGCACCGACCAATACTTCGCCGTCTTCTTGGTACGCAATGATTGAAGGCGTGGTGCGAGCGCCTTCGGCGTTCTCAATGACCTTGGCAGTGTTGCCTTCCATGATGGCCACACAGCTGTTGGTGGTGCCTAAGTCGATACCGATGATTCTTCCCATGATGAAACTCCTGCTGATTCAAAAAAACTAGATGTAAAAGAGATAGGGCCCAAACGGCCCAATTCAAGGCCTCAACCCTAAAAAATAAGGTTATTTGGGGGCCGCAACGGTCACCAATGCGGGCCGCAGCACGCGGTCAGCGATCAGGTAGCCCTTTTGCAACACGCCAACCACCGTATTGGCCTCTTGCTCGGCGGGGACCACGCTGATGGCTTGGTGGTGGTGCGGGTCAAATTTGGTGCCGGCAGCGGGGTTGATGGCTATCACTTTGTTGCGTTCAAGGGCAGCGGTGAGTTGGCGCAAGGTGGCTTGCGCCCCCTCGTTGATTTGCTCGACGGTGGCGTCGGCAATCGCCAAACCCGCTTCCAAGCTGTCAGCCACAGGCAGCAAACTTTCGGCGAAATTTTCAACCGCAAATTTACGGGCTTTAGACACATCGTCTTCAGCGCGGCGGCGGGCGTTTTCAGCGTCGGCCTTGGCGCGTAAAAATTGGTCTGCTAATTCGGCACTTTTGGCTTGCAAAGCGGCTAGTTCTGCCAAGGCAAGGGCCAAAGGATCCGTGTCCAAAGGCATCTCGGGGTTTTCAGATTCAGCGGATGGAGAAGGGGCGGGGGCTTGATCAGACATGAAAATACCAATAATTCGGCGTAAAAAAGAAGGTAAAGAAGAAATGGGGTGCGCCCGCGCTATTTCAAGGGCGTCAAGCGTAACAACAGCGAAACGTTAAAGCCTTTAGGTGCCTAAGAGTTCAACGTCGAACTTCAAGGTAGCGTTAGGAGGAATAACTCCGCCCGCGCCCCGTGCGCCGTAGCCCAAAGCAGGAGGGATGATCAAAGTGCGGGCACCGCCGACTTTCATTCCGGCAACGCCTTCGTCCCAGCCCTGGATCACCATGCCGGCGCCTAAGCGAAAAACAAAGGGATCGCCGCGGTCTTTGCTTGAATCAAACTTAGCGCCTTGAACGCCGTCATTGAAAAGCCAGCCGGTGTAGTGAACGGTTACGTTTTTACCGACGACTGCAGCATCGCCCGTGCCTTCGGTGGTGTCTTCGTATTGCAGGCCAGAGTTGGATGTGTGCATGGGTTTTTTCCTTGGATGGATTTAGGTTGAAAGGTGATTAAATTTTTACAGGCGGCAAAGTATTTTCCAACGCCTTTTGAAGCTCGGGCGACACGTTGGGTAGAACGCCAAACCAAGCCTCAAACGCAGGGCGGGCTTGATTGATGAGCATGCCCAAGCCGTTGACGGTGGTGTTACCTCTGGCGTGGGCCGCTTGGAGCAAAGGCGTTTGCAAAGGCACATACACAATATCGCTCACCAGCGCAGTGAGGGGCAATGCGTCAAGAGAGATATCGAGGGCGCTTTCGCCTTGCATGCCTTGGCTAGTGGTGTTGACCAACACGGCGGCACCGCGCAAGGCCTGGTTGCGTTCTTGCCAAGCTATCGCATGAACACGCGTTCCAAATTCGGCAGCCAAGGATTGGGCATTGACGAAGGTGCGGTTGCAGAGTCGAATCTCGGGGCAGCCCGCATCTAACAAGCCCGCAACCACCGCCCGCGCTGCGCCGCCAGCACCAAGAACGACCGCAACGCCCGCATCCCCACGCCAATGCGTTTGGGCATCGCGCAGGCTTTGAATAAAGCCAAAAGCGTCGGTATTTTTCCCCGTCAAACTGCCGTCGGCCTCCACCACGATAGTGTTGATAGCGCCGATACGCAAGGCAAGTGGATCGACACGGTCAACAATTTTAATCGCTGCGACTTTGTGCGGAATCGTCAGGTTGCAACCGGCAAAGCCGAGGGCAGGAAGGCCACGCAAAGCGGTTTCCAGATTGGCAGGCGCAACCGCCAAGGCAACGTAAGCGCCCCGCAAACCGCACTGGTTAATCCAGTGCGTATGCATAAGGGGCGAGCGCGAGTGCGCCACGGGCCAGCCCATGACGCCTGCCAAGACGTAATGCGCAGACTCAGCCATGCCTTACAAGGTGTCCGTGAAGCTGCGCAACTTATCGCTGCGGCTGGGGTGCTTGAGTTTGCGCAAGGCCTTGGCTTCAATTTGGCGAATTCGCTCGCGCGTTACGTCAAACTGTTTGCCTACTTCTTCAAGGGTGTGGTCGCTGGCCATCTCGATACCAAAGCGCATACGCAAAACTTTGGCTTCGCGAGGCGTCAAACTATCCAAGATGTCTTTCACCACATCACGTAAGCCCGCTTGCATGGCAGCTTCCATAGGCGCGGTGTTTGCGCCATCTTCAATGAAGTCACCCAAGTGGCTGTCATCATCATCGCCAATCGGTGTTTCCATGGAAATCGGCTCTTTGGCGATTTTCATGATCTTGCGGATCTTGTCTTCAGGAATTTCCATGCGCTCGGCCAAGACGCTGGCATCGGGCTCAAAACCAAACTCTTGCAAGTGCTGGCGGCTGATGCGGTTCATCTTGTTGATGGTCTCGATCATGTGCACCGGAATTCGAATGGTGCGGGCTTGGTCGGCAATTGAGCGGGTAATCGCTTGGCGAATCCACCAAGTCGCGTAGGTCGAGAATTTGTAGCCGCGGCGGTACTCAAATTTGTCCACAGCTTTCATCAAGCCGATATTGCCTTCTTGGATCAAGTCCAAAAATTGCAAGCCCCGGTTGGTGTATTTCTTGGCAATCGAAATGACCAAACGCAAGTTAGCCTCGATCATTTCTTTTTTCGCTGCGCGTGAGTTGGCTTCGCCCGAGTTCATGCGTTTGTTGATGTCTTTGAGTTGATCCAAAGGCACCACCACGTTGGTTTGCAAGTCAATCAAGCGCTGCTGGATGTCCTGAACTGGCGGAATATTGCGCGCCATCACCGGGCTCCAAGGCTTGCCAGCAGCGGCTTGTTTTTCAATCCACTTGAGGTTGAGCAATTGGCTGGCAACGCGGTTGCCATTTTTATCGCGACCGCTGAAGTCGGAGATAAAGTTTTCTTGGCTGTACCCGCACTTGTCGACCAAGATGCGGCGCAGTTCGCGTTCTTTCTTGCGAATGTCGTCCACCTGGCCGCGCACCATGTCGCAGAGTTTTTCAATCTGTTTGGCGGTAAAGCGAATCGTCATCAATTCTTCGCTGAGCATTTTTTGTGCTTTAACGTAACTGGGTGATCCGTGGCCTTCTTTGTCGTAAATCTTGTGCATTTTTTCAAACAGATCACGTAATTTGTCAAAACGAATCAAGGCTTCGCGTTTGAGTTCTTCCAGCTTCTTGGTCAGGGCTTTGGAGCCGCCTTTGCCGTCATCATCGTCATCGGCGTCGAATTCGTCAAAGTCTTCTTCGGCCACGTAATCGTCGGCTTCGTTGGGGTTGAAGAAGCCGTCCACGATGGTGGTGATCACCACTTTGTTTTCGCGGATTTCTTCGCCCAGGCTCAAGATGGCCGCAATGGTTGCGGGTGAGCCAGAGATGGCTTCCATCATCGCCATCAAGCCGCCTTCAATGCGTTTGGCAATTTCAATTTCGCCTTCACGGGTGAGCAACTCGACGGTTCCCATTTCGCGCATGTACATGCGAACAGGGTCGGTGGTTCGGCCAAATTCGCTGTCTACGGTTGAGAGCGCCGCAACCGCTTCTTCTTCAGCCTCGGCCTCCGTTGCCGCAGTGGCAACGTTGTTGTTGATCAAAAGGGTTTCGGCGTCTGGCGTTTGCTCGTACACCGCAATGCCCATGTCATTGAGTTGGGCAATCACGACTTCAAGAATTTCAGCCTCAACTAACTTTCCGGGCAAGTGGTCTGAAATCTCGCCGTGGGTCAGGTAGCCGCGGGTGCGTCCGAGCTTGACCATTTCAATAAAGGCACTTTCACGCTTGACCTTTTCTTCTTCGGAAAGAATGGTTTGCTCGAGTCCAAATTCTTTCATCAACGCCCGGGCCTTGGCCTGGCTGATTTTCATGCGCAAAGGCTTAACCTTCTCACCGGGTGCGACGGCTACGGGCTCGGCTTCGAGTTCAGCCTCAATGTCCGCCATATCCGGATCGTTCAACGCACCGGCTGATTTTTTGGTTTTTTTGCTGGGCTTTGCGGCTGGTTTGGCTGCGGCTTTAGAAGCGGCTTTAACCGGCGTTTTTGCCGGAGCCTTGGCTGGGGTTTTTGCAGCGGGTTTAGCGATCGCTTTAGGCGCGGCCTTGGCAATGACCTTAGCCGCTACTTTGGCGGCGACTTTAACGGGCGGCTTGGCCGCAGGTTTTACGGTCGGCTTGGCGGAAGATTTCGCGACAGGCTTGGCCACGGTTTTAGCTGGAACTTTGGCTTTTGAAGCGACTTTGGATTTCGACACGGGCACAGGAACAACTTTCTTTTTGGGCGCAGGGGCTGCCTTTTTAGGGGCCACTACTTTTCGCTTTGCCGCAGGCTTGACTGCAGTTTTTTTAGCAGTTTTCTTGGCGGACTGGACAGGCTTGGCAGATTTGGCAGAAGGCATAGGGAAACCTCAAAACAACAAAAATACACAGGAAAGGACAGCGAGCTTCTCAGTTAAGCCAGGCAAAACTAAGGGCAAGACGGCAAACGAACAAGGGGAACAGAGACGCAACGGAGACGAAAAAGGCAAGATGTAGGGGCGAACATTTGGGGTGCAATCCTTGCGGTGTGGTGGCCATGGTGATCGGTGTCACGGGGTGGCCTAAACCGGAGGTGTTGCTGTCGCTCTTGCCGAACTAATCTCGGATTATACCTGCAGATTGCTGTTGTTCCAGTATTTTTCTTCGGGTTTGAAGGTCGCGGTAGCGTTGCAAAGCGGTGGGATCGCTCGCTGAAGCCTCAATGGCTTGGGTTTCTTGGTCCTTGAGCCGCTCAATCAGCATCCGGGCCAGCAGGTCACGCAACTCCGGCGCTGCCTCGTCTTGGTTTTCTCCGGGTTGGGTTGGGCCCGACATCAAGCGCAGCGCCAGCGCTTCGAAAGTCTGGCCCGTGAGCTCTTCGCGCAGGGCGCTCCAGGTCAACGGCCCATGGTCATGCAGCTGGCTCTCTAGCCAAACAAAAAAAGGCCCATGCGGCTCGGGAAGTTCGCACAGCATGCTGTGGTCTTCGCCAGAGAGCGCTTCCCATAAATGGCTCTGACCGAGCAAAATTCGGGTCGCGTGGTCGGCGCGGCTGGCCGGTTGCGCCCGAACGCCCATGCGGGGGCGGGGGCTTGCCGCGCGGGGGGCGTAGGGTTTGGCGTTGTCTTTGCTGGGTTTGCGTGTGCTGGGGTTAGAAGGCATCCACAGTTCGCTGAGCTCGCGGCTGGTGAGTTGCACCATATCGGCCATCTCGGAGAGCAGTTGAAGTTTGAGCGCGCCCTCGGGGAGCTGCATCCACAAGGGCTTGGCGTTGCTGGACAAATGCGCCCGTCCTTCGGCGGTGTTGAGGTCACAACCCTCGCTGGCCGCTTCAACCAAAAAGCGGCTTAGGGGGGTGGCTTGCGTGATGTAAGTGGCAAATGCGTCAGCGCCATGGGCGCGGATAAAACTATCGGGGTCGTGTTCTGCCGGCAGAAATAAAAACTTGATGCTGCGCACATCGGTGGCAAAGGGCAGGGCGCCATCGAGCGCTTTGCGAGCGGCGCGGCGGCCCGCACTGTCGCCATCGAAACTAAAAACGACTGCGTCCGTGAAGCGAAAGAGTTTTTGAACATGTTCGTTGGTGCAAGCTGTTCCTAAAGTGGCCACCGCGTTGGGAAACCCCAACTGCGCCAGCGCCACGACATCCATATACCCTTCCGTCACCAGCGCATAGCCCATATCACGCAAATGGGCGCGGGCTTCGAATAAGCCATAGAGCTCTCGACCTTTGCTAAAGACCGGCGTTTCGGGGGAGTTTAAATATTTAGGTTTTTCATCGCCCAGCACCCGACCGCCAAAGCCAATGCATTCCCCCTTGATATTTCGAATCGGAAACATCACCCGGTCGCGAAAACGGTCGTAGCGTTTTTCTTCTGCGCCTTCTTCGGCGTTGCTAATCACCAAGCCGCTTTCCACCAAGAGCGGGTCATCGTATTGGGGAAAGACGCTGGCAAGCGAGCGCCAGCCCTCTGGGGCATAACCCAAACCAAATTGTTTTGCAATTTCGCCAGAGAGGCCGCGGCCCTTGAGGTAGGCAATTGCGACCGGGGCCTCTTTGAGATGGCGTCGATACGATTCGCCCGCTTTTTCTAGTACGGTGTTGAGCGTGTGCTGTTTTTCACGTTGTTCTTGGGCGCGGGCGCGGTCTTGGGGCGAGGCTTCGTCTTCGGGCACTTGCATGCCGTATTGCTGGGCCAGGTCGTGGACGGCTTCAACGAACGTCATGCCGGCGTGGTCCATTAAAAAGCTGATCGCGTTGCCATTTTTTCCGCAGCCAAAGCAATGGTAAAACTGCTTGGTCGGGCTCACTGAGAACGACGGTGACTTTTCGCCATGGAACGGGCACAGGCCCATAAAGTTGGCGCCCCCTTTTTTAAGCTGGACGTACCTTCCCACGATGTCCACCACATCAGCGCGAGCGATGAGCTCTTGGATAAAAGTTTGTGGGATCGCCATGGAGAGATTGTAGAAGTGCGCGGTGTGGGGCGGGTCGCTCAATCGCCCAGCACCACCCCTTCGCGTCGGGGATCGGCTCCACCAAACCAGCCCTTTGGGGTTCGTGCAATCGCTTGCAATCCACTGGGCATGGGTATTTGAATGACGTCATGGCCGAGCGCTTGCAACTTTTCAACGGTTGCACTTGGGAAGCGGTTTTGCTCCAAAAAAAGCGGGCCGCCCAGGGTTCCGAAATTAGGAACGTCAATGGCGCTTTGGGCGTTCAGGTCCCCATTGAGAACGCCGTAAAGCGTTTTGGCAGTGAAGTGAATGATGAGTGCCCCACCCGGGCTTCCCAGAGACATCAAAAGTTGACCGGTGTCAGCGTCAAAAACCAAGGTCGGCGACATGGACGAACGCGGACGCTTGCCTGGCTCAACCCGGTTGGCAATCGGTAACCCGTCCGCATTGGTTGGAGTAAAACTGAAATCCGTCAATTGGTTGTTGAGTAAAAAACCACCTTCCAGCCCCAGCCCTCTGTTCACCATCACCCGCGCGCCCCATGCATCTTCAATGGTCGTGGTCATCGCCACCGCGTTTCCAAAGCGATCCACGATAGATAGATGCGACGTACCGTACTCGGTTTGGTCGGGCATGGGCGCGTAGCTGACCTTCACCGCACCGGGGTTTCCGGGCTGCACGTTTTTGATGGCAGGACCTTGAGCCTTGATGTTCGCAGCGCGTTGCGCCAAATACGTGGGCTCAAGCAAACTGTTCCAGTCGGTTCCGGGCGCGGCTACAAATGCGGGATCAGCAATAAATTGGGCCCGATCTGCAAAGGCCAGTTTGGCGGCTTCGGTGTAAAAGTGCAACCAATCGCTGCTAGGAGTGCCTTGGTCAAAAGTTTCTAAGTGTGCCTTTGTATGTTGCAACATTCCCAAAATTTGTCCGATAGCGACCATGCCTGAGCTTGGTGGCGGCATCCCGCATATACGGTAATTCCCACCTGCTGTTTGGGGCGATTTTTCTACGCGGTAGCGTATGCAGAGCGGTTCTCGCACGATCGGTTGGTAGTGTGCCAAGTCTTGCATGCTCAAGACGCCGGGGTTGGTCGGATGGCTTTGAACTGCGCGAACCATAGCTTGCGCAACCTCACCGGCCATGACAGCGTCACTGCCTTTGTTTGCAATAGCCTGTAAAACGGTTGCCAGCTCTGGGTTGCGCAGTGGGTGCCCGGCGGGCCATGCTTGGCCGTTGGTATCGTAAAAATAACGCGCAGCAAAGGGGTCGTTTTTCAACGCCGTTTCCGCTTTGAGCAGCGTTGCCATCCGTGGGCTGACAGCAAACCCGTTGTTTGCCAAAGCGATGGCAGGCGCAAACAAACGCGCCCATGGCAGCTTGCCGTGTTGCTCGTGGGCCAGTGCCAACATTCGCAGCACGCCGGGGGTGCCTACGGAGCGCCCGCCCACCACAGCCTGTTTAAATGGCATGGCTTTGCCGTCGCTTTGAAGAAAGAGCGTGGGTGTGACGCCCGACGGGGCGGTCTCTCTGCCGTCAAAGGCTTGGGTTTTTTTGCCATCAAAGTGCAGTAAAAAAGCACCGCCGCCTAAGCCGCTGCTTTGGGGCTCAACCAAGGCCAAGACCATCTGTACAGCGATGGTGGCATCAACCGCACTTCCGCCGGCTTGAAGAATTTCCAACCCGGCTTGGCTGGCCAAAGGGTTTGCCGATGCGATGGCGAAGGTTTGGGTGGGCACCCCTTTTTTTTCTGAAACGAGACTGGGAAATTCAGGTTGAACCGTTTGCGCAGCGCATAAACCCGCCAACAACGCAGCGGTCAGCCCAGAGATTAAATGAAGGAAAGCGTTGTTAAGCATATTAATAATGCGGCGGCAACTCATCACGCAGGTTACGTTGTGATTCATTCTGCGGGTTGCTCAGTTGCTGTCGAAGGTGAAGGATTTCGCTAATGAGCGCGTTGATCTGCGTTTGTTGGCGAATCACGGTTTGGTCGAGTTTGTCGAGCAAGTCTTCGGTAAAACTGGCTTTGATTTCGAGTTCGGTGAGCCGATGGGCCGTTTTTTCTTCAAGGCTTGGCATAGTGAAAATTCGTAAATAAAGATGAAAAAAACATAGCTAACCCCCTAACAATTTGTGGACCAACTCAGCCGTGGTGGCGGCTTGAAATTTGCGCATCAACCGGGCGCGGTAAATTTCAACCGTGCGGTGACTGATATCTAAAGACTTCCCAATCAGTTTAGAGGTAAGACCTTGCATCAGGTGGGCTGCGACTTCGCGCTCGCGAGCGGTGAGTTCGGCTTTAACCGGGCGGCGTTCACTCAAGTCTTCAAAACTCCAAATGCCGGCTTCATGGGGAGCGCTGCGGTTTAAGGCGCGGCCCGTCACGTGACACCAAAATGCCTCGCCTTTGAAGCGTCCGTCCACGCGGCGCATGATGCGGTCATCGGCGTAACTGCCGCTGCGGTTGAGGATGGGCGCGATGCGCTCGCCGGTGCGCTCAAACTCATCGGCGCTGGGGTATAGCACTTGAAAGCTTTGGCCTAAGAGTTGGTCTCGTGAGACGCCAAACATCTCGCACAAATGGGCGTTGCAGTCCACAATGGCGCGGTTGCGCGAAAGCGCCAAGCCCACGGGGGCGAGGTCAAAGGCTTGGCGATAGTCAATGTCCATGTAAGAAAAACTACGTACTAAATTACGTAGTATCGTAGCCCAAGGTAACGACCTCAAAGTTTTATCCCATTAACCGGAGTACAGCGCAGTGAACAAAATTTATCCCAGTGCCGCCGCGGCACTTCAAGGCATTGTTAAAGACGGGCAGTTGCTGGCCGTTGGTGGCTTTGGCCTGTGCGGCATCCCAGAGGCTTTGATTGATGCTTTGCGCGACAGCGGCGTTCAAAACCTGACGGCCATTTCCAACAACGCAGGTGTCGATGGTTTTGGTTTGGGCAAGTTGCTTGAAACCCGCCAAATCAAAAAAATGATTTCCAGCTATGTCGGGGAAAACAAAGAGTTTGAGCGGCAATACCTGGCGGGTGAGTTGCAGTTGGAGTTCACGCCGCAAGGCACCTTGGCTGAAAAGCTGCGTGCTGGCGGCGCAGGCATTCCTGCCTTCTTTACCAAAACCGGCGTAGGCACCATCGTGGCTGAGGGGAAAGAGTTGCGCGAATTTGATGGGGAAACCTATGTCATGGAACGGGCGCTGATTCCTGATGTGGCTTTGGTGAAAGCGCACCGTGCGGACAAATCGGGGAATTTGCAATTTCGCTTTACGGCCCGCAACTTCAACCCCGCAGTGGCGATGGCAGGAAAAATCACGGTGGTCGAGGTGGAGGAAATTGTTGAAACAGGCGAGATCGCACCAGACCAGGTTCACTTGCCTGGCATTTATGTGCACCGCTTGGTGCTCAACGCCAACCCAGAAAAGCGGATTGAAAAACGCACCATCACAGAAACATCGGGAGTTTGAATATGAGCTGGAGTCAAGACCAAATGGCCGCCCGCGCGGCCCATGAACTAGAAGATGGTTTTTATGTGAACCTGGGAATTGGGATTCCCACGCTGGTTGCCAACCATGTCCCGGCGGACAAAGAAGTGTGGCTGCAAAGTGAAAACGGCATGTTGGGGATTGGTCCCTTTCCAACCGAGGCAGAAGTGGACGCAGATTTGATCAATGCGGGCAAACAAACGGTTACCACGATCAAGGGCTCCAGTATTTTCGGCAGCCACGATAGCTTTGCCATGATCCGCGGCGGGAAAGTCAATCTCAGTATTTTGGGCGCCATGCAGGTCAGTGAAAAGGGCGATTTAGCCAATTGGATGATTCCCGGAAAGATGGTCAAAGGCATGGGCGGGGCGATGGACTTGGTCGCTGGCGTCAAGCGCGTGATCGTGCTTATGGAGCATGTAGCCAAGAAAAAAGATGGCAGCGAAGACCTCAAAATTTTGCCCCATTGCACCTTGCCTTTGACGGGCGTGGGCGTGGTGGACCGCATCATCACGGATTTGGCGGTCATGGACGTGACCCCCGCCGGATTGAAAGTCGTGGAGATGGCGCCCGGAGTCACCCGCGAGATGTTGCAATCCAAAACCGGCGTGACCTTGATTTAAGGCCGTGCGGGTTTGGGTTTAGTTGGCCCGCAGCTTGGTGGGCGGGCGTTTCTTTTTGCTAGCCAGGGCCATCTGAAACGCTTGTTTTGCAAATACCCACAGCGCCGATTCATGGGGCTTGGGTAGCGCGCCCCGCCCGATGCGTTTGAGTTGGCCGGTGTACCAACTCACTTCTAACAGCCCCATCTTGTCAATCGCCTTGATGCCAGTGCGAAGCGGCTTGACAGTGTGAAGCGCTGGGTTGCCAGCGAGAAGTCGCGATGGCAGATCAGGCTCGATGGCCATGATGCGGGCAATTCCGACCATGTCCACAGCGCCCGAATCAATCGCCTGGGCCATGCCTCGGGCGCTGCGAAAACCGCCAGTAACGACTAGAGGCGTTCGCACGGCTTGGCGGGCTTTTTCTGCGAACTCTAGAAAATAGGCTTCTCGCTGAATCGTGCTTTCTTTTTTCTCTGACGGTGCGTGATTTTTAACGCCCGTCATCGCGGGCGCTTCGTAGGTTCCGCCTGAAATTTCAATCAAATCAATACCCGCATCGGCCAAGGCGCGGATCGTCTCAATCGATTCTTCTTCAGTGAATCCGCCGCGCTGAAAGTCAGCGGAATTGAGTTTGATCCCGATAGGAAAAGCGGGCCCAACAGCCTCGCGCATGGCGCGGTACACCTCCAAGACAAAATGCCTGCGCTTTTGCGCAGTGCCACCCCAGGCATCGGTGCGGGTGTTGTGGTGTGGTGATAAAAATTGGCTGACCAAATATCCGTGGGCTCCATGGATTTGCACCCCCGAAAACCCCGCTTGCTTGACCACGCCTGCTGCCATTCCAAAGCGTTGAACCAGTGCGCGGACTTCGCTGTCTTCTAAAGCGCGAGGGGTGGCAAAGAACGCTTTCAAGTCGGATCGAAAGGGTACGGCCGAGGGCGACACTGTTTCACGGTTCAGCCCTTTGGGGGCTTGTTTTCCGGGGTGGTTGAGTTGCACCCAGCATTGGGTGTTGTTGGCCGTTGCGGCTTTGGCCCAGCTTTGCAGCTCCACTAAATGCGTGGCGTCTTCAATCACCACGTTGCCGGGTTCGCCCACGGCGCGGGCATCGATCATCACATTGCCCGTGACGCATAAGCCGATTCCCCCGCTTGCCCACGCGCTGTACAAGCGCACCAACTCCGGCGATGGCGCGCCGTCGCGTCTGGCCAAGGCCTCGGACATGGCCGACTTAAAAAGGCGATTTTTGATTCGAATGCCGTTGGACAGAATCAGTGCTTGGTTGAGGGTTGATTGGGCTGTCATGTGATGTCACGGAAGGTTTAGTAATGCGCTTGAATAGTATCTCTACAGCAAGGGTCAGCTTGCGCTTCTTGTGACACGCGTGCCATAATTTTTGGCATGAAAATCCTAAATGCATTTCTTTTGCTTTTTGTTCTGGCCCTCAGCTTGGTGGCGCATGCCGAGCCCGAAGAAGCGGAGCTTTGCAAAGAAAATGGCTATCCGGTAGGTACTTCCCGCACTTGGTTTATGGATCGCTGTGTTCGTGTGGGTTCATTTACACACCATGCCGAAATCCCGGGGATTTTTGGTGGGGTTGCCAATGTGATGCAGCCTGCTGCGAAGCCCCTCGAACTGACAAAGGTGGCCCAAGAGCCGGCCTACCGTTGGAGCGTAGACGGTCAACAAGGCTTAACCGTCGACGACTACCTCAAACGCCAACCCGCAATGGCTTTGCTGGTGATCAAAGATGGTGTGATTCAGGTTGAGCGGTATCAATACGGACGCACGGCGGAGCATCGCTATTTATCTAACTCCATGGCCAAAACCATTACTGCAATGGCCATTGGATTGGCAGCGAGAGAAGGGCATATTAAGTCTCTTGACGATAAAGCAGAGGTGTATGCCCCAACATTGGCTGGAACACTTTACGGCGAAACCACGATTCGCAACTTGCTGCGAATGTCTTCAGGGGCTAAGTTTGAAGAGCTTTACGACGGCCGTGACGACCTAGCGCGCTATGGGGCAGCAGCTCAAAACGGTGGGGCGGCGGCTGGCGCCAAGGTGATCACAACGCGTCTTCATCCTCAAGGGCAGTTGTTCAATTACGCCAGCGCAGAAACCGATATGTTGGCTTTGGTGATGCGCGGAGCGACAGGGCAAACCTTGAGCGCCTACCTCGAGCACCGGCTTTGGCAGCCCATGGGCGCACAAACTTCGGGTCTGTGGCGTGCGGGCGCGGATGGGCTAGAGCGTGCTGGCGGAAACTTTAACGCCACTGCGCAAGACTATGCCCGTTTGGGCATGCTGTTGGCTAACGATGGTATGCGCCCCGACCGACCTGACTTAGGGGAAATATTACCCAAAGACTTTGTGTTGGAAGCCACCGACTGGCGTCGCCACCCCGAAGCTTTTGCTCCCAACAAAGCGACCCCGTACTATGGATATGGCTACCAAGTGTGGACTTTTCCTGGGCAACAGCGCCGATTTGCTCTCTTGGGGGTGTACGGACAATCGATTTTTGTGGATCCATCGCAAAAATTGGTCATGGTGCATTTGGCTGCCAACGCGACGGCGAAAGCTGGACAGACGCGCATGGGTCGTGAAGTCGGTTCACTTTGGAGGGGTTTGGTTGCGTATTACGGTTTTTGGTAAGTCACTGGTTTAGCAAACCAAATCATCGGGATCAGGATTAAAAAGATCAGCGCGGAGCCGGTAAAAATATCGTTGGATGCGAGCATAAAAGCCTGTTGATCGACCATCCGATTAATGCTAGCAAGGCCTTGTTCTTGGGACATCCCCATGCTGCCAAATCCGGCTAGGGCGCTGTTGGCCGCTTGGTTGCTGCGCGTGAGAAGCTCGGTCAGCTCAGCGTGGTGAACCGCTGCGCGGTCTTGCCATAAGGTGATGGTGATGGAGGTGCCGAATGCGCCGCCCACAATGCGCATGAAGTTCGACAAGCCTGAGGCGGATGCCATCAAATGCGGTGGGATGCCGTTGAGCGTGATGGTAGAAAGCGGAATAAAGAAAAAAGCCACGGCAATACCTTGCACGATGGTGGGCAGCATGATGGTGGCAAAGTCCGCTTGGGTATTGAAATGCGCCCGCATAAACAAAACCACAGAGAACATGATGAACGCAAAGGTCGCAAGCACGCGCGGGTCCGATTTCTGAATATTTTTACCAACCAAGGGTGACAAAATAATCGCGAACAGGCCCACCGGCGCGAGCAACATACCCGCCTGGGTAGAGGTGTAACCCATGAACTGCTGCAACCAAAGCGGCAGCAAGACCAAGTTGCCAATAAAAAGGCTGTAGGCAATCGCTAAGCAAATCGAGCCTATTCTGAAGTTGTGCAACTTGAGAAGTTTGAGGTCTACCACCGGATGTTTGTCCGTGAGTTCCCAGACCACAAAAAACGCGCCACCAATCAGCGCCACCAGACCCAAGGCGATGATTTCACTGGAATGAAACCAGTCAAGTTCTTTGCCGCGGTCCAACATGATTTGCAAGCAACCCACGGCCAAAACCAAGAGCGTCAGACCCACCGTATCAATCGGCAATTTTTGTCGCTGGGTTTCGCGTTTTTTGAAGATGGTCCAAGTAATGAAGGCAGCGATGAGACCCACCGGCACATTGATATAAAAAATCCAACCCCAGTGCACTTGGTCGGTGATCCACCCCCCAAGCAATGGGCCCATCACGGGCGCCACCAAAGTCGTCATCGCCCACAGCGCCATGGCAAGTCCTGCCATGGCAGGCGGGTAGCTCGAAAGCAATAACGTTTGTGCCAGCGGCATCATCGGCCCGGCCACAAAGCCTTGCAACGCCCGCATAGCAATCAAGGTCGTCATATTGGGCGCGAGCCCGCAAAGCAAAGAGGTGACTACAAACAAAAAAACGCTCATCGTAAACAAACGCACTTGTCCAAAGCGTTGCGACAACCACCCTGTTAGAGGAACGGCAATCGCGTTAGCCACACCAAAACTAGTCACAACCCAGGTGCCTTGGTTGGGGCTCACGCCCAAGTCACCCGCAATCGCAGGCAGCGACACGTTGGCAATCGATGAGTCCAACACGTTCATAAAGGTCGCCGCCGAGAGAGCGATCGTGCCCCAAAGTCGGGCTGAGCCTTGCAGAGGCTCTAAGGGGGCATGGGCCGGAGCGTTCATGTTCTGGCTTTATTACTGTTTCTTACCGACGTTGGCTGCAATAATGCGTTGCACTTCAACACTGGCCTGGCCATCTAATTCGGCATACACCTCGGTACGCAACTGTGATGCAGCACGCGGTGCATCGGCCAATGATTTCCCGCTTTGGTCTGTGACATCGACCGTGGCTTCCATCGATAAGCCCACCCGCAGCGGATTTTTCAAAACCTCAGCGGTGTCAAGTGCCACGCGCACAGGAACGCGTTGCACCACCTTGATCCAATTTCCCGTGGCGTTTTGCGCGGGCAAGAGGGCAAAGGCAGCGCCTGTTCCCGCTCCTAAGCCAGACACCGTGCCTTTGTATTCCACCCGTTTTCCGTAGACGTCGGCGGTGAGCAACACGGGTTGACCAATGCGGATATTTCGCAGTTGGACTTCTTTGAAGTTGGCGTCTACCCATACTTCATTGAGCGCGATCACGGATAACAAGGGCGTGCCAGCGGCAACCCTTTGCCCGAGTTGCACGGTGCGCTTGGCCACAAAGCCGTCCACAGGCGCGGGCAAAGTTGTGCGGTGTAGAGCTAAAAATGCCTCGTGCACTTTGGCTGACGCCGCCATCACACCAGGGTGGGTTTCAATGCGGGTGCCATCGGTGAGGGCTTGGTTGCTGCTGAGTTGGTCACGCGCACTGTTCGCGCCCGCTTTGGCT